>CAYOJP010000046.1:0-19283 GCA_964404305.1 uncultured Gammaproteobacteria bacterium
TCCACGGCGTCATCTTCTCCTCCTCGGTGCCGGGCAGGAAGCCGATGTCCTCGCCGACCGGGACGGTGACGCGCGTCATCACGATCTCGCGGTAGATCTGGTGCTCCATCGTCTGCGTGAGGCCCGCGGCCAGTGCGAGCAGCGTCTTGCCGGTACCGGCCGTGCCCATCAGCGTGACGAAGTCGATGTCCGGATCGAGCAGGAGATTGAGGGCGAAATTCTGCTCGCGGTTGCGCGCCGCGATGCCCCATACCGCGTGCTTGGCGCTGCGGTAATCGAACGCGCGTTCGACCACCACCGCGCCGGGTTCGAGGCGCCGCACCAGGCCCTCGAAGCCGCGCCCCTCCTCCTGGTACAGGCACTCGTTCGGATAGCAGGACGCCGCGAACTCCCCGCGGATCCGGTAGTACGTGCGGTCGGTCTCCTGCCAGCATTCCACCTCCTGCGCCTGCGTCTCCCAGAAGTCGTCGGGCAGCCGCTCGATGCCGCTGTACAGGAGGTTGACGTCGTCGAGGACCTTGTCGTTGTAGTAGTCCTCGGCCGACAGCCCGAGCAGCCGCGCCTTGATGCGCAGGTTGATGTCCTTGGACACCAGCGTGACCGTCTTGTCGGCGTGCGCGGCGCGCAGCGCGATGGTGGTGCGCAGGATGCTGTTGTCCGGCGTGTTGCCCGGGAGCAGCTCGGGCAGTTCGGCCGGCAGGAAGCGGGTCTGCAGGTACAGCCGGCCGGTCGGCGCGCCGCCATGGGCGGCGCCGTTGGCCGGCACCGGCAGCGCAAGCCCCTGCTCGATGCGATCGCGATCGGCTCCGCCGATGAGGTCGTCGAGGAAGCGGCTGACCTGGCGGGCGTTGCGCGCGACCTCCGAGATGCCCTTCTTCGCCGCGTCGAGCTCCTCGAGCACCATCATCGGCAGGAACACGTCGTGTTCCTGGAAGCGGAACAGTGCGGCGGGGTCGTGCATCAGCACGTTGGTGTCGAGCACGAACAGCCGGCGCGCACCGGCGGCGACCGCGATGGCGGCGGAGGCGGGGCTGTCGAGGGCGGCGGTCAAGGCGCGGAACCGGCGGACCGGACCGCGCTCACTTGACCGGCTCCATGATGGCGTCGAGGTTCAACTGGTCGCAGAACTCGAGGAACTCCCCGCGCAGCGCCGCGATGGACGTGTCGGTCGGCACGCTGATGGTCAGGTGCAGCGAGAACATCGGCGTGCCGGTGTGGGCCGCCGGGTAGGCCGCGGTGTGCATGTCCTCCACGTTGATGTCGCGGGTGCTGAAGAATTGCGCGACGTCGGCGACGATGCCCGCGCGATCGCTGGAGACGACCTCGATGGCGTAGGGCATGAGATTGGTCGCCGGCGCGCGCGGCGTGGTGCGCTTGGCGAACACGTGCAGGCGGTGCTTCTTCTCCAGCCGCGGCAGGCTGTCCTCGAGCTTGACGATGGCGTTCCAGGTGCCGGCCACGAGCATGATCAGCGCGAACTCGCTGCCGAGGACGGTCATGCGGCTGTCGAGCAGATTGCAACCCGCGTCGCGGACCGCGCTGGCACAGGCGTCCACGAGACCCGGCTGGCTGCCGCCGACGGCCGTGATGACGAGAAAATTCTGCATCTGTGCGGCGGCCGGGGCCTGGGCGTCGGAAGTGCGGGGCGGTTTCATCGGTTCCAGGCGGTTTTCCCCGTGTGCTGTGAACGCGGTAGGATCGCGCCCGCCCCGCGCCAGCGGCGTCGGGTCGAGCGGTGCCTGCCGGAGGCATACGGTCGAGGGTTGCGGAAGCGGGCGCGCGACGCCGCGCGAAAGGTGAGCGCCGTCATGTCCGGCCATTGTGCATCGTTCCCGGGCACAGCGGAATGGCGGTCGTCAGCGGCCTCCCGCAGGGCGCGGCGGGGTTGTCCCACTCGCGCGGTAGCGTTAAAATAACTATTTGAATTTCAAGGAAGTAGGATGACTGCGCCATCGTTTTCCGGCAGCCTCGTCGCGCTCGTCACGCCGATGCGCGCGGGCGTCACCCCGGATACGCCGGTCGATTTCGCCGCGCTCGACGCGCTGGTCGATTTCCATCTCGCCGCGGGCACCGACGGGCTGGTCGCGGTGGGCACCACCGGTGAGTCTGCGACCCTCGACGAGACCGAGCACGTGGAGGTCATCCGCCGCGTGATCGCGCGGGCCGCCGGCCGGGTGCCCGTCATCGCCGGCACCGGGGCCAACTCCACGACCGAGGCCATCGCCCTCACGCGCGCTGCCCGCGAGGCCGGCGCGGACGCCTGCCTGCTCGTCACTCCCTACTACAACAAGCCGACGCAGGAGGGCCTGTACCGGCACTTCCGGGCGGTGGCCGAGGCGGTGCCCACACCGCAGATCCTCTACAACGTGCCGGGCCGCACGGCCTGCGACATGCTCCCGGCGACGATTGCGCGACTGGCGCAGGTGCCCAATATCGTCGGGGTCAAGGAGGCGACCGGGGAGGTCGCCCGAGTGTCCGAACTGCGCCGGCTGTGCGGCGAGGACTTCCTCCTGCTGAGCGGTGACGACGCGACGGCGCGCGAGTTCATCCTCGCCGGCGGCCGGGGCGTCATTTCGGTGACCGCCAACGTCGCCCCGGGGCCGATGCACGACATGTGCATGCGGGCGCTGGCCGGTGACGTCGCGGGTGCCGCGGAACTGGATGCGCGACTGGCGGGTCTGCACGTCGAGTTGTTCGCGGAGTCGAATCCGATTCCGTCGAAATGGGCGCTGGAGCGCATGGGCCTCATCCAGGCCGGTATCCGGCTGCCTCTCACCTGGCTGGCCGAGGGCTGCGAGGCCCGGGTGCGCGCCGCCATGGCCCGGGCCGGCGTGGCCTGCCGCGCCTGAGAGCGCACCGATGATCAGACTCACGAGGTACGAAATCCCGATGTCACGCAGCCTACTGCTCCTGACGGCCCTGGCCGTCGTCGGTGTCGCCGGCTGCAGCCGCGTGGTGCCCAAGCTCGACGAGGTGCTCCCGGACAAGCGCACCGAGTACCGCAAGAGCCAGCCGATGCCGGACCTGGAGGTGCCGCCGGATCTCACGACCGACGCCATCAGGGATCGCATGACCATCCCGGAGGGCGGCGAGGCGGCCACGTTCTCGACCTACCAGGAACGTGTCACCGAGCAGCGCAAGCAGAAGGAAATTGCGACGGCGGGCGACGCGGCGCTGAAGAAGCTCGAGAACGAGCAGCTCGTGATCGTCGGCGAATCGCAGGGCCTGGTCTGGCCGAAGGTCCGCGAGTACTTCAAGGGCGAGGGCTGGAAACTCGAGATCGACGACGGCGAGCTGGGCGTCCTCGAGACCGGCTGGAACGAGAACAGCGAGGAACTCGTCCGCGACAAGTTCAAGGTCATCGCCGAGCCCGGCGACGATCCGGGCACCACCGCCCTGTACATCTCCCACGTCGGGGAGCAGCTCGTCCCGCAGGGCGAGGACGTGGTCTGGAAGCCGCGCGACTCGCAGCCGGAATTCGCGGCCGGGATCGCGAACAGCCTGCGCGCCGCCCTCGGCGTGACCGGGCAGCAGGCCGTCGCGCCGGCCGCTCCGGCGCCCGGAGCGGCACCGGCGCCGGCGGGGGAAATGATCGCGCCGTCGGGCAACGACAAGGTCGAACTGGTCAACGCCGGCGAGGGCAAGCTCTACATCGCCGTGCGCCAGGATTTCGCCGGCACGTGGCGCAGCACCGCGCAGGCGCTGGGCCGGCTGGGGGCGCAGGTGCAGCAGGCCGATCAGTCGCGAGGCGTCTACGAGGTGCAGATGGCGGGCCTGCCGGCCGAATCGGGCAAGAAGGGCATGTGGTCCAAGCTCGCCTTCTGGAAGGACGGCGACGACGGCAAGTACCGTCTGAGCCTCACCGGCGTCGGCAACCAGACCGAAATAGCGATACTCGACGACGGCGGCCAGTGGGACACGAGTGCCGGCGCCGGCCAGTTGATAATGCGTCTGCACGAGGAACTCGGGAAGCTCCTCTGAGCGCCGGCGCGCCGGTCTGACGGCATGCGCTTCGCCTCGCTTGGCAGCGGCAGTCGCGGCAATGGCACGCTGGTCGCGAACGGCGCCACCACCGTCCTGGTGGACTGCGGTTTCTCGCTGCGCGAGACCGAGCGCCGGCTCGGTCGGCTGGGCATGGATCCGGCCCGAATCGACGCCATCCTCGTCACCCACGAGCACGGCGACCACGTCGGGGGCGTCGGCGCGCTTGCGCGCCGCTACGGCATCGCGGTGCTCGCCACCGCCGGCACGCTGGCAGCCGCCGCCACGGACCTGGGAGAATTGCCGGGGCCGACGCGTATCTGCCCGCATACCCCTTTCGAATTCCGCGACCTGCGCATCGAGCCGCTCGCGGTTCCGCACGATGCGCGCGAACCGTGCCAGTTCGTCTTCGGCGACGGCATGCACCGGCTCGGCGTGGTTACCGACGTCGGCAGTGTCACGCCGTACGTTTGCCGGCGACTGGACGGCTGCGCGGCGCTGCTGCTGGAGTTCAATCATGACGCGGAGCGGCTGGCGGGATGTCCCTATCCGCCCGCGGTGAAGAACCGCATCGCCGGCGACTGGGGGCACCTGAGCAACCGGCAGTCGGCGGAGCTGCTGCGGGCGGTGGAAACGGCCGGGCTCAAGCACCTCGTCGCCGCGCATCTGTCCGAGCGCAACAACACGCCGGCACTCGCGCGCGCCGCCGCCGCCGAGGCACTGGGCTGCGCGCCGGACTGGGTGCAGATCGCGACGCAGGACGCGGGCCTGGGCTGGCTGGAGGTCTGAATCGCGCGGCCTCGACGCCGGCGCACGCGGTCGGCGCGGGGGCCGGGAGCATGTCCCGCGACTCGCTCGAGTACGTCCATGTACGCTTCCGTCGCGCGCATCCCTGCGCGCTCACGGTCGCGGCACACGCTCCCGGCCCCCGCGCCGGGCGTAGCTACTTCTTCACGTGCTTCATCAGCCGGCGGCGCTTGGCCACCTGGCGCGTGGTGAGCGGATTGCGCTTGCCGGCATAGGGGTTCTTGCCCTGGCGGAACTCGATGCGCACCGGCGTGCCGGTCAGGCGCAGGGCCTCGCGGTACACGCGCTCCAGGTAGCGCCGGTACGACGTCGGCAGTTCGTTCACCTGGCTGCCGTGGATGATCACGCGCGGCGGGTTGCTCCCGCCCAAGTGCGCGTAGCGCAGCTTCACGCGCCGCCCCTTCACGAGCGGCGGCTGGTGGGCGCTCACCGCGTGCTCGAGGATCGCGGTGATGGCGGACGGCGAGGCCTCGATGAACGCGGATGCGTGCACGGTGCGGATCGCCGGGAACAGGTTGCCTACGCCGCTGCCGTGCAGCGCCGAGATGTAGTGCCGCGGCGCGTAGTCGACGAAGTCCAGGCGCCGGTCGAGTTCGGACTGCACGCGCGTGCGGTCCTGGTCCGACAGGCCGTCCCACTTGTTGATGGCCAGGAGCAGGCCGCAGCCGCGCTCCAGCGCGAGGCCCAGGAGCGAGGCGTCCTGCTCGGTGACGCCTTCGTGCGCATCGAGCACGAGTATCGCGACCTCGGCCTCGGCGAGGCCCTCGAGCGCCTTGACGATCGAGAGCTTCTCGATGGTCTCCACGACCCGCGCGCGGCGCCGCACGCCGGCGGTGTCGTACAGCACGTACTGCACGCCGTCGCGTTCGAAGGGGATGGCAATGCGGTCGCGCG
Source organism: uncultured Gammaproteobacteria bacterium (assembly GCA_964404305.1). Taxonomy (GTDB): domain Bacteria; phylum Pseudomonadota; class Gammaproteobacteria; order JADZEE01; family JADZEE01; genus CAYOJP01. The sequence goes on from CAYOJP010000046.1 coordinate 5,683, forward strand.
TCGTGCCGGGCAGGTCAGCCACCAGTACGCGCTGCTCACCGAGCATGCGGTTCACGAGCGTCGACTTGCCCACGTTCGGCCGGCCGATCACGGTGACCTTGATCGGCCTGGAGCCCCCGACGTCGCCTTCCGGCTCCGTTTCCGGTGGCAGGCCCTCGAAGGCGCGCTCGACGAGATGGTCCAGGCCCACGCGATGCGCCGCGCTCACCGCGACCGGCGCGCCGAGTCCGAGTGCGTGGAAGTCGGCGCAGGCGACGTCGGCGTCGTGCCCTTCCGCCTTGTTCACTACCACGATTACCGGGTGACCGAGCGCGCGCAGCCGCTCGGCGATGTCGCGATCGGCGCCGGTCAGGCCCGCCCGGGCGTCGACCACGAACAGGATCCGGTCGGCTTCGGCGGCCGCGCGGTAGGCCTGCGCGGCGACCTGCTCCTGCAGCAGATCCTCGTCGTTGCCCAGGCCGCCGGTGTCGAACACGATGAACGGCCGCGTGCCGGCGCGGCCGAGGCCGGCGACGCGATCGCGGGTCAGTCCCGGGACGTCAGCGACCAGTGCGTCGCGGCTGCGGGTGAGCTGGTTGAAGAGCGTGGACTTGCCGACGTTCGGGCGCCCGACGATGGCGAACACGGGCTGCATGCGGGCTCCCTTGCGCCCCGCCGGGGCGCTGCCGTCACTGGACGGCGTATGCCGCCAGCTCGCCCTCGGAGCTGTAACCGATCAGCATCCCGTTGGCGATGATCGGCGGCGCGAGCAGCTTGGAGTTGTCGATCTGCGCGCGCGCGGCGAACTCGCCGTCGGTGCTGCGCAGCCAGTGCAGGTAGCCCTCCAGATCGCCGACGACGACGTAGCCGGCGAGGGAGGCCGGCCCGGTCAGGGAGCGGGCCTTGAGGTTCTCCTGCTTCCAGATCGACGCGCCGCTGCGGCGGTCGAGCGACCACACCACGCCGTGCTCGTCGCTTACGTACACGGCCTCGTTTTCGATCGCGAGCCCGGTGGCCGACGAGATGTCGCGGGACCACTCGATCTCGCCCGTGGCGAGCGTCAGGGCCGCAACCCGCCCCTGGAACGTGGCGACGTAGACCGTCCCGTCGACCACGACCGGTGGCGCGTCGATGTCCACCATGCGCTCCAGATCGGATCGGCCCCGGGGCACTGCGACCTGCTGCTCCCACAGGAGCCTGCCGGTGCGCAGTTCGAGCGCGACCAGGCGGCCGTTGTCGAAGCCCGCGATGACGTAGTCGTCGACCAGCACGGGCGGGCTCGTGCCGCGCAGCGTGAGCACGGGTACGGTGCGGTCGTAGACCCACACGCGCCGGCCGGTGTCGCCGGACAGTCCGGCGAGCTTGCCGTCGCCGGTGCGCACGACCACGATGCCGTCCTTCGCCTGCGGCGCCGCCAGCACTTCGCTCGAGACCTGCGCGCGCCAGCGCTCGTCGCCGCTGCCCTGCTCCAGCGCGATCAGCTCGCCGTCGGTCGAGCCCACGAGCACTAGGCCGTCGCCCACGCCCGGGCCGCCGGACAGGCGCGCGTCGGTGTCGGACTCCCACACCGTCGAGCCGCCGTCGATCGCGATCGCGGTCACCTCGCCATCGCGCTCGGCGCCGTACACGGTGCCGGCGTCCGCCACCGGCGCGAGATTGACGAACAGATCGTCCGTGCCGCTGCCCAGGCCGCGCGCCCACACGCGCGAGACCTGCAGCAGCGGCGTGAACTCGACGAGCGGGGTCGGCGGCTCGGCGGTGTCGTCGTCGGCGAGGAGCGTGCCCATCTCCTCCTTGAGGGTGGTGCAGCCGCCGACCGCAAGGGCGAGCGCGAAGGCGAGAAGGCGGATCATTGCGAGGTGCCGGCTCCGGAGGCGGTCGCCGGCGACGCTTCGGCAAGATCGTCGATCTTCATCTCGATGAGCGCGGTGTCGGCGCGCTGGGCGGTGGCGACGTCGAGGGCGCGCACGTAGGCGGCGCGAGCGTCCCCGCGCCTGCCCTGCGCGAGCAGCACGTCACCGCGCAACTCGTGGTAGCCGGCATCGTCCTTGAGGCGGTCGAGTCCCTCGAGCCGGCTTGCGGCTTCGTCGGGCTTGCCTTCGGCGAGCAGGATGCGCGCGAGCCGAACCCGCGCGATATCCACGAACTCGGGGATCCCGGCGTTGGCCACGATCCACTCGAGCTGCGCGCGCGCGGCGTCGAGCTTGCCCGCCTCGACCGAGCTGCGCGCGAGCGCAAAGGCGGCGAGCACGGCGTAGGCGCTGTCGGAATGGTCGGTGAGGAGCTTCTCGCCGATCCCGGTGGCGCGGGCGGACTCGCCTTCCAGCATGCGGGCCACCAGGTCCTGGAATCCGATCGACGCGACTTCGGCACGGGTCGCCTCGCGGGCCTTCCAGTACTGCCAGCCGAACAGGCCGCCCAGGCCGACGGTCAAGCCGACGACGACGGCGGTGCCGTTCTCGCTCCACCACCGCTTGATGGCGTCGATCTGCTCCCGTTCACTCGCGTAGACATCCACCTGGCATCTCCTCAAGGCGCGGCCGCGCGTCACCCGGGGCGTACGCCCCGGGGACAGTCGCAAACCGCGATTATACCTGCCGGGTGTTCAGCCCCGGTCCTGCGCCAGCAGGCGCGGCAGCGCCTGCGGCAGATCGGCCAGCGCCACCGTCGCCTGCGGCGACTCCCGGCGCAGGAACTTGGCCGTGACGGTGCCGGCGGCTGCCTCGTCGTCGCCCAGCACGAGCGCGATCCGCGCCCCGGACCGGTCGGCGCGCTTGAACTGGGACTTGAAACTGCCGCCGCCGCAGCCCAGCTCGAGCCGCAGGGCGGGGAGGGCGTGGCGCAGCCGTTCGGCGAGCGCGAAGGCGGCCGTGAAGGCCCGGTCCCCGACTGCCACCACGTAGACGTCGGTGGCGGCGTCCGAAGTGGCGTAGCCGAGGAGCGCGACCAGTCGCTCGAGGCCCATCGCGAAGCCGAAGGCGGGCGTGGGTCGGCCCCCGAACTGCTCGACCAGGCCATCGTAGCGCCCGCCCGCGCAGACCGTGCCCTGCGCGCCCAGGGAGGTCGTGGTCCACTCGAACACCGTGCGGGTGTAGTAGTCGAGGCCGCGCACGAGGCGCGGATTGAGCCGGAACGGGATGCCGGCCGCAGCCAGCAGGGCCTGTACCCGGTCGAAGTGCTCGCGCGATTCCGCATCGAGGGAACTCTCGAGCGCCGGCGCCTGCGCGATCAGTTCGGCGAGCGCCGGGTTCTTGCTGTCGAGGATGCGCATCGGATTGCGCTCGAGCCGGCGCCGGCTGTCCTCGTCGAGGGCGTCGCGCCGCTCGCTGAACCAGCAGCGCAGCTCCTCGCGATAGGCGGCGCGCGCGGCGGTGGTGCCCAGGGAGTTCAGCTCCAGTGTCAGGCCGTCGAGCCCCAGCTCGTGCCACAGGCGCGCGGTCATCGCGATCATCTCGGCATCCACGTCGGGGCCGGCGAGGCCGAACGCCTCGGCGCCGATCTGGTGGAACTGCCGGTAGCGGCCCTTCTGGGGTTTCTCGTGCCGGAACATCGGCCCGGAGTACCACAGGCGCTGCGACTGGTTGTGCAGCAGGCCGTGCTCGAGACCCGCGCGCACGCAACCCGCCGTGCCCTCCGGCCGCAGCGACAGGCTGTCGCCGTTGCGGTCGATGAAGGTGTACATCTCCTTCTCGACGATGTCGGTGACGTCGCCTATCGCACGGTCGAACAGGGCGGTCGACTCGACGAGCGGCAGGCGGATCTCGCGATAGCCGTAGCGTTCGAGCACGCCGCGTGCCGTCTCTTCCAGCCGTCGCCACGCAGGCGACTCCGCCGGCAGGATGTCCTTCATCCCGCGTACTGCCTGCAGCGACTGGGTCATCGACGACGGGGACGGGCGGGGGAAGGACGGACGCTCACGGCGCGCCGGCGCCGCTTGCGCCCAGCGTCAGGCGGGCGACGCCCTCGTTCGTCCACGGCGCGAGGTCCAGATCCGCGCCCTGCCAGCGCAGCCGCACCGCGGCGGCATTGCCGAGCAGCAGGCGCAGCGGCGGTGTGCCGTCGAGCTCGAGGGTCTGGCCGGCGCGCGCACGATTGAAGTAGAGCCTCGCGCCCGCGGCATCGTAGACCTCCACCCAGGACTCGCCGTCGAAGCCGAGCACGAGCGGCTTGCCGGCGACGACCGCCACCTGCGCCACGGCGGGCAACGTGCCCGCCGGCGCGCCGGGCGCGACGGCGCCCGGGAACATGCCCGGCTCGGACGGCGGCGGGGCCGGAAGCGGGCCCGCCGGCAAGGTCGCAGCCGGCGCGAGCGTGCCGGTCGCAGCCGGGGCCAGCGGCCCGTCCGGATGCGCGATCACCGGATAGGCATAGCCGAGCGTGGAGGGCATCGCGACCGCCGGCGCCGGCGCCGCGACCGGCGTCGGGGCCGGGTCGTCGAAGCCGAGGCCGGGCAGGCTGTCGAATCCCGGCAGCGGCGCGCCGGCCTGCCGGGACTGCCACCACAACACCGGCAGCACGACGATGGCGGCGGCCAGCAGGTAGGTCACCAGCTTCACCGGCCGGTCGCCGCTGCGGGCCTGCGGCCGCCGGCGCCCCGCCATCGGCTTCAGCGCCGGCGGTGCGGCGTCGGCGCCGATGTCGAACCGCTCCAGCAGGAGCGCTGGATCGAGCCCGACCAGGCGGGCGTAGCTGCGTACGTAGCCGCGTGCGTAGGCCGGTCCGGGCAGCGCTTCGCTGCGCCCGGTCTCGAGCGCCATGACGGTGGGGGGTTCCAGTCGCAACTGGGCGGCCACGGCTTCCACGGTCAGCCCCCGGGCCTCGCGCGCCGCGCGCAGCGCTTCGCCCGGCGTGCCGGCGACGGCCGGTTCGGTGGCTCGCGGGGCCGGGGCGTTCACTGCTGACTGGACTCGTTCAGGAGGCGCGTCTCTTCCGAGTCCGGGAAACGCGACCGCAGGGCCAGGGCGTGGCTCGACGCGCCGTCGGTATTGCCGAGCGCGCGCTCTATGCGCACTCCGAGCCACAGGCTGGCGGCGGTGGGCTTGGCCACCTCGAGGTAGCGCTGCAGGTAGGCCCGCGCCGAGAGGTGCTCGGCCTTGTCGAAGGACACGCGCGCCATCTGCATGAGAGCGGGCGCGAACTTCGGATCGGACTGCAGCGCCGCGCGCAGCCTGGTCTCGGCGGTAGCCGGGTCGCCGGCTTCCAGGGCACACGTGCCCGCGTTGGTCTGGGCGACGGCCGGTGTGCGGTACAGAGGATTGGCGACCGCCCGGTCGAACAGGGCGAGCGCCTCCGCATGCCGGCCCTGCGAGCACAGGAACTGCCCGTAGTTGTTCAGCGCCCCGGAGTCATCGGGCGCGGTTCGCACCGCCTCCGCGTAGTGCTTCTCCGCCTTGTCCGGCTGACCGAGGCGCGAGTAGAGGATGCCGAGCGTGGAATGCGCGGCGGCATTGTTCGGGTTGTATTCGAGCGCCTTGCCGAGCCGGTTGAGCGCCGTTTCGAAGTTGCCCTGGCGCATGTACTCCACGGCGGTCTGCACGTGGATATCGGAGAGCTTCGTATTGTCCGTCTGTGCCGCTTCCTTCGGCACCGCCGGAGGCCGGGTGGCGCAACCGCCGGCGAGCGCCGCGGCGAGCAGCGCGGCGGCGAGTCCGGTCCGGCATGCCGTCATGCCTGCGACCCGGCGGTCTCGCGGCGGCGGCGACCGCGCGCCTCGACGCGGCCGACCAGCTGGCCGCAGGCGGCGTCGATGTCGTCGCCACGGGTCTTGCGCGTAATCGTCATGATGCCGGCCTCGAAGAGAATGTCGCGGAAGCGATCGATGTCGGCCTGCGGCGAGCGCCGGTAAGGCGCCCCCGGGAACGGATTGAACGGAATCAGGTTCACCTTGGCGGGCACGCCGCAGAGCAGCCGCACGAGGGCGCGCGCCAGCGCCGGGTCGTCGTTCACCCCGGCGAGCATCGTGTACTCGAACGTGATCGGCGCGCCGCGGTCGCGCTCGGCGAACCGCCGGCAGGCCGCCATCAGTTCCTGCAGCGGGTAGCTGCGGTTGATCGGCACCAGCCGGTCGCGCAATTCGTCCACCGGCGCGTGCAGCGATACCGCCAGGCTGCAGGGGCTGGCGTCCCGCAGGCGGTCGATGCCCGGCACCACGCCCGCGGTCGACAGCGTGACCTTGCGCCGGGCGATGCCGTAGGCGTTGTCGTCCATCATGACGTCCATCGCCCTCACCACGTTGTCGAAGTTGAGCAGGGGTTCGCCCATCCCCATCAGCACGACGTTCGTTATCACCCGCTGCGAACGACCGCGATGGCCCAGCGCGCGGGCCGCGATGCGCACCTGGCCGACGATCTCGGCGACCGACAGGTTGCGGTTGAAGCCCTGCCTGCCAGTCGAGCAGAAGCTGCAGTCGAGCGGGCAGCCCACCTGCGAGGACACGCACAGCGTGCCGCGGTCCGCCTCCGGTATGAACACGGTCTCGACGCAGTTGCCGCTGTCGACGCGCACCACCCACTTGCGCGTGCCATCGGCCGAGGCGCGCTCGGTGTCGACCGCCGGCTCGCGCACGCAGGCGCTGGCCGCGAGGTCGTCGCGCAACCTGCGACTCAGGTTCGACATGCCCTCGAAGTCGCCCACGCCCTGCTGGTGGATCCATTTCAGGACCTGCAACCCGCGGAAACGCTGCTCTCCACGCGAGACGAACCAGGCCTCGAGCCCGGCGCGGTCGTGTTCGAGCAGGTTGTCCGCGGACGCGTTCATCGGCTCAGAAGCGCGGTTGCAACTCGCTGCCGGCGAAGAAGAACGCGATCTCGGTCCGTGCGGTGTCGGGGCCGTCGGAGCCGTGCACGGCGTTCTCGCCTATGCTCTTCGCGAAGTCGGCGCGCAGCGTGCCGGGGGCCGCCTCCTTCGGGTTGGTGGCGCCCATGATGCGCCTGTTTTCGGCGATTGCGTTCTCGCCTTCCAGCACCATGACCAGCACCGGGCCGCTGCTGATGAAGTCGACCAGTTCCTGGAAGAAGGGCCGGGCCTTGTGCACGGCGTAGAATTCGCCGCCCTGGGCCGGGGTGAGGCGCGCCAGCTTCGCTGCGGCCACCCGCAGCCCGTTCGCTTCGAACCGGCCGATGATGGCGCCGATGTGGTTGCCCGCGACTGCGTCGGGCTTGATGATGGAAAGTGTGCGCTCGAGGGCCATTTAAGCTAAGTCCATTGATTCAGGAAGAAAACCGGCCGCGATTATAGGGTTTTGGCGCGCCGCGGAAAACTTTGTCGAAAGCCGCCCCGGGCGATGCGTCCCTCCCCTGTCAGTAGCGCCGCCGCCGGGGACTGTCGTATCCCGTCCCGGGCAGGAAGGGCGGGGTACGCCCGACCAGGGCTTCCAGCATGACCAGTTCCTCGTCCGAATGGTTCTGCATCGGCGCCGCCTCCATGACGCCGTCGGCCCGGATGTAGCGGGGGGCTTCATGGCGGGTGGTCGTGACCGTCTCCCGGTGCCCGGGGTCGGTCGTGGACACGAGTTCGACCGTGCCGTAGCAGGTGCAGGCGTAGGTCAGGTCCGGCGCCGCCTCGACATACAGGCCGGTGCCCCGGATGCCGATCGTCGCCGTGGCGGTCTCCACCCGGTGGCTGCGGCGCGCAAACACGGACAGCAGCCGGCCCGTGGCCAGGCGCAGCACGTCCACCGCGGCATTTCCCGCGGTCTCGAGGCGGCTCTCCGAGCGCAGCAGGAAGGCGTCGTCGGCGACCGCGAACACCACGGTCGCGCCCGGCCCCGTCTCGACCCGGTCGCCTGGCCGGATGAGCGTAGCCAGCGTCGCCGCCATGCCGTTCACGGTGACCGGACCTTCCAGCCGATGGATCGACCGGGTGGCGGTGCCACCCCCGGCGCGACCGGTGCCGGGCAGGGCGAACACGCCGGCCGCGAGCGCCTGCAGCAACCGCCGCCGGCGCGGGTCTTCCGCTGCTTTTGCTATCCCCATGCTTGCCTCCGCGCCATCCGGTGAACAGGTGAAGAAGAATTATAGATGAAATTACAATTTGTTATAGGCTATAGTTAAAGTATCAAGTGATAAATCGGGCGCACGCCTGTGCGAATCATGGCTTGCCTTCCTCTCCGCCTCTTGCTGGCCTTGGGCGTCCTCGGCCTGCCCCCGTCCGCGGGCGCCACGGACCTCATGGTCGAGGCCGATGCCGGCGTCGTCCACGACGATAACGTCGGCCGCAGCCAGCGCGACGCGGACCGCGAGGGCGATAGCGTGGCAGGCGCCGGGGTGCGCGTGGGCCGACCCTGGCGGACGGGCCATGGAATCGCGACCCTCGATGTCACCCTGCGCCGCGACCAGCCCCTCGACTGGACCGATCTCGGCCGCAGCAGTCTCGCGCTGCGCGGCGCGTGGCGCACGGCCGTGCCCGGGCCGGGGTCTGCCGGCTTCGTCGAGGTGAGCCTGGAGAGCCTCCTCGCCGAGCATGACGACAGCGATCTGCGCGACGGCGTGACTCTCGCGACCGGGCTCGTCGTCGGGCGCCGGCTCGCCGGGCGCACCGTCGGGCGGGCGGGGTACCGTTACGAGCGGCGCCGCGGCGGTGATGCCGGGGTGTTCGACACCGATCAGCACCGGGTGTTTCTCGACGTCGATATCGAATGGCGTCCGGACCTGACGCTGTATGGTACCGGGGAGTGGCGGACCGGGGACGTGGTCTCCACGGCGACCGCCGACCCGGCCATCCTGGCGATCGCGGAGGCAGCGGCGACCGACGAGGCGCTGGCCGTTCCCGGACGCCGCCGGGTCGCCTACCGGCTGGACGGCACGAGCGCGCTCGTCGAGGCAGGCGCGAACCTGGCCATCGCCCCGACCGTCGCCCTCGATGCGTCCGTGCTCTATCACGACACGCAGGCCCGCGGCGGCAACGCCTACCACGGGGTCATCGGCCAGGTGAGCGTGCTGTGGCGCTGGCGCTGAGCGGTCAGTCGGGCGGCTCCGGGACGCCCGTGTCGAAGCGCGGGTCGCGAACCTCGACGATGCCGTTCTCGATTCGCACCGGGAACACCAGCACCGGCTCGTAGGCAGGTGCCGACAGCGCGTTGCCGGTCCGCAGGCAGAAGCGGGCGCCGTGGCGCGGGCACATGATCTCCCCCCCCTCGGCCGGGCCCTCGTCGAACGCGCCGCCGTCGTGGCTGCACTGATCCTCGATGGCGTACCAGGTGCCGCCCAGGTTCAGCACCAGTACCGGGGTGCCGTCGAGATCCACGCTGCGCCGGCCCCCCGGGGGAATTCCGTCCGCCGCGCCCACTGCCGTCCAGTGCGTCATGCGCCGGCCTGCTCAGAGCATGCCGGTCTGCAGGCGCGCCGCCTCGGACATCATGCTCGCGTCCCACACGGGGTCGAAGGTGAGATCGACGTTGACCTCGCCCACGCGCGGGATCTGCTGCACCTTGCCGCGGATGTCCTCGACCAGGATGTCGCCCATGCCGCAGCCGGGCGCCGTCAGGGTCATGCGGATGTCGACGCGGTAGGCGGGCCGGCCGTCGACCGGCCCGGTGGCGGAGACCACGCACTCGTAGACCAGGCCCAGCTCCACGATGTTGATCGGGATCTCCGGGTCGTAGCAGGAGCGCAGCTGCTCCCACACCAGGGCCTCGACTTCGGCCTGGCTGACCTCGCGATCGACTGCCTTGGTCGTCTCGGGCTGCATGCCGAGCGCGTCGAGATCCTTGCCCGCTATGCGGGCGAGGTTGCCGTTGACGTTCACCGTCACCGAGCCGCCCAGCGCCTGCGTCACGTACACGACCGTGCCCTTGGACACCGTGATCGGCATGCCGTGCGGAATGAGGATGGCGTCGCAGTCGCGCTTCGCCTCGATCGGATCGTAGAGAGGGATGTCGTTGCCCATGGGCCTTCCCCGGAGGATTCGTCGCCGGCTACTCGGTGCTCGTGCGGTTCTGCCCCGCGAGCGCCGACTGCAGCGTGTGCCAGCACAGGGTCGCGCACTTCACCCGCGAGGGGTAGGCGCGCACGCCCGCCAGCGCCGCCAGCTTGCCGAGTTCGGGCGGCGCCTCGCCCGACTCGCCGGTCACCAGCGCGTGGAAGCTTGCGAACAGCGCGCGCGCCTCCTCCTGCGTCCTGCCCTTGAGGGCGTCGGTCATCAGCGAGGCCGCGGCGACCGAGATCGCGCACCCGGAGCCCTGGAACGCGGCGTCCCGGATGACGCCGTCGCGCACGTCCAGGAACAGCTGCAGCCGGTCGCCGCACAGCGGGTTGAAGCCTTCGGCGTGATGGGTGGCCGGCGCCAGCACGCGGAAATTCCGCGGGCTGCGGTTGTGGTCGATGATGATTTCCTGGTAGAGGTCGGCGAGATCCATCGCGTGCCGCTTCCCGGTCGTGGCGGTCCCGGCGGCGCCGGGACTAGCCCATGATCCGCCGTGCCTTGTCGAGCGCGGCAAACAGCGCGTCGAGGTCGGCAGCGGTGTTGTAGCAGGCGAACGAGGCGCGCGCGGTCGCCGGGACGCCGTAGCGGTCCATCACCGGCATGGCGCAATGATGGCCGGCGCGGACCGCGACCCCCTCGCTGTCGAGGATCGTGCCCAGGTCATGCGCGTGGATGCCGTCCATCACGAACGACAGCACGCCCGCCTTGTGCGCCGCCGTGCCTATGATGCGCAGGTCGTTGCGCGCGCGCGCGCGCTCCGTCGCCTCCTCCAGCAGCCGGGCCTCGTGCTCGCCGAGGCGGGTGAGTCCGGCGGCAACCACCCAGTCGAGGGCTGCGCCGAGCCCGATCGTGCCGGCGATGTTCGGGGTGCCGGCCTCGAACTTGCCGGGTATGTCTGCGTAGGTGGTGCGCTCGAAGGTCACCTCGCGGATCATGTCGCCGCCGCCCTGCCACGGTGGCATCGACTCCAGCACCGCGGCGCGCCCGTACAGCGCACCGATGCCCGTCGGCCCGTAGAGCTTGTGGCCGGAGAATGCGTAGAAGTCGCAGTCGAGCGCCTGCACGTCGACCGGCATGTGCGCGACGGCCTGGGCGCCGTCGACGAGCGTCATCACGCCGAGAGCGCGCGCGCGCGCCACCAACTCCCGTACCGGGTTCACCGTACCGAGCGCGTTGGACACGTGCGCCACCGCGAACACCTTCGTGCGCTCGCCCAGCAGGCGCTCGAAGCCGTCGAGGTCGAGGTCGCCCGCGTCGGTGATGGGCACCACCCGCAGGATCGCGCCGGTCTGCCGGCACACCATCTGCCAGGGCACGATGTTGGCGTGGTGCTCCATGTGCGTGATGAGAATCTCGTCGCCGGGCGTCAGGCGCGGGCGCGCCCAGCCCTGGGCGACCAGGTTCACAGCCTCGGTCGTGCCGCGCACGAATACGATCTCGCGCCGGTCGGCCGCGTTGACAAAGGTCCGCACCTTGTCGCGCGTCGCCTCGTAGGCCGTGGTGGCCTCCTGCGAGAGCAGGTGCACGCCGCGGTGGATGTTGGCGTTGGTGTGCCGGTAGTAGTGCGCCTCGGCGTCGAGGACCGCGAACGGCTTCTGCGTGGTCGCGGCGTTGTCGAGGTACGCCAGGCGCCGTCCGTGCACCGTGCGCTCGAGGATCGGGAACTGCGCCCGCCAGGGGTTGACCGCCGGGTCGGCCGCCTGCGTCGCGCTCGCCGCGTTCACACGAACTCCCGCATTCGCAGCTCGTCGGGCATGCGCCCGAGCACCGCGGCCTCCAGCCGCCGGCGCAGCGCCGGCACCGTCACGCGGGCGATTATGTCGTCGGCGAACGCGTACACGAGCAGCCCGCGCGCCGTGCGCTCGTCGATGCCTCGCGAACGCAGGTAGAACAGCGCGGCGGCGTCGAGCTGGCCGATGGTCGCGCCGTGGCTGCACTGCACGTCGTCGGCGTAGATCTCGAGCTCCGGCTTGGTGTCGACCTCCGCGGTCGGGGCCAGCAGCAGGTTGCGGTTCGACTGGTGGGCGACGCTCTTCTGCGCCTGCGGGTGCACGACCACCTTGCCGTTGAACACGCCGCGCGCATGCCCGTCCAGTACGCCGCGGTAGTGTTCGTCGCTCGCGGTGTGCGGCACCAGGTGGTCGATGCGGGTGTGGTGGTCGAGGTGCTGGCGCTCGCGCCCGCAGTACAGGCCGTTCAGCATGACCTCGGCGCCCGCGGCCGCGAGGCGGACGCGCACGTCCACCCGCGCGAGGCGGCCGCCCAGGGCGATCGAGTGCTGCACGAGCCGGCTGGACGCCTGCAGTGTGGCGTCGACGAGGCCCACATGATGGGCCTGCGCGGCTTCCTCCTGCACGCGGTAATGGTCGATCGCCGAACCCTCGCCGAGGGTGACGAGCGTCACCGCGCTCGTCAGGTGGCCGGTCTCGCCGGTGGCCGCGTAGTGCTCGATCACGGTTGCGCGCGCGCCGCGGCCCGCGCGGATCACCACCCGGGGGTACTGGGCATGCCCGGTGGCGGCGCCGGTCGCCACGAACAGCAGGTGTACCGGCGCCTCGATGGCGCAGTCGGGCGCCAGTTCGACTAGGACGCCGTCCGGGCCGAGGGCCGCGTTCATGTGCGCGAACGACGATGCGCTTTCGGGAACCGCGAGCAGCGCGGCCGGGTCCTCCCCGCGCGCGAGCGCTTCGCGCATGAATACGATCCGGGCGCCGGCGGGCAGGTCTGCCGCGCGCGACAGCGCCGGCTCCGGGTGTCCGTCGAGGAAGACGAGCGTGTGCGCGCCCTCGATGAGGAGCGGCGCGATCGCGCCGGCCTGCGCGCCCGCGTCGGCGCGGGCCGCGAGCGGGTAGGCGCGCCGCCCGAGCGTGGCGACGTTCGTGTATTTCCAGTCCTCCTCCCGGGTCGTCGGGAGGCCGCGGGCCAGGAACTGCTCCAGCGCGGCCGCGCGCGCCGCCCGGGCACCGCCCGCGCCGGACAGGCCGGGGGCCAGCCGGGCGAATTCGTCGCGGTACGTCTCGAGCGCGGACGCGGTGCCGCTCATGCCGCCTGCGCCCCGTCGCGCAGCCAGTCGTACCCCCGCGTCTCGAGCTCGCGCGCCAGCTCCGGGCCGCCGCTGCGCACGATGCGGCCGCCGAGCAGCACGTGCACGCGATCCGGCACGACGTAGTCGAGCAGGCGCTGGTAGTGCGTGACGAGGATGCAGGCGCGCTGCGGGCCGCGCAGGTGGTTCACGCCGTCGGCGACGATGCGCAGGGCGTCGATGTCGAGGCCCGAGTCGGTCTCGTCGAGGATGGCCAGGCGCGGCTCGAGCACCGCCATCTGGAAGATCTCGTTGCGCTTCTTCTCGCCGCCGGAGAAGCCCTCGTTCACCGCGCGCGACAGCAGGCTGTCGTCCAGCTTCACGAGCTTCATCCGCTCGCGCACCAGCGCGAGGAAGTCGGCGGCGTCCAGCTCCTGCTGTCCCAGGTGCCGGCGCCGGGCGTTGAGCGCCGCCTTGAGCAGGTAGACGTTGTTCACGCCGGGGATCTCGACCGGGTACTGGAAGGCGAGGAACACGCCCGCCCAGGCGCGCTCCTCGGGCGCCAGCGCCAGCAGGTCGGCGCCGTCGAGGCGGACCTCGCCGGCCGTGACCTCGTAGCCGTCGCGGCCGGCCAGCACGTGCGCGAGCGTGGATTTGCCCGAACCGTTCAGGCCCATTA
>CAYOJP010000047.1:0-19180 GCA_964404305.1 uncultured Gammaproteobacteria bacterium
GGACAAGCAGGCGGTGGCCAGGGCGCGCAAGATTCAGCGGTTCCTGTCGCAGCCGTTCAACGTCGCCGAAGTATTCACCGGCTCCCCGGGCAAGATCGTCCCGCTGGCCGATACCATCAAGGGCTTCAAGATGATCGTGAACGGCGAGTGCGACCACCTGCCCGAGCAGGCGTTCTACATGGTCGGACCGATCGAGGAAGCGTTCGAGAAGGCGAAGACGCTTAAGTAGGCACAGAGGCGCAAACCCCGTGGCCAGCACCATGCATGTCGACGTCGTGAGCGCCGAGGAGGCCGTCTACTCGGGCGAGGCCGAATTCGTGGTCCTTCCCGGCGAGATGGGGGAACTCGGCATCTACCCCCGGCACACGCCGCTCATCACCCGGATCAAGCCCGGGACGGTACGGATCAGGCCGGCCGCGGGCGGCGAGGAGGTGCTGGTATTCGTGGCCGGCGGGGTCCTGGAGGTCCAGCCGCGCGTCGTGACGGTGCTCGCTGATACCGCGATCCGCGGCCACGACCTCGACGAGGCGAAGGCGCTGGAGGCCCAGGCCCGCGCTCAGGAGTCGTTGCGCAACGCCAAGGACAAGCAGGAACTTGCGGTGGTCGAGGGCGAACTGTCGATGCTGGCGGCGCAGCTGTCCGCCATCCGCAGGATGCGCAACCGGTAACCCGGATCGGAGCCCGGCACGATGGCGCTCCGGGTTGTGATCCTCGCCGCCGGGCAGGGCACGCGGATGCGTTCCGCGCTGCCCAAGGTGCTGCATCCGCTCGCCGGCCGTCCGCTGCTCGAACATGCGTGCCTGGCCGCGCGTGCCCTCCCCGAGGCCCGGCTGCACGTCGTCTACGGTCACGGCGGCGAGACGGTGCGCGCGAGGCTCGCGCACGTCGAGGCCGAATGGGTCGAGCAGGCCCGCCAGCTGGGCACCGGTCATGCGGTCGCGCAGGCCCTGCCTGCCGTCGGGGACGACGATACCGTCCTCATCGTCTACGGCGACGTGCCGCTCATCCGGCCGCAGACCCTGGCGCGTCTGCTCGACGCCTGCCGCCCGTCGGGATTCTCGCTGCTCACGGCGCACCTGGACGATCCGGCCGGCTACGGCCGGATCGTGCGCGATGACGCCGGGCGCGTGCGGCGCATCGTCGAGCAGAAGGACGCCTCCGATCGCGAGCAGACGATACGCGAGGTCAATACCGGCATGATGGCCGTCGCCGGCGCGGCGCTGAAGCGCTGGCTGGCGAAGGTCGATCGGGGCAATGCGCAGGGTGAGTACTACCTGACCGACATCGTCGCGCTCGCGGTCGCCGAGGGCGTCGAGGTGCGTACCGTGAACCCCGAGAGCGTCGACGAAACCCTCGGAGTCAACGACCGGGTACAGCTCGCCGACATCGAGCGTCGCTACCAGCGCCGGGAAGCCGAACGCCTGATGCGCGAAGGCGTGACTCTGTCCGACCCGGCGCGGTTCGATCTGCGCGGCGAGCTGGTGGCCGGGCGCGACGTCAGCATCGACGTGAACGTCATCGTCGAGGGACGCGTCGTGATCGGCGACCAGGTCCGCATCGGCCCGAACGTGCTCCTGCGCGACTGCGAGATCGGCGCCGGCACGCAGGTGCTCGCAAACTGCGTGATCGAGGAAGCCGTCGTCGGGCGCGACGCGCGCATCGGGCCGTTCTCGCGGCTGCGCCCGGAAACGCGTCTTGCCGACGACGTGCACGTGGGCAATTTCGTCGAGATCAAGAAGTCCGTGCTCGCACGTGGCGCCAAGGCCAACCATCTCACCTATCTGGGCGATGCCGAGATCGGCGCGCGGACCAATGTCGGTGCGGGCACGATCACCTGCAACTACGACGGCGTGAACAAGAGCCGCACCGTCATCGGCGCCGATGTCTTCATCGGCTCGGACACGCTGCTGGTGGCGCCCGTCAGGGTTGGCGACGGGGCGACGATAGGCGCCGGCACGACGGTCACCGCCGATGCTCCGGCCGGGCAATTGACGGTCGGTCGCGCGCGGCAGGTGACGGTCGAAAACTGGCAGCGTCCGCAGAAGAAGCCCCGAACCTGATGCGACGTCCCGCGCCACGCCGGCCGGGACTCCCGGAGATGTCCCGATGGACGCGACCTTCGCCACCGCCGACCTGTCTGACGCCCACGGCGCCGCCGTGCAGGTCGTCGAGCCGCTGTTCCGTGACTTCGGCGGCAGGCGGCGGTTCGCCGGCCCGATCGCCACCTGCAAGGTCTTCGAGGACAACAAGCTCGTGCGGGAGACGCTCGAGGGGCCAGGCGCGGGCCGCGTGCTGGTCGTCGACGGCGGCGGGTCCCTGCGCTGCGCGCTGGTGGGCGATCAACTCGGCGAACTGGCAGTGCGCAACGGCTGGGCCGGCATCATCGTGTGGGGCTGCATCCGCGATTCGGCGGTCCTCGCTACCCAGGCTGTGGGGGTGAAGGCACTCGCGGCCAACCCGCGCCGGAGCGTCCGCAACGGCGAGGGCAGCCGCGAGAGCCCGGTCACCTTCGGCGGCGTGACGTTCGCGCCGGGCGCCTGGCTGTACGCTGACGAGGACGGGATCGTCGTCGCGGCCGGCCCGTTGTCCTGATCCACAGGTCGCCTGCGGGCGTCAGCGCAGCGCCCGCCGCCCCGCGGCGGCCGCGCGCAGGCCGTCGAACAGCCTCTGCTGTACCGGATCGCTGGCTGCGGTCAGCTCCGGGTGCCACTGCACCCCGATGAGCCACGGATGCGCGGGCATCTCGATCGCCTCGACGAGGAGATCCGGTGCCCAGGCGGAGATCTGCAGGTCCGAGGCGACGTCCGCCAGCCCCTGGTGGTGCCAGGAGGCGCAGTCGAATTCCAGTGATCCACAGATGTCCGCGACGCGCGTGCCGCGCTGGACGCTGACGCGGTGCTGGGTCGCGTCGCGCGGCGGCACGCGGTGAATCACCTGCTCGCCGAGCGCCTCGGGCACGTGCTGGTGCAGCGTTCCGCCGAGCAGGACATTGACCAGCTGCATCCCGCGGCAGATGGCGAGCGTGGGCAGGCCGGTGTCGAGGACGTAGCGCGCGAGCGCGAGTTCCGCCGCATCCCGTTCGTCGTCCACCGAGTACACACTGGGATGGCGGGTCGCGCCGTAGCGCTCGGGGTTGATGTCGCCGCCCCCGGTGAGGACGAGTCCGTCGAGCCGCGAGGCGACGGCGAGGCAGTCGGCCTCCCCCGGCGGGAGCAGCACCGCCACCGCGCCGGCACGGCGAACGGCATCGACGTACTCGCCCGGACAGTCGAAGCGGTTGGCGGAGTCCCGGCCGTAGGTGGTCAGGCCGATGACCGGTCTGGCGGTGGCCTCTGGCATGGTGGCTGACGGGTTCGTGACCTGTGGATCGCATCATCTCACGGCGTTGCGGGCTCCTGCACCTGCGAACGGCGGCGCTTGTGAACGGCGTTGCACCCGGACGGGCCGCGCTATAGGCTCCCCGGCACCTCGATGCCGACGGAGCCGGACATGGGCGCGACGCTGCGGGTTGCGTGCATTCAGAACTGCGCGACGGACGATCTGACCGCCAACGTCGCGGTCTGCCTCGCCGCTGCCCGCGCGGCCTGCGCCGAGGGCGCCACGTTCGTTCTCCTGCCGGAGCACTTCGCGGCGCTGCAGCCCAGCGAGAAGCTGTACTTCGAGCGCGCCTGCGCCGAAGACACCCACCCCGCGCTCGCGGCGTTCCGGGAGTTCGCGCGCGAATGCGGCTGCTGGTGCCTGCTCGGCTCGCTGGCCGTGCGCGGGGTCGCCGACGGCATGATTCGCAACCGGTCTCTGCTGCTCGATCCGAGCGGGCACGTGCGTGGCCGCTACGACAAGATTCACCTGTTCGATGTCCGCCTGCGCTCCGGGGAGAACTACCGCGAGTCCGCGACGGTGGAGCCCGGCGAAGCGGCAGTGATCGCCGATACGCCCTGGGGCCGCCTCGGCCTGAGCGTCTGCTACGACCTGCGTTTCGCCTACCTGTATCGGCAACTCGCCCACGCGGGTGCCCGGTTTCTTTCCATCCCGGCGGCGTTCACACGGCAGACGGGTGCCGCGCACTGGCACACGCTCGTTCGTGCCCGCGCCATCGAGACCGGTTGCTACGTATTCGCTCCGGCCCAATGCGGCGTGCGGCCCTGGGGCCGGGCGACCTACGGGCATTCGCTGGTGGTCGATCCCTGGGGCGAGGTGCTTGCCGACGGGGGGGAGGCGCCTGGTTACGTCATCGCCGACGTCGAGCCGGACCGGGTCGAAGAGGCGCGCGCGATGATCCCAGCCCTCGAGCACGATCGGCCGCGGGAACTGCGGCACGATTCATAGCCGGTTCAGTGCCCGGGCTGTAGAAAGCCCGGACACGCGGCCGCCGCCAATCGCCTTCCGGGGACGCCGCCGACCGCGCGATCACCACGGCCTGCCGCCATGGCGCTCGCGTCCGGTGGCGCGCCGTTCGCACATGAGCGGTGCCCGCCTCGCGGCTCGTCGTCAGGGTGCCTGGGGTATCATGAATCGCATGTCGCCTGTCACTGCCTGCCTGCTGCTGTGCGTTCTGGTGGTCGCAGCGCCCGAGTCCATGGCCCGGCAGGAGGCGAGGTGGTCGCTGGCGCAGGCGGCCGACATCGGCGCCGACCAGGCTGCGGCCATCGCGCGTGGCACCACCGGCGGGCGGGTGCTCGGCGTGCGTCGAGTGGAGCAGGGGCGCGGCGCGACCTACGAAGTCAAGGTCCTGCTCGAAGGCGGCCTCGTGCGCACGGTGCGTGTCGACGCTGCCACCGGCGCGGTGTTCTAGCAATCCATGCGGGTGCTGGTCGTCGAGGACGAGGACGTACTCCGCGAGCAACTCGGGGAGCGGTTGCGCGAGGCCGGTTACGCGGTGGATCTGGCTGCCAACGGACGCGACGGTCGCTATCTCGGTGAGGAGTACCCAATCGACGTGGCGGTGGTCGACCTCGGCCTTCCGGACTGCTCCGGTATCGACGTCATCCGCGCCTGGCGGGCGGCCGGGCGCGCCTTCCCGGTGCTGATCCTCACCGCGCGGGGACGCTGGGAGGACAAGGTCTCGGGCCTGGAGTCCGGTGCCGACGACTACCTTGTCAAGCCCTTCCACCTAGAGGAACTGCTCGCCCGCCTGCGCGCACTCGTGCGTCGCTCGGCAGGCTATGCGGCGGCCGTCCTGCGCAGCGGTCCGATCGAGATCGACCAGGGTCGCCAGTCCGTCGCCAACGCCGGGCAGCCGGTGGAGCTCACCGGCCTGGAGTTCAAGGTCCTCGAGTACCTGATGCTCCACGCGGGACAGGTCGTGTCGAAGTCCGAGCTGACCGATCACATCTACGAAGAGGACCAGGACCGCGACAGCAACGTGCTGGAGGTCATCATTGGGCGGCTGCGTCGCAAGCTCGATCCGCAGCGGACCCTGAATCCGATCGAGACGCTGCGCGGGCGGGGCTACCTGCTGCGGTTCGGCCGCGAGCCGTGAACCCCGAGCGTGCCGCGCCGACGTACGCGCTGCGCACGCGCCTGCTGCTGGTTGCGACCAGCATCCTCGCCGCTTTCATCGGCCTGACCGGCGCCACACTGGACTCCGCATTCCGCGACAGCGCGAAGGCCGCGGTGGACGAACGGCTCCGCGCCGCGGTCTACATGCTGCTGGGCGCGGCCAACACCGATCGCGGTAGCCACCTGGCGCTTCCACAGGCGCTGCCTGATCCGCGCCTCGCCACGCCCGAGTCCGGCTTCTATTCACAGGTCGTGCGCGGCAAGGGTCGTCCGGTGTGGCGCTCGCCTTCGATGGTCGGGCTCGCGATCCCGTTCCCGCCTCCAGGCGAGATCGGCACAGCCCGCTACGCCGAACTCGTTGCGGCCGACGGGCGCCGATACTTCGGACTGAGCTACGCGATCGCGTGGGAGTTCGACGATCGGCGGGTGCGCTCGTACGTCTTCCAGGCGGCCGAGAGCCGCGCGAGCTTCGATCTCCAGGTCGCCGAGTACCGGCGCGCGCTGTGGGGCTGGCTGGCTGCGCTCGCGGCCGGCCTGCTGGCGACCCAGGCGGTGGTCCTGCACTGGGCGCTCGCGCCGTTGCGACGGGTTGCGGCCGAGCTGCGCGCGGTGGAGGACGGCCGGGCAGCCGAGCTCACCGGACGCTATCCGGCCGAGCTGCTGCCGCTCACGGCCAACCTCAATGGCCTCATCCGCAGCAGCCGTGCGCACCTCACACGCTATCGCAATGCGCTGGCCGATCTCGCACACAGCCTGAAGACGCCGCTCGCCGTGATGCGCACCGCGCTCGACTCGGAGTCCGGGCCGCACGCACTGCGGGAACTCGTGCGCGAGCAGGTGGCACGCATCGGCGAGACTGTGGACTACCAGCTGCAGCGCGCCGCGGCCTCCGGAAGGGTTGCGCTCGCCTCGCCCCTGGCCGTCAGGCAGCTGCTCGAGCGCGTGCTGGCATCGCTCGCCAAGGTCTATGCGGCCAAGCGGATTGCGTTCGAACTCGAGGTCGCCCAGGGGCTGCAGTACGGCGCCGACGAGGGCGATCTGCTGGAGATCCTGGGCAACCTGCTCGACAACGCCTGCAAGTGGTGTCGCACTCGGGTGCGGGTGACCGCGGCTGCCGGCGAACAGGGCGCACTGGTGCTCGAGGTCGAGGACGACGGGCCAGGCATACCGCCGGCCAGCATCGAGGCGGTGCTCGCGCGCGGCGTGCGCGCGGACGAGTCGACGGCCGGGCACGGCATCGGGCTGGCGGTGGTGAGGGAGCTGGTCGAGGGCGCATACCGCGGCCGTCTGGAGCTCGCCAATGCGCCTGCGGGCGGTGCCCGTGCGCGCGTGGTCCTGCCGGGCAGGTGAATTTCGCCGTGGCGGGGCTGTGCTATAGTGCGCGCCGCGGCCCGCCCCACCGGCGGCCGGACGTCCCCGCGAAAGCTCCCTTGAGCAGCAACCCGGAAATCATCAGGCCGTCGAGCTTCGAGCGCGAGGCGTTGCTCTCCTGTTCCCGCGGCGAGATGTTCGGACCCGGCAACGCGCAGTTGCCGCTGCCCCCGATGCTGATGTTCGATCGGATCGTCAGCATTTCGGGCACGGGTGGCGCGCATGGCAAGGGTCACATGGTCGCCGAACTCGACATCCACCCGGGCCTGTGGTTCTTCGACTGCCATTTCATCGGCGATCCGGTGATGCCCGGATGCCTGGGGCTCGACGCCATGTGGCAACTCATCGGTTTCTTCCTCGCCTGGTCGGGTGGCCTCGGGCACGGGCGCGCGCTCGGCTCGGGCGAGGTGCAGTTCACCGGCCAGGTCACGCCGGCATGCAGGCGCGTGACCTACCGCATCGACATGAAGCGGGTCATCCTGCGCAAGCTCGTGATGGGGATCGGCGACGCGGTGATGGAGGTCGACGGTCGCAGCATCTATCACGGCAGCGATTTGCGCGTCGGCCTGTTCCGGTCCACCGAGGGATTCTGACCGGCGCTGCCCGGTCCGTGGCGCCCCTGCCCGGGACGTGCGTCGCCAGCTCTGCCCGTGCCTCAGTCGCCGACCTCTGCGAAGGCCTTGCGCGCCGCCGCGAGCGTTGCCGCGAGCTCCGACTCGCCGTGGGCTGCCGACACGAAGCCGGCTTCGAACGCCGACGGCGCTAGATAGACGCCATGCTCGAGCATCGAGTGGAAGAACCGCCGGAAACGCCCGACGTCGCAACCCATCACGCCGGCGAAATCCTCGACCGTTGCGGCCTGCGTGAAGAACAGGCCGAACATGCCCGGCACGTGATTGGCGACGAACGAGACGCCGGCGCGCTTCGCTTCCGCGCGCAGGCCCTCGACGAGCTGGGTGGTCGTCGCGGCCAGACGCTCGTAGAACCCCGGTGCGGCCAGGGCTTCCAGCGTGGCGAGGCCGGCCGTCATTGCAACCGGATTGCCTGAGAGGGTGCCGGCCTGGTAAACGGGCCCGGTCGGCGCGAGGGTTTCCATGATCGATCGCGGTCCGGCGAGCGCGCCCACCGGCAGACCGCCGCCGATGATCTTGCCTAGCACCGTCAGATCGGGATCGATACCGTACAGTGCCTGCGCGCCACCGGCAGCGACGCGGAACCCGGTCATCACCTCGTCGAATATGAGCAGCGCGCCGCTTGCGGCGGTAACTTCGCGCAGCGTCTCGAGGAAGCCCGGGCGCGGCGTGATGCAGTTCATGTTGCCGGCGACCGGCTCGACGATCACGGCGGCGACCTCGCCGCCGGAGCGCGCGAACAGTTCCTGCAGCGGCTCGATCTCGTTGTAGGGCAGCGTGAGCGTCAGCTCGGCGAGTGCCGCCGGCACGCCGGGCGAGCCGGGGATGCCGAGTGTCAGCACGCCCGAGCCGGCCTTCACGAGCATCGAATCCGCGTGGCCGTGGTAGCAGCCCTCGAACTTCACTATGCGGTCGCGCCCGGTGTAGCCGCGCGCGAGGCGCACGGCCGTCATGGCCGCCTCGGTGCCCGAGTTGACCATCCGGACCTGCTCCGCGGACGGAACGCGCTCGCACACGAGGCGCGCGAGGCGAGTCTCGACCTCGGTCGGTGCGCCGAAGCCCAGTCCGCGCTCGATCGCCGCGGTCACCCTTCGCAGCACGTCCGGGTCCGCATGCCCGAGGATCATCGGGCCCCAGGACCCGACATAGTCGACGTAGCGGTGTCCGTCGGCGTCGTACACGTACGCGCCGTTCGCGCGTTCGATGAAGAGCGGCTCGCTCTCGACGCTGCGGAAGGCTCGGACCGGCGAGTTCACGCCGCCGGGGATGTAGTGTCGCGCTTCTTCGAACAGCTCGCTGGAGCGGGTCATGCGGGTCCGTCCTGTGGTTGGGTTGGCGCGTCGAACAGTCGCGCATAGCGGCCCGCGGCCGCACGCGGGTCCGGAGCGTCGAAGACGCCGGCGATCACCGCCAGCAGGTCGGCGCCCGCCGCCAGCAGGCTGCGGCCATTGTCGGGCGTGACGCCGCCGATTGCCACGATCGGCACGGCGAACGAGCGGCGTGCCTGCCGCAGCAGATCGCTGGACGGGCGCACGGCGTGCGGCTTGGTATCGGAGGGAAAGAAGCTCCCGAAGGCGACGTAGTCCGCCCCCGCGGTAATGGCGTCCGCCGCGAGGTCGAACCGGTCGTAGCAGGACACCCCGATGATGGCCGACGGCCCGAGCATGGCGCGCGCCGCAGCGCAGCCGGTGTCATCCCGCCCGACATGGACACCGTCGGCACCCGCAGCCCGGGCCAGTGCAGGATCGTCGTTGACTAGGAACGGTACGGCTCGCATCTGGCAGAGCCGGCGCAGAGCGAGGGCCTCCGCCAGTGTCGTCCCGGCCTTGCCACGGTACTGGACCATACGTGCACCGCCGTCCAGGGCCGCCTCGACAGCCCGCAGCAGCGGGTCTCCGCAGAGCCGTGCGGGCGTGAGTACGTAGAGCCCGCCGGGCACCCGCGGGAGGCGGTCAGAACGCGCCATGATCCGCCAGCCGCAGCGGCAGCCTATGCCCCCGGCCGAGGGCGATGCCGTGCTCGAGGGTCGACCAGGTATAGCCTGCCGCCGCCACTACGGCCGATTCGAGGTCCAGTCCCCGCGCCAGGTCCGCCGCAATGGCAGCCGAGAGCGTGCAGCCGGAGCCATGGAAGGTGGCGGGCAGTCGTGGCCAGCGGCTGACGAGCGGTGGGCACCCCGGGCGATACAGGACATGGACGACGTCAGGCGTGGGTTCATGTGTGCCGGTGATGAGCACCGCGGCGGCACCGGTGGCCAGCAATGCCGCAGCGGCCCGGTCGAGTCCAGCTTCTCCGCCGGCCAGGACGCGCGCCTCGGGACCGTTCGGCGTGACGAGTGCGCACCGGGGCAGGATAGTCGCGACGAGCGCGCTGACCAGGCCGTCGGCGGTCAGCGCGTCGCCGGTACCGGCCCGCAGGACCGGATCGCACACGATCGGCCGGCCCGGGAGCCATTGCAGTATCTCGCCGACGACGGCCACGGTGGCCGGATGCGGCAGCAGGCCGATCTTCACCGCATCGACGGGCAGGTCAGCGAGCAGTTCCCGGGCCTGTTCCAGCAGACCCTCGGGCTCGACCGGAACGCAGGCGAGCACCCGGTGGGTGCTCTGCGCGGTCAGCGCGGTCACCAGGGTTGCCGGCCAGGCGCCCCGGGCCCTGATCGCCTCGATGTCGGCCTGAATCCCGGCGCCACCGGTAGGATCGTGTCCGCCGATGGCCAGTACCACGGGCAGCCGCTCACCGGACACGGCGGTATCCTGTGGCGGCAATCGCGGCGGACCTGCAGACGTAGACGGAGGACGAGCGCGTGAAGACCTGGATGTGCGTCATTTGCGGCTTCCTGTACGACGAGTCCCGCGGATTGCCTGACGAGGGCATTGCGCCGGGCACGCGCTGGGAGGACGTGCCTCCGAACTGGACCTGCCCGAGCTGCGGCGCGCGCAAGGACGATTTCGAGATGATCGAGGTCTGACGCGGGGACTTCAGATAGGCTGGACGACCACCAGCACGACGACCGCGACGAGCAGGACGGTCGGCAACTCGTTCAGCCACCGGTAGTAGCGGCTGCCGTGCGTATTGCGATCGTCCCGGAACACCTGCACCAACCGGCCCAGGTACACATGGTAGACCACCAGGGCGATGACCAGCGCGAGCTTGGCCCGCATCCACCCGGCGCCCGCGTAGCCGCTCCAGCCCAGCCACAGCATCGCAAGCCCGAGGGCAACCGACAGCACGGCCGCAGGGGTCATGATGCCGTTGTAAAGCCGCCGTTCCATGATCTTGAACCTCGCTATGCCGGCCGCGTCCGTCGCGTCCGCGTGATAGACGAACAACCGCGGCAGGTAGAACAGGCCGGCGAACCACGCCACGACGAAAACAATGTGGAACGCCTTCAGCCAGAGCATGGGACACGGATCCTCAACTGCGGCTGGCGGGATCGCCGAGCCACGCCTGCAGGCGTTCGCGCAGGTGGTCGATAGCGCCGGCCCCTTCGAGCCGATCTGCGATGGCGCCGTCCGGGGCGATGACGAACGTCGTCGGGGTGTACTGCACATCGCCGAAGGCCTGGACGACCGAGCCGTCGACGTCCAGGGCGACCGGGTAAGGCAGTTCGCGCCGGCGAGTGAAATCGACGACGAGATAGGGGGGATCGTAGGGCATAGCGACGGCTATCATCTCGAATCCGCGCGGTGCAAGCTCCCGGTAGAGGCTGGCGAGCTTCGGGGTCTCGGCCACGCAGGTGCCGCACGTCGTCGCCCAGAAGGTCACGAGGACCGGGCGTCCCCGCAGGTCCGCCATCCGCAATTCGCGGCCATCGACGAGGCGGAAGGTCGAATCCGGCGCTGCGCGCGGCCGGAGCAGGGCATGGCCGGCCGCGCCGGCGAGCCCGAGGGCCGCTCCTGCCAGCAGGGCGCGGCGCGTCAGCAGTCGCGCCCCACAGCCTGGCATGAGCAGCCGTCAGGGGGCGTCCGGCGAGTCGCGCGCCGGGACGGAACCCGGGGCCAGCCACAGCCGGACGCGGCGGGCGAGTCCCGCCACGCGCTTCCACGTGCGAGGAAGGAGCCAGGCGGCGAGCACGAGGAACGCGAACAGGAAGGCCAGGAAGAGGTAGGGGTGTGCCAGCGATGCCCACAGCCCGGTCAGAACGAGGACATCCTCGGTCACGGAGGCGGCCCAGTTGCTCACGGGCTCCGGCGACGTGTTGATGAGGAGGCGGCTGCCCGTTTTGGTGGCATGGGTTGCGCCTGCCAGCGCGCCACCGACCAGGAACGCCGCCAGCTCGAGGGCGGGATGCACGTCGCCGATGGCCGCGACGGCGAGCACTGCTCCGGCCGGGACGCGGATGAAGGTGTGCACTGCATCCCAGGCACTGTCGACGCCCGGTGTCTTGTCGGCGACGAACTCCACGCAGTACATGAACGCCGCAACGGTCAGAACGAGCGGGTCGGCGAGAATCACGAGGTCCGGCGGAAGGTCGACGTACCCGGTGCCATGCAGGACACCTAGCACCAGGCAGGCGGCGTACAGGTTCAGGCCGCTGGCCCATGCCACGCCCAGCAGTAATGCGATGGTTTGCGCGAGATCCACGGGTAGGGTCCCCGGCGTCTGAGGGTGGAGACCATGGTAGCGTGAAGCCCCCTTCTCGGCGACTGGCCCCCCGGCGGCAGTTTCTTGACGCCGGGGGGCGGGCGGCCTAGCCTTCGCGGCTTCCCGGGTTAGGGCCGGGTAGGCAGCGGCGGCCGGCGGAACCGGAGGCCGCTGGTGTCCGGCGAGGGCGACTGAAAATGATACGGGCGGGGATCGTAGGCGGCACCGGCTATACCGGGGTGGAATTGCTGCGGCTGCTGCTCGGGCATGGCGGCGTTGACATCGTGGCCGTGACATCGCGAGGCGAGGCCGGCACGCCGGTGGCCGACATCTTCCCGAGCCTGCGCGGCCGCTCCGCCCTGCGGTTCGAGGATCCCGCGAAGCGGGATCTCTCGGATTGCGACGTAGTGTTCTTCGCCACGCCCAACGGAACCGCGATGACTGCTGCGGCCGCACTCGTCGCACGGGGAGTGCGCATCGTCGATCTGGCGGCCGATTTCCGCCTCGCGTCGGCGGCTGAATGGCAGCAATGGTACGGGATGCCGCATGCCTGCCCGGACCTGCTCGCCGAGGCCGTGTACGGATTGCCTGAAATCAACCGGTACGCCATCCGCGCTGCGCGGGTGGTTGCCAACCCCGGCTGTTATCCGACGGCCGTCATCCTGGGGCTGCTGCCGCTCCTGCGCGGCGGGCTGATCGAACTCGATACGCTCATTGCCGATGCGAAGTCCGGCGTGACCGGCGCCGGCCGGCGCGTCGAGACGGGTAACCTGTACAGCGAGGTGAGCGATGGCTTGCGCGCCTACGGGGTGCCGGGCCATCGGCACTGGCCCGAAATCAGGCAGATGCTCGGGCGCTGGGCAGGCGAGCCAGTCGATCTCGTCTTCGTCCCGCACTTGGTGCCGATGTTGCGCGGCATCCTGGCAACCCTTTACGCGCGGATACGCCAGGCCGACGTCGACCTGCAGGTGCTGTACGAGAACCACTACCGGAACGAGCCGTTCGTCGATGTCCTGCCCCCTGGCGCCCATCCGGACACGCGCGCCGTTCGGGCGTCGAACCTGTGCCGCATCGCCGTGCACCGGCCGCATGACGGCGCTACTGCCGTCGTCCTCTCGGTGATCGACAACCTCGTCAAAGGTGCTGCCGGCCAGGCTGTGCAGAACATGAACATCATGTTCGGTCTCGACGAGGGTACCGGGCTCGACGGCCTGGCGGTGGTCCCGTGACCGCACTGCGGGACTGAGCGGCGCGCATGCGGTTCGTCGTTCGCCAGCATCGCCCCCTGCGGGAGTTCGCACTGGCGACACTCAGTATTGCGCTGCTCGGCGTGGCCGGCTGGCTGCTCTACGACTATGGTCACTGGCGCCACATCTACGAACGGATGGCCGCGAGCGCGGAACAGCGCGATCTCTGGGACATCTCGCGTGCGACCGAGCGCGACAACATCGAATTGCGCGACCGGGTCGCGGTGCTGGAGCGTGCGGCACAGATCGACCAGCAGGCCTACCGGGAGCTGCAGCGCCTGGTCGGCGATTTGCAGGACGAGGCCCTGACGCTCCGGGAGGAACTCGAATTCTATCGGGGGGTAATTGCCCGGTCGGATAGGGAGCAGGACCTTCGCATCCAGGGCGTGCGCTTCCGGCCCGTGGACGACGCTGGCCGGTACGCGTTCCAGGTCGTGCTGACGCGGGTGGGCAAAGGTGATAGCCTCGCCAAGGGCGGCGTCGACATGAGTTTCGAGGGCCGCCGCGGCGGGCATACCATGAAGCTCGCAATGCCGCTGGTCACGGACGATCGGGTCGAGCGGCTTCCATTCGAGTTCAAGCACTTCAGTCGGGTCGAGGGAGTCGTGGCGCTGCCGGCCGATTTCACGCCGGTGCGCATCCGCGTCGTGCTCCAGGAGAGCGGCGGCGGAGGGGGGACCATCGTGCGGACCTTCGACTGGACCGATGTGCTCGAACGCAGGGGAGGGCGGCAGGATGTGGGGTAAACGGGTCAGGAAGAAGGTCAGCGACAAGATCGATTCGATCGTCGGCCAGCACTCCCAGGTGCAGGGCGACATCCGCTTCAACGGGCGCTTGCACGTCGATGGCACGATCAAGGGCAACGTCACTTCCGAAGGCGCCGACAACTCCGTCCTCACCGTCAGCCAGCGGGGCACGGTAGAGGGCGAGGTGCGGGTGCCATTCGTCTTTCTTGATGGCATCGTGCGCGGCGACGTGTACGCGCATGAGCGAATCGAACTGGCACCGAACGCCAGGGTCGAAGGGGACGTCTACTACAGCCTGATCGAGATGGCGATCGGTGCCGAGGTCAACGGCAAGCTCGTGCACCTGTCGGAGCGGGAACGGGCGCCGCTCGCGCTTGGGCATGCAGCGGCACCCGAAGGGGACCCCTTGGGGAATACTTGACAGAATAAGTCAAGAATACAATAATTCCTCCCAGGTTAGCGTTACAGATTCGGAGTGCCACGATGACCGCAGAAGCAATCGAAGAAACCAGCCCCGTGATGTTCTCGGATTCGGCTGCGGACAAGGTGCGCGAGCTGATCGCCGAGGAGGGCGAAGACAACCTGATGCTCCGGGTATTCATCTCTGGCGGGGGCTGCTCGGGCTTCCAGTACGGGTTCACCTTCGAGCAGGCCGCCACCGACGGCGACACGGTCGTCGAGAAGGCCGGCGTCAGACTCCTCATAGACCCGATGAGCTACCAGTACCTGGTAGGGGCCGAGATCGACTACAGCGAGGGTCTGCAGGGCGCGCAGTTCGTGATCCGCAACCCCAACGCCAAGACCACCTGTGGTTGCGGGTCGTCCTTCTCCGCCTGAGCGTCAGGCAGTATCGCCCCCGCGAGGGTGAGGCCGGTAGACGGCCCCTAGCACGGCCGGCGCACCGGCGCCCGTGACACTCGGCAGGTTGCCCGAAAGCCCTTCCAGCCGGCGGTGCGCGAGCCATGCGAAGGCGAGCGCCTCCACCGCATCGGGATTCACGCCCATCGCGGTCGTGGTGTCCACCAGGACCCCGGGCATTTCGCTGCTAAGGCACTGCATCAGGAACCGGTTGTGTACCCCGCCGCCGCAGGCTAGCAGCGTCTGGGGGGAGAAACCGGCTGAATGCAGCGCGCCTGCCACCGAGCGGGCTGTCAGCCGGACCAGTGTCGCCTGTACGTCCTCGGGAAGCATCGCGGCGAGGCGCGACGCCCCCGCCAGTTCGCGGAGCCAGGCGAGGTTGAAGTAGTCGCGCCCGGTGCTCTTTGGCAGCGGCGCGGCGAAGTAGGGTTCGCGCAGGAGATCGGCGAGCAGAACGCCATCGACCTGGCCACTCGCGCCCCATCGTCCCGAGTCGTCGAAGGGCAAGCCGAGGTGCTCGGCGGCCCATTCGTCCAGCAATGCGTTGGCCGGCCCGGTATCGAAACCCCGCACTGGCGATGCTGCCGGACCGGGCAGCAGGGTCAGATTCGCGATACCCCCGAGATTGAGCACGGCGCGGTCGGCGTGGTTCGCTCGGAATATTGCCGCGTGAAAAGCGGAGACGAGCGGCGCTCCTTGCCCGCCCGCCGCCATGTCCATGCGTCGGAAATCGGCGATCGTCACGATCCCCGTGCGCCAGGCAATACGGTTTGGGTCCCCGACCTGGAGGGTATTTCCGCCCGGTCCGGGTTGATGCAACACCGTCTGACCGTGACTGCCGATCGCCGTTACCGACTGCGGTCGGCACCCGGCCGTCTCGAGGAGTTCCATCGCCGCATTCGCAAAACTCTCGCCGACGGCGGCATCGAGCTCCGCGAGTCGGGAGAGGCTGGCGGCCGTCGGGTCGCTCGCCATGGCGCGGAGTGCGTCCGCCAGATCGGGCGCGTACCGGATCTGCCGGTAGGCATGCAGGCGCGGCCCGTCGTCGAAGTCCGCGAGCGCGCAGTCGATCGCGTCCGCGCTGGTACCCGAAATCAGCCCGACGTAGAGCCGGCGTCCTCGCAGGTGGTCACGCACCGGAACCGACTCGCGATGGCGGTCGATGGGACCTGGTTGCCGCCGTGACCGTCACTCACCGTCCGGCTGACACGAACGAACGGCCGGAACCCGGAGCGACCGTTGCCAGTCGATCGAGCTCTGCCAGCAGCGGTTCGGCCTTGGCGAGGAAATCCGCGCGGTACTGTTCGGCGATCGGCAGCGTTTTCGGCAGCTTCACCGTGAGCGGGTTAGCGTGCACGCCGTTCACGCGGAACTCGTAATGCAGATGCGGGCCGGTGGCCAGCCCGGTCATGCCGACATAGCCAATAGTCTGTCCCTGCCGCACGTTGTTGCCGCGGCGCAGGCCGCGCGAAAACCGCGACAGGTGTGCATAGACCGTGCTGTAGGAGCCTCCGTGCTGGAGCACGATCATGTTGCCGTAGCCCGCGCCGGAACCGACGCTGACGACCCGTCCATCCCCCGTTGCCTTGACCGGGGTGCCCTGCGGTGCAGCGTAATCGACGCCGCGATGCGCGCGAATGGTGTTGAGAATCGGGTGACGGCGGTTGAGGTTGAAGTGGGAGCTTATGCGCGTGAAATTCACTGGCGTGCGCAGGAACGCCTTGCGCATCGCCTTGCCGTCCTTCGAATAGTAGCTGGCACGCCCTTGGCCGTCTACGTAACGCACTGCGCGATACACCGCGCCGTCGTTCACGAACTCGGCGGCTAGTATAGCGCCGTCGCGCACCTTCCTGCCGTCCTTGAGGTATTCCTCGTATATCACCGAGAAGCGATCGCCCTGCCGGATGTCGAGCACGAAATCGATGTCCCAACCGAAAATTTCGGCAAGGTCGAGCAGCATGGCGTCGGTGAGTCCGGCTTCCTGCCCCGCGAGGAACAGCGAACTGTCAATCGTGCCGACTGCGTTCGCTACCCGGTGTTCGGGTTCGATAACCACGATCCTGGCGACGAAACGATCGCCGTCGCGGCTGACATGCAGCGTGCGCAGTGCGTCTTCCTCATGCACCAGCTCAAGAACCCTGGAACCGTCGCGACGGAACCGTACCTGCTGGCCGGGCATGAGGCGCTTCAGGCCTGCGGCTTCTTCGCCCGATTCGAGAATCGAATGCAGATCGGTGCGGTCCAGTTCGTGGCGGGAAAAGACGATGGATAGATTGTCCCCCGGCGCGATCGTGACGAGCGTCCAGCCAGGCAACTCGGCGGCGGGAGCCCGTCCGGGGACCTGGGGCTCGAACGGATAGTCGTAGGCTGGCTCAGCATCGAGAGCCGCAACCGTTTCAGACGGCAATGACGGCACGGTCGCCGCGGACGGATCCGAGTCGCGGATGCCCTCGCGCCCGAACAGAACGTGGGCCGCGGACGCGATCACGGTTGCACCGCAGAGCATTGCTAAGAGAAACCGCCGGTTTCCCTGCATGCGTGCGGCGCGGGCGGTTGACCACCCGCGGGGCGCCCTGTAATCCAGCCTGATATCCCCCCGGAAACCCACGATATTTGTTGCAATTATTTTTCCTAACGATAGCCTTTCAGGACTCTTTGATCAACGCCGGGCCGCCGCGTCCGGCAACGGATCCGGCGGCCTCGGGAATGAATGCACTGGATGAAGTAAAGCGAGGCGCAGTCGATCTGCTGGTTCCTGCTGAACTCGAAAGGAAACTGGCGACCGGTCGCCCTCTGCGTGTCAAGGCGGGCTTCGATCCTACGGCGCCTGATCTCCATCTGGGACACACCGTGCTCATCAACAAGATGAGGCAGTTCCAGGAATTGGGCCATGAAGCGATATTCCTGATCGGCGATTTCACCGGGATGATTGGCGATCCGTCGGGGCGCAATGTCACGCGAAAGCCCCTGACCCGGGAGGAGGTGCGCGAGAACGCCGAGACCTATCGCGAGCAGATTTTCAGGATACTGGATCCTGACAGAACGCGAGTCGTCTTCAACTCGGAGTGGATGGACGCGATGACGAGCGCGGAGATGATCCGGTTGGCGGCCCGGCATACGGTCGCGCGCATGCTTGAGCGGGATGACTTCCGCAAGCGCTATGCTGCGGAACAGCCAATCGCGGTTCACGAGTTCCTCTATCCACTGGTACAGGGGTACGACTCGGTGGCGTTGCACGCGGATGTCGAACTGGGCGGGACCGACCAGAAGTTCAATCTGCTTGTCGGCCGCCAGTTGCAGGAGGCCTACGGCCAGGAGCCGCAAATCGTCATCACCATGCCGCTGCTGGAGGGGCTCGACGGGGTCCAGAAGATGTCGAAATCACTCGGCAACTACATCGCAATCACCGAGCCGGCGGCCGATATGTACGGGAAGCTGATGTCGATTTCCGACGTCCTGATGTGGCGGTACTTCGAATTGCTCAGTTTCAAGCCGCTCCCCGAAATCCTTGCTCTGCGTGCCCGTGTCGATGGCGGCGCCAACCCTCGTGACGCGAAGATTGAACTGGCGCTCGAGATCGTGTCGCGATTCCACGGTGCCCCTGCGGCGCACTCGGCCGCCGACGGGTTCGCAAGGCGCTTCCGGGACGGCGCGGTGCCAGTCGATATCGCGGAGGTCCGAATCGCGGTCGCCGGCGATTCGATGCCGCTCGTGAACGTGCTGAAGCAGAGCGCACTGACCGGCAGCACCTCTGAGGCGCGGAGAATGATCGAGCAGGGTGCAGTCCGCGTGGATGGGGAGCGCGTCACCGATGCCGACCTGCGATTGCCGGCAGTGGGGCCCGCCGGCTATGTCATACAGGTCGGCAAACGGCGCATCGCCCGGATCAGACTGGGCTGACCACGAGGCGATGCTTAAAGCAGGAAGATCCAGATATATCAGTGGGATAGAGGCATTCCGGCAATTTCACCCGCCTGTGTTGACGACCCTCCTTTCCCGTGTATAATGCGCCTCCTCTCGGGGGTCACCCTCCGCGCTCTTTAACAAAACGTTGATCAGCCAATTTGTGTGGGCGCTTGCGTTGTCGGCTTGATTTACAAGCCATTTATCGCCTTGGACCGGTCTAGGCCGGAACAGGTCGAAGCAGTATTCGTTGCCGATTCGTCGGTGACAAAGAGCCATAACTGAAGAGTTTGATCCTGGCTCAGATTGAACGCTGGCGGCATGCCTAACACATGCA
>CAYOJP010000048.1:0-18816 GCA_964404305.1 uncultured Gammaproteobacteria bacterium
GCGTCCTGGTAGCCGGCCCGGCTCATGAAGAAGGCCGTGTCCGGCGTGAGCGTGAACGGCAGCTCGGTCATTCCGAAATGCTCGAGATACATCGTCGTTCTTCCCTTCTCCGCCTGCTAGGGGTTGCTGCCCGAGCGCCGCTGCTTCCAGGTGTCGAGCTCGTGGCGCAGCCTCGACATGCCGCCGGCAGCGCCATCGAGGGCCTCGGCCCAGCGTGCGTCGGCGTCTATGACGACCGGGCGCAGCAGGATCACGAGCTCGCTCTTCACCGTACGTTCGCGCTGGTGCTTGAACAGCCCGCCGATGACGGGCACGTCGCCGAGCCCGGGGATCTTCGCCTGGCCGTCGTCCGACCGGTCCTGCATCAGGCCGCCGATGACGACCACCTGCCCGCTCTGCGCCCGGACGATGGAGTCCGATTCGCGCACCGTGCTGCGCGCCAGCGGCAGGGTCTGCACGACGTTGCTGATGGTGATGGTCTTCTGCTGGTCCACCACCAGGCTTACGGTCGGGTGGATGTGCAGCGTCACGTCGCCGGCCTCGCTGATCTGCGGCGTGACGTCGAGCGCAATGCCGGAGAAGAACGGCGTGAGTTCGATGTTGGGCGTCGAGGTCGTCGACGTCCCGGTCACCGTCGTGGTCGAGACGTCGGTGACGAAGAACTCGTCCACGCCGACCTTGATGATTGCCTTCTGGTTGTTCATGGTGGCTATGCGCGGGCTGGACAGGACCTGCACGTTGCCCTGCCGGCCGAGCAGCTCGATGAAGGCGGCGAAGTCGTTGGCGCGGACCGCCAGGCCGAACACGCCGCCGAACGCCGAGGCGACCTGGCCGACGATGTCGGCTTCGGCGCTGCCGGCCTGGTCCGGCGCGAATCCCGCCTGGCCGCGGTCGAGCCGCACCGGCGCGCTGGCAATGTCGGACAGCCCGCTCTGGTTGTTGAGGGTCGTGCCGCCGCCGGTCTGCAGGGCGGTGAAGTCCCCGAACACGGCGACCCAGTTGATGCCGGTCTGGAACCCGTCGCTGAGCTCGACCTCGAGGATCTTGGCTTCCAGGATCACCTGCCGCTGGGCGATGAGCTGGGTGGCGCGCAGGAAGGCCTCGACCTCGCGCAGCTCGTTCGGGATCGCGCGCACGACCACCACGCCCGACTGCGGGTTGACCACCACGCTGCGGCCCTGGCCTTCGCCGACGATGGCGCCGAGGGCGTCACCCAGCTCGGCCCAGAACGAGGTCTCGGGCTGCTCGGTGCTGATCTGCGTGCCGACGACGGTCCGTTGGCCGCGCCCGCTTTCGACGATGCTGCCGTCGCCGGAAACGCTCGCGCCGGAATTGGCGCTGGAAGCGCTGGGGCCCTCCTGCAGCGTGCCGGAGCTGACGAAGGTCGACGACGTGCCGCGCCGGTTCACGTTCAGGAAATTGATCTGGTAGACGCGCGCCTCCAGCCGGCTCGGCAGCACCTGGAAACCGTAACTGGTACGCACGAACTCGTAGCCGTAGACGTCGCGCGACGCCTCCAGCACTTCCGGGATGGTCGCATTCTTCAGCGTCAGCGAAATCGTGCCGGTGACCTCGGGATGCACCACCATGTTGTAGCTGGTGCCCTCGACCAGGCTCATGAAGAATTGCGGCGCCGGCACGTCGCTCACGGAGATGTCGAAGTGCTGCTTGTCGTCGATCTGCGGCACGTTGGGAACGGTCAGCCGCAGCGACGGCAGCAGCGCATCGGACACGTCCTCGGGCACGCCGCTCTGGACGGGGCGATTCTCCCGTGCGGTGGCAATCGCTTCCTCCATCTTGCCGAGGGTTTCCCGGCGCGCCGGCGCTTCGGCGCACGCGGCCAGCACCAGCATGGTGAGCGCGGCGAGGGCCGCGGGGATGAGGCGGCGCCGGGGAACCGGCGCGGACGCTGCGTTCATGGTCGTGACGTCTTCTTGATGATGTGCCGCAGCAGCGACACGATGATTCGTCGCCCGCCGTCGTCGATCACGACCGACGACGGCCGGATCTCGGTGACGGTGGCCGAGCCGATGCTGCCACCCTCGGCAACACTGATGCCGTTCAGGATCGCCCGCCGCTCGGTACCGGCGATTTTCACCGCCTGCAGGCGCCAGTCGGTTGCACTCGACGGCAGCTCGACCGGCTCCTGCGCGCGCAGCCAGTCGGTCGGCCGGGTCGGATCAGGCAGCGGCGCGACCGGAACCGTCGCCGCAGCTTCCACCGCGACCACGATCAGCAGGGCGGCGGCGGGCGTCATACGCCTATCCACCGCCGGTCCAGACTGAGCGTGTAGACCACGATGGTGGTTACCGCCGCGGGATACTCGGTGACCTGCAGCGAGAAGCTGTCCCAGAAGAAGCCGAACGGCAGGGATTCCAGCTCGTGCAGGTAGGCGAGCGCGTCGA
Source organism: uncultured Gammaproteobacteria bacterium (assembly GCA_964404305.1). Lineage (GTDB taxonomy): Bacteria > Pseudomonadota > Gammaproteobacteria > JADZEE01 > JADZEE01 > CAYOJP01. Next base: position 2,406 of record CAYOJP010000048.1, read on the forward strand.
GGTAGCTTCCCGCGAACGTGATCCGCACGCCGTGCTTCCAGGCGCCGGGGTCCTCCGGCGGTGTGCCGGGCTTCGGCGCGGGCGCGTCGAACAGGGGCGTCGTGCCGAGCCCCTGCACCTCGATCACGGCGAGCCCGGCCGAGCGCCGCAGCACGGTCTCCAGCACCGCGGCCATCTTCTCGGCCGGAACCAGTCGCGCCGCGGACTCCGCAATCTCCCGGTCGAGCTCGGCCGCCTCGTTCTGGTAGCGTTCCCGCAGCGCGAGGTTCGCCGCATCCGGATCGCGCCTGCTGCGCGCGATGATCTCCAGGCCCTGCGCCTGCAGCAGCTCGATGGCGCCGCGCCTGGCCGACGCTTCCGCCGCCGTGCGCGCCCGACCGGCCGTCAGGGGATCCATGAGCGCCGTCTGCCACAGTGCATAGACGACGAGCGCCGCCGCCGCGGTCACCAGCGCCCGCTCCTTCAGGGACAGCGCGTCGAGACGCGCAATCACCGTCGCCAGGGCGGGCGACTTCACGGCGCGGTCCCCCCCTCGCGCGCCGCGACCGCGGGGTCCCGTTCGCGCGAGACCAGGGTCGCGCCGGGCGTGCCGACGCCGAACTCGACGAGGATCGGATCCTCGTGGGACTGGCGGATGACCAGCTGGTTGAACTGGTTGCCCTTGAACGGACTCTCCCGGGCCAGACGCCCGACATAGACCGGCACGAGTTCGGGCGCCATGGCGCGCCCCGACAGGGCGACCGTCCGCCCGCCACGGCCGAGGACCACGTCCTCGAGCCACATTCCCTCCACGTGCTGGCGTGCCAGGCCCTCCAGATGCGCGGAGAAGCCGGTCGTGTTGCCCACCTCTGCGCCGCTGAGGGCCGCAAGCAGGCGCCGGCGCTGGGCGACCTGCCGATCCAGGCGCTCCACCTCCGCGGCGAGCGCCTTGCTCGGCTTGCGCTCGGGGTGCCTGGCCCGCAGCGTCTCGACCTGCGCCTGTTCGGCAAGCTCCTGTGCCTGCAACCCGGCGAGCGCGGCGCGCTCGCGCGCATGCGACCAGGCCGCGTAACCCCAGGCGCTGCCGAGCAGGCCGATCACGACGCCGAGCACCGCGAGCGCGGTCGCGCCCGTCAGGCCGCCCATCCGGGCGCGCTGCGGCGGCTGATACAGGTTGACCTGCTGCCTCATGCGGCCGCGTCCTCCGCGGTGCGCAGCGCGGCACCGAGCGCGGTGACGCAATGCGGCTGCACTGCATCCTCGATCGGCGTGCGCGCCTCGATGATCTCGTTGAGGTCGAGGCAGCGCGTCCGCAGCCCGAGCTGGCGCGACAGGTACTCCGCGAAACCGCTGATGCGCCGGCCGAGCGGCGCGAGCACGACGCCGGCGACTGGCGGCTGGCCGAAGTGGCTCTCGTAGTAATCCACCGAGCGCTGGATCTCGACGGCGATGGCGTCGAGCCAGCCCTCCATTCGCTCGGAGAGCGCCGCGGACGTCTCCTGCCCGAGGAAGGTGGTGCTGGCGTCGATGCGGCGGGTCAGGTAGAGCACGCCCTGCCGGGTGATGGTCACGAAACCGCGCTCCGGTCCGATGTACACCAGCGCGGCACCGCCGACGTCCTCCGGCAGCAGCGCGGCGAGATTACGCAGCGCGAGTTCCGGGATGTCGATGACCGAGGGCTTGAAGCCGGTCCGCTGCAGTGCGGACACCCGCTCGTCGACGGTCGCGCTCCGCGCGACGACGGTCCACACGACGCGCGCGGTGCGCGCCTCGCGGCCGGCCGGCACGTCGAAGACGTCGATGACGGCCTGCTCCACCGGGTAATCGATCAGATCCTTCACGCGCCAGCGCATCGCCGCGCGCAGTTCGGCGGGCGGCACCTCGGGCGCCTCGACCAGCAGCAGCACGTAATCGTCGAGCGCGACGACGCTCGAGCAGGGCATGGCATCGAGCCGGTGGGTACGCAGCAGGCGGGCGAGGGCCTCGTCGCGCTGCGGTCCGGCCGCACCGGCAATGAACTCGCAATGCTCGAGCACGGGCGACTGGGCCTGCGAGCGGCGCACGACCACCACCGCCACTCCGTCCGGACTGGCGCAGACGGCTGCCCGGGTATCGACGCTCTGCTTCCGGCGAAAGGAGATCACCCTGCCCCACCCCACTGGAAGCGGCCGGCATTGGCCTGGCCGCTCCTGAATATGATATTTAACGCTAGGTTTACATACTAACTATATACCGTCAATAGAGTTTTTCATACGTAAATCTCGTGCGGCAGGATTCCGGAACGGGGCTGGTCCCGGACCAGGGCGGCTGCGGCCGGACGATCGGCCGACAGGCGGCGTGCACGGTGGAGAATCGCGATGATTCCGCCCCGGAGGATCCGGGGCTGTGATCGCTGTCTACTCAAAACGAACAGAAATGCTTGGCAATTATCGTAAGCTAGTGCTCGCTTTTCAGGCTTCGGGACGCGGCTCCCTCGCCAGTAGAGCACCGACGGCCGCAGGCGGGGTCACCTCGCCGCGCAGCAAAGCGGCGACCTGGCTGCAGATTGGCATCTCGACTCCGAGGCGTCGCGCCAGCGCTTCAACCTCCTGCGCGGTCGCTGCGCCTTCCACGGCCTGCCCGATGGTGGCCAGCGCCTGGGCGACAGAACGGCCATGGCCCAGGGCGAGGCCGAGCCGCCGGTTCCGGGACTGATCGTCGGTACAGGTCAGCACGAGGTCGCCGAGGCCGGCCAGCCCCATGAAGGTCTCGGGCACGCCGCCGAGCGCGAGGCCCAGGCGCATCATCTCCGCCAGCCCGCGGGTGACGAGGGCCGCCCGCGCGTTCGCCCCCAGCCCCAGGCCGTCGAGGACTCCGGCCGCGATGGCCACGACGTTCTTGGTCGCGCCGGCCACCTCGACGCCGACGACGTCTTCGCGCGTGTACAGGCGGAAGGTCCCGCCGTGCAGGCGGGCGACGAAATCGGCCGTGAGCGCCGGCGTCCCGGAGGCGACGACGGCCGCCGCCGGCCGGCCGGCCACCACCTCGGCCGCGAACGTCGGCCCGGAAAGCACGCCGAAGTCGATGCCCGGCCCCAGGCAGTCCGCCACGACCTCGTGCACGAGCCGCTGCGTCCCGGCCTCGAACCCCTTGCACGCAGCGACGATCCGCGGATTCCGCGGCGCCGCGCGCGCGACATCCGCAAGCAGCGAACGCACCCCGCGCAGGGGCACGGCCAGTACCAGATCGCGGCAGTCCCGCAGCGCCACGGCCAGATCGGCGGTCGGCGTCACCTGCGCGGGCAGGTCGACGCCCGGCAGGTAGCGGCGGTTGCAGCGATCGCGCGCGAGCGCCGCGGCATGCTCGGCGCGGTGCGCCCAGAGACGCACGGACTGGCCGTTGCGGGCCAGCAGGATGGCGAGCGCGGTGCCCCACGAACCGGCGCCGGCGACGAGGACGGCGTCGCTCATCCGCGCGGCGGCCGGGCCGGCGTCAGTGCCTGGGAGCGTCTGCCGCGGCAGGTTCGGCGCCGGCCTGCTGGCGGCGGCGCAGTTCCTGGGCGTACAGGTGCTCGAAGTTCACCGGGGCGAGCAGCATCTGCGGGAAACCGCCGCGGGTGACGACATCGGAGACGGCTTCGCGCGCGAACGGGAACAGGATGTTCGGGCACACCGTCGCGAGCACCGCATTCAGGTATTCGGGCGGAAAGCCGCTGATGTTGAAGATCCCGGCCTGCTGCACCTCGACCAGGTAGGCGACCTTGTCCTCGAACTTCACGGTCACGGTGACCGTAAGCACCACTTCATGCACGTCGGCCTGCACGACGCTGGCCTCGTTGCCGACCTGGATGTCGACCGCGGGCTTCCATGGCTCGGTGAAGATGAGCGGCGCATGCGGCGCCTCGAACGAGAGATCCTTCACGTACACCTTCTGGATCGCGAGATTGCCGCTGCGCGGCTGCGCCTGTGCATCGGGCTGGGCGGCGGGCTGATCGGTCATGGGACGCGGCCTTTCGGTGGGTCGGGGCCCTCGGCCCCGGGCGGTCAATCGCGGGTCAAGGGCAGGTTGTCCTGCTGCCAGGCGGTCACCCCGCCCTGCAGCCGGTGCAGTCGCGAGAAGCCCGCCCGCTTCAGTTCGGCAGCGGCCACTGCCGCCAGCGAGCCGACGTCGCAGTAGACGATGCAGGGCCGCTCGCGGTGCCGCTCGAGTTCGGGCAGCCGGTCCTTCAGCGTGCCGAGCGGCACGTGCAGCGCGTCGATGATGTGCCCGCGGGCGTAGCCCGCGGCATCGCGCACGTCGATGACGAGCGCGTCGTCGTGGTTGATCAGGGCCACCGCCTGGCCCGGCGACACCGCCTTGCCGGGCGCCGTGGCGCCACTCCAGAGGTTGCCGGCGAGCAGCGCGACGATCACGATCAGCGCGGCGAACAGGTACCAGTTGCGCGCGGCGAACTCGGGGAGATGTTCCATTGCGTGCTGTGCGGAATCGTTACGGGCGGATTGCAACGGAGCGTCACGGCGACCGGGGCGGACGGCCGCGTCCGGCGCTGGCGGCATGATACACTGCGCCCGTCCTCCGGCACGAGTACCGCCGCCGGGCCAGACCGCGACCACGTGACCCGTGCCGACGTCATGACTCCCGCCGCACAGCCGCTCATCCTCGTCGTCCTCGACGGCTGGGGCTACTCCGACGACACCTCCTACAACGCCATCCACGCCGCGGACAAGCCGGTGTGGGATCGGTGGTGGAACGAGTGCCCGCACACGCTCATCAGCGCCTCGGGCCTCGACGTCGGGCTGCCCGACGACCAGATGGGCAACTCCGAGGTCGGGCACATGCACATCGGCGCCGGCCGCCTCGTGCCCCAGGAGTTCACTCGCATCGGCATGGCCATCGAGGACGGCTCGTTCTTCGCCAACGGACCGTTGCTGGGCGCGCTGCGCGCCGTGGCGAGGTCCGGGCGCACGCTGCACGTGCTGGGCCTCGCCTCGCCCGGCGGCGTGCACAGCCATGAGGACCACCTGCTCGCGCTGCTCGAAATGGCCGAGCGCAACGGCGTGCAGTCGATCAGCGTGCATGCCTTTCTCGACGGCCGCGACACGCCGCCCAGGAGCGCCGCCGACACTCTCGGGAGGCTGCAGCTGCGCTGCCACGCGCTCCGCGGGGCCCGGGTCGCGTCGATCATCGGGCGCTACTTCGCGATGGACCGCAACCGGCACTGGGATCGCGTCGCGATCGCGTGGCGGCTCATCGTGGACGGCCAGGGCCTGCATACCGCGACCGATCCGCTCATCGGCCTCGACCAGGCTTACGCGCGCGGCGAGAACGACGAGTTCGTGCAGGCGACCGCGATCGTGCCCGCCGGCGGCGAGCCGTCCCGGGTGGTCGACGGCGACGTGGTCGTGTTCATGAACTTCCGCGCCGATCGCGCCCGCGAGCTCACCGAGGCCTTCATCCGCGACGACTTCCCGCACTTCGAGCGGGCGCGCCGGCCGCGGCTGGCGCAGTACGTGACGCTCACCGAGTATGCGCAGGACTACCCCGTCACGGTCGCCTACCCCCCCCAGGCGCTCGACAACACCTTCGGCGAGTACGTGAGCCGCCTGGGCCTGCGCCAGTTGCGCATCGCCGAGACCGAGAAGTACGCGCACGTGACCTTCTTCTTCAACGGCGGCGAGGAGCGTGTCTTCCCCGGCGAGGATCGGGTGCTCGTGCCGTCGCCGCACGTGGCCACCTACGACCTGAAGCCCGAGATGAGCGCGCCGGAGGTCACCGACCGGCTGGTCGAGCGCATCGCCAGCGGCCGCTACCACGCGATCATCTGCAACTTCGCCAACCCCGACATGGTCGGCCATACCGGCAACTTCGAGGCGACCGTGAAGGCAATCGAGACCATCGACGCGTGCCTGGGCCGGATCGAGACAGCCGCGCGCGCCGCCGGCGCCGAGCTCCTGGTCACCGCGGACCACGGCAATGCCGAGAAGATGCGCGGCGTGTCGACCAAGATGACGCCAGGCCAGCCGCACACGGCGCACACGAGCAACGTCGTGCCGCTGGTCTACGTCGGCCGCGAGGCCGATGTCGCTCCCGACGGCACGCTCGCCGACATCGCGCCGACCATGCTCGCGATCATGGGGCTGCCGATTCCACCGCAGATGACCGGGAGGCCGCTCGTGCGCCCGCGCGGTTCCGGCGCCGCGCCGGCCCGTCGCGATCCCGAGGTGCAAGCCTCGCGGTGAGACGCGCCGGCGGCGCCGCGTTCGTCCTGCTCGCCGCGTTCGCGGCCGCTGCCGCGCCGGAGCCCGACGCCGATGTCGCCGCCCTCGAGTCACTGCGCGCGCGCATCGCGCAGCTGCAGTCCGACGTCGCCTCGCGGCGGCGCGAGCTCGGCAGTGCCGCCGGCGAGCTGGCGGACATCGATGCCGCCCTCGCCGACTCGGCCCGCCGGCTGGGCGAAATCGACCACAGGCTCGCGGGCCACATCGGCCGGTTGCACGACCTGGAAGCCGAGCGCGACGCCCGCGCCGCCGACGTGGCGGGCGCCCGCGCGACACTCGCCCGTCTGCTGCGCGCGCGCCACGCGCTGGGCCGCAACGATCGCCTGCGCCTGCTGCTGAGCGCCGGCGATCCGGCGACCGCGGAGCGCCTCCTGGCCTATCACGGCTATCACACCCGCGCCCAGGCGCTGGCCGTCGCGCTGCAGTCCGACCGCCTGCGCGAGCTCGCCGGCCTGACCCGGGCCATCCGCCTGGAGACCGACGCGCTCACCCGCGTGCGCGCCGCCGCCGAGACCGAGCTCGTCGCCGTCGAGCGCCGCCGCGACGAGCGGCTGGCGGTCATCGCCGAACTGGAGCAGGAGGTCGCCGGCGCTGACGCGACCCTGGAGGCCCTGCGCGACGACGAGGCACGCCTCGCGCGACTGCTCGACGACCTGGCGCGGACGGCGTCTGCGCCGCGGCCCGCACCCGCACCGGCGGCCGCCGGCGCCGGTGCGCCCGACGGGCCCGCCGGGGTGTTCAGGACGCTGCACGGGCGCCTCGAGTGGCCCGTCCAGGGCCGCATCAGCCGGCGGTTCGGCGCCCGCCGGGGCGGTGGCGGCGAATGGCGGGGCGTACTGCTGCAGGCCGACGCCGGCGCGCCGGTGCAGGCCGTGAGCGACGGGCGGGTCGTGTTCGCAGGCGATTTCGGCCACCTGAGCCTGCTGATCATCATCGATCACGGCGAGGGCTATCTCAGCCTGTACGGACATAACGCCGTCCTGAACAAGGCGGTCGGGGATCGGGTCGCGGCGCGCGAGACGATTGCGGCGCTGGGCGGCAGTCGCGCACAGCCGGCGCTGTACTTCGAGATCCGCAAGGACGGAACACCGCAGGATCCCGCGCGCTGGTGCGGGCGCGATCGGAGCTGAGCCGGGACGCGCTTGCTTGAGTTGCCCGGAGACCCGCGGGTATCCTAGCCCTTGGTGCGAAGGCCACGCCCGCGATCGCACGCTGGCCGACCCGCAGACCGCGTCCGCGGCACCCGGCGGGCGACCGCCCGCCGCCACGGCGCCTGGAGTCCCTCGATGACCCGTTTCCTGTCCGTCCTCCTGCTCGCGGCCGCGACCCTGCAGGCCGTGGCCGCTACCGAAGCGCCCGCGGAGCCCGTGCCCGCGCCGGAGGCCGCGCCGGAACCGCTGCCCCTGAACGATCTGCGCGTGTTCACGGAAGTGTTCGCCAAGATCAAGGCCGACTACGTGGAGGAGGTGACCGACCGCCAGCTCCTCGAGAACGCGATCCGCGGCATGCTGTCGGGCCTCGACCCGCACTCGACCTATCTCGATCCCGAGGACTTCAAGGATCTGCAGGAGGGCACCACCGGTGAGTTCGGCGGCCTGGGCATCGAGGTCGGCATGGAGGACGGGTTCGTCAAGGTGATTTCGCCGATCGACGACACGCCGGCCCAGCGCGCCGGCATCCAGGCCGGCGATCTGATCATCAAGCTCGACGAGACGCCGGTGAAGGGGCTGTCGCTGAACGAAGCGGTGCAGAAGATGCGCGGTGCCCCCGGCAGCGACATCCGCATCACCGTTGCGCGCGAGGGCGAGGACAAGCCGCTCGAGTTCGTGCTGACGCGCGCCGTCATCCGGGCCCAGAGCGTACGCCAGAGCATGCTCGAGCCCGGCTACGGCTACCTGCGCATCGCGCACTTCCAGTCGCATACCGGCAACGACACCGTGGCAGCGCTGAAGGCGCTGGCCAGCGGCAACGGCGGGCCGCTCAAGGGCCTGGTGCTCGACCTGCGCAACAACCCGGGCGGCATCCTCGGCGCGGCGGTGGAAGTCGCCGACGCCTTTCTTGCGGACGGTCTCATCGTCTACACGGAAGGCCGGGTGCAGGACGCCGCGCTGTCCTTCAGCGCCAAGGCGCCGGACGTCTTCGGCGGCGCCCCGCTCGTGGTGCTCGTCAACGGCGGCTCGGCGTCGGCCTCCGAAATCGTGGCCGGCGCGCTGCAGGACCGGCGCCGGGCGGTGATCATGGGCAGCCGGACGTTCGGCAAGGGCTCCGTGCAGACCATCCTGCCGATGAACAACGATGCCGCGCTCAAGCTCACGACCGCTCGCTACTTCACGCCGAACGGGCGCTCGATCCAGGCCGAAGGCATCGAGCCCGACATCGTGATCGCACGCATGAAGGTCGCCGGCGTCGAGGCCGACGCCACCGGGGGCATCAAGGAAGCCCACCTGTCGCGACACCTGGACAAGGCGGCCAACGGCAAGGATGCGGCGAAGGACCAGGACGGCGCGAAGGACCAGGACCGGGACAAGCCGAAGCCGGGTGCTGCGGCGCCGGCGAAGAACGGCGACGGCGCGGCCGGCAAGGCGCCAGCCGAGTCCGAGGCGCCGCTCGCCCAGCGCGACTACGAACTGTACGAGGCCCTCAACCTGCTGAAGGGCCTGGTCCTGCTGCAGGCGCGGAACTGAGCGAGGCGAGCCGCGACGTGCGCGACCATCGGCCACCGTCGCAAGCCTTCCGCCCCGCGCGGTCCGGGCCGGTGAACTCGATGCGGCGGCGCGCGCTCGGCATCCTCGCGGCGCTCGCCGGCGCAGCCGCCATGCCGGCCCGCGCCCTGGGCGCAGCAGCGCCCGTCATCGGCATCGTGGTGGACGACATGGGCTACCGTCTCGCCGACGGCCTGCGGGCCCTCGCCCTGCCGGGCCCGCTCGCCTACTCGTTCCTGCCGCATACTCCGCATGCGTCGCGGCTGCTCGCCGCCGCGCGGTCCGCGGGCAAGGACGTGATGCTCCACCTGCCGATGGAGGCGGTGTCCGCCAACCACCTGCTGGGTCCGGGCGCAGTACGCTCGGCCATGACGCACGCCGAGTTCGTCGACACGCTGCGCGCCGCGCTGGCGTCCGTGCCGGGCGCGATCGGCGTGAACAACCACATGGGCAGCCTGCTCACGCGCGACCCGGAACGAATGGCCTGGGTGATGCAGACGCTGCGTGACGACGGCCTGTACTTCGTCGACAGCCGCACGACCGCCCTCAGCGTCGCGGCGCAGGTTGCGCGCGACGCCTCCGTGCCCGTGGCCGAACGCGACGTGTTCCTCGACAATCGCCCGGAGGAGCGCTACGTGCACGGGCAGTTCGCCCGGCTGCTGGACGTCGCGAGCCGGCACGGCGACGCGCTGGGCATCGTCCACCCCCATGGCGGCAGCGTCGCGGTGCTCGCGCGGGAACTGCCGCGGCTCGACGCCGCCGGGGTGACGCTGGTACCGGTGCCCGAGATCCTGCGCCGCCGCGCCCCGCCGGCGCCGGGGCTGCGACCCGCCGCGCTGCGACGCTGAAGCGCCCCCGCCGCCACGCCGATGAGTCGCACCGGTTTCGTCGCGATCGCCCGCCGCCCGGCGATCGTCCGCCGCGCGGCGCGCGTGGCCGCCGTCGTCGGGACGATCCTCGCCATCATCAATCACGCGCCGGCCCTGCTCGCCGGCACCTTCGACCTCGTGCATGCCGCCCAGACCCTGCTCACCTATCTCGTCCCCTACTGCGTCGCCACCTGGTCGGCGGTGGCCACCGTCCGCGAGCTCGAGAACGCGGCCCGTGGCTGACTGGCCGATGCGCGCCGCGGCGCTCCTGCTGGCCTGCGTGTGCGGCGGCGCGCTCGCCGCGGGCCCCGATCGCGATGCCGCACTCGCCGCCTACCGGGCCGGTGACTTCGACGCCGCACAGCGCATCTACAGGCGCCTCGCCCGCCGCGGCGATGCGAGCGCGATGAACAACCTCGGCGTGATGTACCTGCGCGGCGAGGGCGTGCGGCAGGACTACGTGGAGGCGATGCGGCAGTTCCTCGCCGCCGACGACCTGGGCTTGCGCGGTGCGCAATACAACATCGGCATGCTGTACCTGCGCGGCTACGGCGTACCGGCGGACCCGGTCGTCGCCGCGCGCTGGCTGAAGGGAGCCGCGGACCGCGGCGACCGCGAAGCGCAGTTCCAGCTCGCGGTGCTGCATCACGAAGGCGAGGGCGTCGCGCGGGACGCGGTCGAGGCGGCGAAGTGGTTCGAGCACGCCGCCATCGGCGGGCTGCCGGCGGCCCAGTACAACGTCGGCGTGATGTATCGCAACGGGGATGGCGTCCCGGCCGATCGCGAGCGTGCGCGGCACTGGCTGGGCAAGGCGGCCGCGGCCGGGCACCGCGAGGCCCAGCTGCAGCTCGGGCACCTGCTGCTCGAACCGATCCCGCCGGAGACCGAGCCCGACTACGCGAGCGCCCGGCGCTGGTTCGAGACCGCGGCCGGGCAGGGCGAGATCGAGGCCTGGGTCAGCCTGGGACTGCTGTCGCTGCGAGGTCTGGGCGGACCGCAGGACCCGGCCGCGGCGCTCGAATGGTTCCGCAAGGCGGCCGAGCAGGGCCACGTGGCGGCCCAGCACAACCTTGGCATCATGTATTACTCCGGGCTGGCGACCGATCGCGACCTGGTCGAGGCCTACGCCTGGTTCGACGTCAGCGCGATGGGCGGCTACGAGGCGGCGAAGAAGAACCTCGACGTGCTCACGCCCGAGCTCTCCGCCTCCGAACTGACGCAGGCCCGGGACCGCTCGGCGCATTACCTGCGCGAGTACGGAACGGTCGGCGCGCGCGAATCGCAGTGACGTGCGGCCTGCCCGGTCGCCGGGCCGGCTCAGCGCTCGCGCAGCACGGCGGCGAGCAGCACCAGCGCGATGCCGCCCAGCACCCAGACACCCAGCGGCACCGAGGCCAGCATCACGGGCGAGTAGCCGTCCAGTCCGAGCAGGACGGCCGCGGCGACGATGCAGCCGCTCGCGACGACCGCGAGCGCGACCCGGCGGATCCCGCGGCGCAGATCCAGGTGCAGGGCGCGCAGCTCGCGACTGCGCATCTGCAGCTCTAGCTCCCCGCCGCGCGCCTTGTCGAGCATCTGCAGCAGCTGCGCAGGCAGCTCGGGCAGGCGCTCGACCCACTTGGGCATCTCCTCGCGGGTCGCGTGGAGCAGGGCGCGCGGGCCGATGCGGTGCCGCATCCACTGCTCGAGCGGCGCGCGCGCCGCCTGCCACAGGTCGAGCTCCGGATGCAGGCGTCGCGCGATGCCCTCGATGTTGACGAGCGTCTTCTGCAGCAGCAGCAGCTGCGGCAGGATCACCATGTGGAATCGCTGCGCGGTCTGGAACAGCCGCAGCAGCAGCTGGCCGAAGGAGATCTGGCGGATCGGACGGTCGAACATCGGCTCGCAGACGCTGCGGATCGCGAACTCGAACTCGTCCACGCGCGTGTCCTTCGGCACCCAGCCCGATTCCACGTGCAGGGCAGCCACGCGCCGGTAGTCCCGGCGCAGGAAAGCGCGGAAGTTCTCCGCGAGGTAGCTCTGATCGAACTCCGACAGCGAGCCCATGATGCCGAAGTCGACGGGCAGGTAGCAGGATGGCTGACCGCCGTGGCCGGGCCGCACGAACAGGTTGCCGGGGTGCATGTCGGCGTGGAAGAAGTGATCGCGGAAGACCTGGGTGAAGAAGATCTGCACGCCGTCCTGCGCGAGCTGCGCCAGGTCCACCCCCGCCGCGCGCAGCGCCTCCACGTCGTCGATGCGTATGCCGGAGATGCGCTCCATGACCAGCACGTCCCGGCGCGTAAGCTCCCAGTGGATTTCGGCCACGTAGATGCGGTCGGAATCGCGGAAATTGCGCCGCAGCTGCGAGGCGTTGGCGGCCTCCCGCAGCAGGTCGAGCTCGTCGAGGATGGTGCGCTCGAACTCCGCGACGACACCGGTCGGCCGCAGCCGGCGGCCGTGCGACCAGTACTTCTCGGCCATGCCGGCGACGAGGCGCATGAGCCCGATGTCGCGCTCGATCACGCGCCGGATGCCCGGGCGCACGACCTTCACGATGACCTCGCGGCCGTCGGCGAGCTGCGCGGCGTGGACCTGCGCGATCGAGGCCGACGCGAGGGGCCGCTCGTCGAACTGCGCGAAGACCTCGGTCACCGGGCGGCCGTAGGCGCGCTCAACGATGCGGCGGGCCTCGGCGCCGGGGAAGGGCGTCACGGCGTCTTGCAGCCGCGCGAGTTCCTCGGCGATGTCGTCCGGCAGCAGATCGCGGCGGGTCGACAGGATCTGCCCGAACTTGACGAAAATCGGCCCCAGGTCCTCGAGCACGCGGCGCAGGCGCTCGGCACGCGGCGCCTCGTGACGACGGAACCAGTTCCAGGGCAGCAGGTACAGCAGGTACTTCAGCGAGCGCAGCAGCGGAGTGGTGAACAGGAGCTGGTCGGCGCCGTGGCGCAGCAGCACGCGCTGGATCGCGTACAACCGGTAGAGCTCCCCGAGACGGATCACGCGGCGGGCGTCCCGCGCGCGGCGGCGAGGCGGCGCACCCGCGCCTCCAGCCGCTCGACGTCGTCGCGCACCGCATCGACGCCGGCCATGAACTCCTCGACCGTCGTGGCGTCCGGCGTCAGCTCGGCCTCGTCGCGCAGCCACGCGGCGGTGTCCTCGGCGAGCCGCGTCCGCGACTCGTCCACGAACGCGCGCAGGCCGCGGGCGAGGCGGCCGAGCCGGTGCGCGGCGACATCGCCGATCCGGCGCGCGAGCAGTTCCTCCCAGTCGATGTCGATGCGCGCGGCGAGCGCCTGCAGAGCCTGGGCTGCCGCCAGATCGCCGGCGATGTCCACCCCCTGCGCGCCCGCGGGTGCCCGGTCCGGCGAGCGGCGAGCGAGCGCGAGCAGCGCGAGCGGCGTACCCGCCAGCCGCACGTCGGGCGGTCGCGGAGGGGTCGCGGCGAGCGCGACGCCCGCCGCGCCGGGCAGCACGTAGATCGTGCGCCCCGGCCCGCGCAGCTCGATCGCGAACACGCGCCCGGCCAGGGCCCGCAGCCGGCCGCGCGTGTCCTCGTCGTGGGCGAGCAGCGCGTTCAGCAGGCGGGCGACGCCGTCCAGCGGGCCGGCCGGTGCGCGGCGGCGCCTCACAACCGCCAGCCCAGGTGCAGCGCGACCACGCCGCCGGTGAGGTTGTGCCACGTCACGCGCTCGAAGCCGGCCGCCTCCATCAGCGCACCGAGGGCGGCCTGGTCGGGATGCATGCGGATCGACTCGACGAGGTACTCGTAAGCGGCACGGTCGCCGGTCACGCGCTCGCCGAGCCAGGGAATCACGCGGAAGGAATACTGCTCGTACAGTCGCTCCAGCACCGGGATCACCACTTTCGAGAACTCGAGCACCGCCAGCCGCCCGCCCGGGCGCAGCACGCGGCACATCTCGGCCAGGCCCGCGGCCTTGTCCGTATGGTTGCGCAACCCGAAGGCGATCGCCACGGCATCGAAGGTGCCGTCCGCGAAGGGCAGCTGCTCGCCGCGACCTTCCACGAAGGCGACGTTGCCGGCGTATCCGGCGTCGAACGTCCGGTCGCGGCCCACGGCCAGCATCTGCGCGTTCGGCTCGCACAGCGTCACGCGGCCGCCGGCCCCGACTTGCGTCAGGCACAGCCTGCTCATGTCGCCGGTTCCGGCGGCCAGGTCGAGCACGTGCTCGCCTGGCCGCAGCAGCAGGCGGGCGACGGCGTAACGCTTCCACAGCCGGTGGACGCCGGCCGACATGAGGTCGTTCATCAGGTCGTAGCGCCCGGCGACCGAGCCGAAAACGCCCGCCACCAGGCGCGTCTTCTCCTCCGGCGCGACCTTGCGGAAGCCGAAGTCGGCGGATTGCCGGCTCATGACGTGGCTCGCCCGCGTCCTGCGCGCTCCAGCGCATCGAGATAGTCGCGCCACATCGCGTCGCGGTGGCGGCCGAGATGGTAGAGATAGTCGAAGGCGTACAGTCCGCTGTCGTGCCCGTCGTCGAACACGAGCCGCACGGCGTAGTTGCCCACCGGCTCGACGGCCGTGATGTTCACGCCCTCCTTGCCTGCCTGCAGCACTTCCTGCCCCGGCCCGTGCCCGCGGACCTCCGCCGAGGGCGAGAACACGCGCAGCAGCTCGCAGGACAACTCGAAGCGCGCGCCGTCCTCGAAGGCGATCTCCAGCACCCGAGACTTCGAGTGCAGCGTGATCTCCGTGGGCAGCAGCTGCGGTTCGGCCATGACGGTCCCCCGGCGGATGTTCGCGCTTGCGGCTCAGGCGCGCGTCGGCGTGAGTAGGAACGACATCGATGCCCCGCCGGTTCAGAGGATGTAGCGCGCCAGGTCCCGGTCGCGCAGCAGGCTGCCGAGGTTGTTCTCGACGTACTCGGCGTCCACCGACACCTCCAGTCCGGCGCGCCCGGCCGCGGTGAACGACAGCGCCTCGAGCAGGCGCTCCATCACGGTGTGCAGGCGGCGCGCGCCGATGTTCTCGTTGGCCTCGTTCAGCTCCCAGGCGATCCGCGCGATGCGCTGCACGCCGTCCGGGGCGAACGAAAGCCTGACTCCCTCGGTCTCCATCAGCGCCGCATACTGCTCGGTGAGCGAGGCGTCGGGCTCGGTGAGGATGCGCACGAAATCCTCCACCGTGAGCGCCGCCAGTTCGACCCGGATCGGCAGGCGGCCCTGCAGTTCCGGGATGAGATCGGAGGGCTTGGCCACGTGGAAGGCGCCCGAGGCGATGAACAGCACGTGGTCGGTGCGCACCGTGCCGTACTTGGTCGAAACCGTGCAGCCCTCCACCAGCGGCAGCAGGTCGCGCTGCACGCCCTCGCGGGAGACGTCCGGACCGCTGTGCTCGCCACGCCTGGCGACCTTGTCGATCTCGTCGATGAAGACGATGCCGTTCTGCTCGACCGCCTCCAGGGCGCGGGCCTTGACGTCCTCCTCGTTGACGAGCTTGGCCGCCTCCTCCTCGCCGAGCAGCTTGCGGGCATCGCGCACGCGCAGCTTGCGCATGCGCTTGCGCCCGCTGCCCAGGTTCTGAAACAGGGACTGCAGCTGGCTCGTCATCTCCTCCATGCCCGGCGGGGTCATGATCTCGACCGCAGCCTGGGTGCTCACCTCGACCTCGATCTCGCGGTCGTCCAGCTCGCCGGCGAGGAGCCGGCGCCGGAACTTCTCGCGCGTCCCGGCACCCTCCGCCGCGTCGCCCTCCCCGCCGTAGCCGCGCGCCCGCGGCAGCAGCGCGTCGAGCACACGCTCGTCGCCCGCCTGCGCGGCCTGCAGGCGCACGCGGCCGAGCGCCTCCTCGCGCAGCATCTTCATCGCCGCGTCGACGAGTTCGCGGACGATCGACTCGACGTCGCGCCCCACGTAGCCGACCTCGGTGAACTTGGTCGCCTCCACCTTGATGAACGGCGCATGGGCGAGGCGTGCCAGCCGGCGCGCGATTTCGGTCTTGCCGACGCCCGTCGGGCCGATCATCAGGATGTTCTTGGGCGTGATCTCGTTGCGCAGGTCCCCGGGAACCTGCGAGCGGCGCCAGCGATTGCGCAGCGCGATCGCGACGGCGCGCTTGGCGGCGTCCTGGCCGACGATGTGCTTGTCGAGGGCCTCGACGATTTCCTGCGGGGTGAGGTTGGACATCGGTACTCCGGCGGTGCCGGCGGGCGGCGCGGAACGCGCCTGCTCAGCCCAGTTCTTCGATGGTCAGGTGGTCGTTCGTGTACACGCACAGGCTCGCGGCGATGCGCAGGCCGGTCTCGACGATGGCCCGCGCATCGAGGGCCGAATGCGCCGTGAGCGCGCGCGCCGCCGCCAGCGCGTACGAGCCCCCCGAACCGATGGCGAGCACGTCGTCCTCGGGCTCGATGACGTCGCCGGTGCCCGAGACCAGCAGCATCGCCCCGCGATCGGCCACGATCAGCATGGCTTCCAGCCGGCGCAGCGCCCGGTCAGTGCGCCAATCCTTGGCCAGCTCCACCGCGGCCCGCACGAGCTGTCCGGAGTACTTCTCGAGCTGGCTCTCGAAGCGCTCGAACAGCGTGAAGGCGTCCGCGGTGCCGCCGGCGAAGCCGGCGAGGATGCGGTCGTGGTAGAGCCGCCGCACCTTGCGCGCGCC
>CAYOJP010000049.1:0-17851 GCA_964404305.1 uncultured Gammaproteobacteria bacterium
CGTTCGCTCAGACGCTGAAGCAGTGCTCCTGTAGGAGCGGCTTCAGCCGCGATAGCGTTTGGCGCCGACCCCGGGGAGGGCTATCGCGGGCAAGCCCGCTGCACGAAGCGCTCAGGCCGGCGTGCAGTCGCGCCCGGGGTCGAGTTCCGGCGCAGTGCGCACGGAGGCGCCCGGCAGCAGGTGGGCGAGATTGGCGAAGTAGCCGGCGCGGTACTCGGCGAAGTCCACCGTACCGCGGAACTCCGGACGCCGGTACAGCCGGCACAGGTAGCGCCACAGGTGCGGGTAGGCGTCGATGCGCCGCAGATCGCAGCGCATGAGCGTCGCGTACACCGCATCGAAGCGCACCAGGGTCGGGAAGGCATACACGTCGGCCAGGGTCAGCGTCGCGCCGGCGAGGTACTCGCGCTCCCGCAGCTGCGTGTCGAGCACGCCGAGCGCGTCGAACACCTGGGCGCGCGCCTCGGCGTGGGCCGCCGCGGTGGTCGCGTAGCCGGTGCGGTAGACGGCGTCGTTCAGCGCGGTCTGCTGGAACTCGCACCAGCGATCGATCTCTGCCGCGAGTTCCGCGGGGCGCAGGTCGAGAGGCGCGCGGGCGAGCGGGAGCAGATCGATCGCCAGCATCGAGACGAGATCGCGCGACTCGTTGTTGACGATCGCCCGCGTGGCACGATCCCACAGCGCCGGCACCGTCGCGCGACCGGTGTAGCCCGCGAGGGAGCGGGTGTAGTAGTCGTGCAGCCAGGCGCCCGGCGCGCCGGGCGGCAGATCGGGCCCCGGAGCGCGAACGTACCAGCCCTGCGTCCCCATGCGGCTGTCGCACAGGGTGAGCCCGATGGCCGTCTCCAGCCCGAGGATGGCGCGCACGAGCATGACGCGGTGCGACCACGGGCACGGCCAGGCACACAGCAGGTGGTACCGTCCGGCCTCAGGGGCCTCCCCGATGCGACCGCGCAGGCGCGATTCCTCGCGCCGGAAGCGGCCGTCCGCGGACTCGAACTTGTCGTCCCGCTCGGTCCATTGCCCGTCGACGATCCGGCCCATCGCGCTCAGCCCCTGCCGAGCGTCCAGTCGAGCAGGTCGAGGCGGTCCTGCCCCCAGAAGATCTCGCCACGGTACTCGTAGGTCGGCGAGCCGAACATGTCCAGCTCGATTGCGCGCCGGGTGTTGGCGGCATACCGGGCCGCGATCGCCGGCTCCCGCGAGGCGGCGTACAGGGCCGCACCGTCGAAGCCCTGCGCGTTCGCGATATCGACGAGCGTGCCGGGATCGGCGATGTCGCGCTCCTCGGCCCACACCGCGCGTTCCAGCGCGAAGCTCAGGTCGCCCTCGTACGCGCCCTGCGCCTGCGCGGCCAGCACCAGCAGCGAGGCCGGCGTCATGTCGCAGGGGAAGTAGCGCGGCTCCGGATTGATGGGCAGGCCGAGGTACTCGCCCCAGCGGCGCAGCTCCAGCAGGCGGTATTTCCGCCGCTGCGGCGCGCGCGCCTCGAGCGGCACGCCGCCGGAGACCTTGAACACGGCGAAGAAGTCCGTCGGCCGGTACAGCAGCGGTACGCCGTGGCGCACGCAGATCGCCTTGAGCCGCGGCATTCCGAGGTAGGTGAACGGCGACAGGATCCCGTAGTAGCAGGTCACGACGCGTTCGCCCGCCTCTGCGGAACCGCGGTCTGTCACGGTCGCGGCCTCAGGTCAGTACGCTCATGAACGTGTCGTTGACGCGCCGGTGCGGGTAGGAGATGGCCTTGCCGATATGTCCGAAGTCCCAGGTCAGCGTGGGCCGATCGGGGAAGTACTGGTAACTGCCGCAGAACACCTCGTTGCGGTTCCCCGACGGATCCCAGAAGTAGATCGTCTTGGCGCGACCGATGCCGTGCTGGGTCGGGCCCTCGTCGATCGGCACGTCGTTGCGGCCCAGGATGTTGGCCGCTGCCATCACCCGATCCGGCGAATCGATCCAGTACGAGACGTGGTGAAACTTGCCAGGTTCGTCGTGCTCCACGAAGCCGACGTCGTGCATGGCCGTGTTGCAGGCCAGGAACGACGCCTTGACCTGGCCGTCCGGCGCGACCAGCTTCTCGGTGACGGTGAAGCCGAGCACGTCACAGAAGATGCGCACCGACTCGGCGGCCCGCGGGCCGTACAGGAACACGTGTTCCAGCCGCGGCACCGCGATGCCGCGCAGGCCGTCGGGTTCGAAGTCCGGGTTGTCGACCGGCAGCCCGTTGCCGACCGTCGCGGAGTGCGCGTACAGCGCGAAGCGATGGCCGGTCGGTGCGTCGAACACGATCCGGCGGCCGAGTTCTTCGGCCGGCGGCTCCTCGTGGACCGGTACGCCGTCGGCCGCGAGCTCGCGGGCATACCGATCCAGATCGGCGTCCGTGCGCACCTTGAATGCGCAGTAGTCCACGCCGGCGTGATCAGACTGGCGCAGCACCAGCGAGTGGTGATCGTGCTCGTCCCAGGCCTTCATGTAGAGCCGGTCGGCCGTACTGGCTGTCGGGATGAGACCGAGCACCTCGCAGTAGTGGTGCCGAGCGGCCTCCAGGTCGAGTACCCGCAGCGCCACCATCCCGATCCGCATCACGCCGGTGATTGCCATTGTCGCTCCCGCTGCCGTTGGTTGCAGTCACTCGATGCTACACGCGAACGCCCGATGCCGCTGTCCACGTGACGACCAGAGGTGCTGAACCGGTCGGCGCGACGCTGGCGGCGGCCCCGGCGTGCAGGCGCAGCGTCCGGCGGCCGCGATCCGGGCGTTCCGCCCTCCGCGGCTCAATCGACGAGGTCGCCCACACAGAAGTACGCCATGTGCTTCTCGGCGAGCGGGCTGTGGTAATCGCCGAACTCGGCCGTCGCGTCCTTGCCGGCATGCATCCGTGCGACGAACGGTCCGCCTGGATGACGATCTTTCCACTGCGTGAAATCGTAGACCTTGCCGCGGATGATGATCCAGCAGTCGTCGAAGGTGTTGTGCTGCGCGACCTCCGCCCGGGTGATCCTGCGGTCGCCCCGGTGCGGAACGGCAGGCTTCCACAGGTTCATAGACACTTCCCTGCGCACATCCTTCACCGCCTCGCGCGACCGGAAGTCCCATGGTCCGAGCTTCTTTGGCGGCAGTGTGTCGCCGACCTTCCGGGCGTCGAACGCGTAGATCCAGTTCATGTCGTCGGCGGCGCGCTGGTCGTGATTGAAGATCACGTAGTCGCGCTCGTTCGCGGCCTTCAGGATCGCCTGCCGTTCCGGGGAGTCCTCGGGTTCCAGGTGCTTGAACAGGAACTTCGAGCCATACTGGAAGCGCGTGGCGCGGTAGTGCCGAACCCGCTCGTAATGCAGCAGGGCCCGGTAGACATCCGTTCGATGCAGTTTGAAGCACATCGCGAGGGCCGCGGCATCCTCGAAGGCCTGCGTGCAACCCTGCGCCATGGTCGGCAGCATCGGGTGCGCGGCGTCGCCCAGCAGGCAGACCCGCCCCTCCTGCCAGTGCTCGAAGGCATCGCGATCGTACAGTCCCCACTTGGTCGGGCTTTCCACCGCGCGCGCGAGGGCAAGGATGTCCTCCACGCGCGGGTCTCCGGCGAACGCCTTGCCGAGATTGGCGAGCATTTCGTCGCGATCGGCGGGAAACCAGTCCGCTTCTTCGTGGTCGAACTCGGCGGCGTCCGGCTCGTAGTACGCTTGCCAGACGTTCAACAGCTCACCGCCGCGGACCCAGTAGGTCAGTGACCAGGCGCGCGGATTCTTGCGTACATCCATGCTCCGCGCCTCGAGCGGGTTGTGATCGAGCGGGCTGCCGTCGGCCTTGCGCAGTGCCGCGACCTGGGCGCGCGGAATGAGGCCGCGGTAGCACACCACGTAGGTCCAGCGCCGGGGCGGGGTGTCCGGCCACACCAGTTCCAGGACTTTCGAATTGATGCCATCCGCACCGATCAGCACCTCGCCGTGCGCCGTGCCGCCATCCGCGAAACCGGCGGTGACGCCGTCCGCCGTCTGTTCCAGGGACTTGAGCCGCTTGCCCATGTGGACCCGGACGGGACACGCCAGCCCGGACTCCGGCCCCAGTTCCGCCGCCCGCTTGTGCAGCGCCATCAACAGGTCGAGCCGATGCATGTGGTGGAATCCCGCCCCGTCCCCGGCCGATGTGACGTGGTCGATCATCCGCACGGACACCGTGCCGTCCGGCTCGATGTTCCGTGTCCGGTCGAGGATGATCGCGCGGCCGCCGTCGGGGACGCCGATCGGGCCTTTCGGGTCGCCGCCGTCCAGATCGACGCCGAGCCAGTCCTGCACCAGGCGCGCGCCGTTCGGCGACACGGTGATTCCTGCCCCCGCGGTGCTGGGCTTGCGCGTCTGCTCGAAGACATCGACCTGCGTGAACACCCCCGCCTCGCGCAACGCGATGGCTGCGCACAGGCCGCCCATTCCGCCACCGACAATCAGTGCCCGCATCGCGATCGCTCCCCCTTTCCGGATCCGGCCCTGTGGCCGGTGCGTGCCGCGGGAAAGTGCCCGACAGCCCGCATGGCCACGCTCCCGTGCGACAGTGGACGGGCGCGCCGCACAATGCCTGCATGCATCCACCCTGCCGCCTGCACGAGACTGCGGGGCGCGCTCGGGATGTGCGGTCGCAGCAATCCGACTCCGGAAGCCGCGAGGAGGTCGCGGCGGCAATGCCCGGCGGCTGGCGACCGTCAGCGCCTGTACCGTTGCCTGTCGCAACCGCCATGCAGTAGGCTCGAACGAACGGCGCAATCGGCGCAATCACGAGTTCGGCGACAGCCCGTTATGACGATGGTGTCTGGACGTCAGCAACAGCCGGTCGGCGGCGACGGCGGACAGGCCGTCGTGTTCCGTGCCGCCGACACGCATCGCATCGTCGACCGGGCCGGCACCGAGATCTGGGCCACCAGCGAAGCGCGAGGCTGGTCCAACCTGTACCTGTCGCTGCAGCTCGAAGGGCAGTTCGCCGGCGAGTTTCCCGGGCTACCCCATCACCTGCTCGTCGTCGCCCTCGGGCCGCCGGCAGAGGTGCTGCTGCAGGTCGACGGCGCCGCGTGGCGAGCGACCATGCGCGGCGGCGAGTCGGTGCTGTTTCCGGGCGGCAGCCGCTTCTCGGTCGAACTTCGCGACCGGACCTTCGAAACGGCGCACCTGTACCTGCACCAGCGGTTCCTCGCGGCGGTCGCCACCGAGCTGTGCGGCGATCGCGACGTGCGGCTGGAGGTGATGCCGCGCGTCGTGGTGCGCGATCCGCAACTGGAGCTTCCGGTCCGGGCTCTCGCGGGCGGCCTGCTCGACGGCGGCGAGTGCAGCACGCTGTACGCGGACTGCCTCGCACACGCACTGGCGGTTCGGCTGCTGGAGATGTCTTCGGATCGCGAGCAGGGCGGGCCGCCAGGCGCGCCGCGCAAGACCCTGGCGCCGACCCGGCGGATTGACCCTCGCCTGCGCCGGGCGGCCGACTACCTGCGCGACAACCTCGCCGCGGAGATCGACCTGACCACACTCGCCCGCGTCGCCAACCTCACCCCGGTGTACTTCGCGCGGCGCTTCAAGCTGGCCTTCGGCCTGCCGCCGCATCGCTTTCAGCGGCGGCTTCGCACTGAGCGCGCCCGGGAACTCCTGCTCGGCAGTGACGCCAAGATCGCCACGATTGCCGCCGACTGCGGCTTCTGCCACCAGGAACACCTGTCGCGGGTGTTCAAGGAGCACTACGGCGTGAGTCCCGGCGCCTATCGGCGCGCAGTCCGCCACTGACATCACGGGCTGCGCTCCCGCACAGAACTTCGCACCCACGCCCTGCACAGGCGAGGGTGCGGAGCTCCTGCAGGAGCGGGCTTGCCCGCGATGGCCCTACTCGGGGTTGGCACCAACCCTATCGCGGCTGAAGCCGCTCCTACTGGAGTCCTGCTCCGGCGTTGGTACTGAGCTCCTGTTGGAGCGGGCCTTGCCCGCGATGCTTTCCCCGAGGTCGGCGCCACACCCTATCGCGGCTGAAGCCGCTCCTACAGGAACGCTGCTCCGGCGTTGGTGCGTAGCTCCTGCAGGAGCGGGCCTGCCCGCGATGCCTCCGGTGCGCCAGCGCCTGCGCCGACGCGAACCTCAGGGCTTGACGAACTTCAGCGTCATGCGGTCGCTCTCGCCGATGGCGAGGTATTTCTCCCGGTCCTTGTCGCCCAGCTTCAGGCGCGGTGGCAGGGTCCAGACCCCCTCGGGGTGGTCCTTCGTGTCCTTCGGGTTGGCATTCACCTCGGAGCGGTCGGCCAGCTCGAAGCCGGCTCCCTGCGCGAGGCGGATGACCTCGGCCTCGGTGACGTAGCCGGACGTCTTCATCTGCTCGAGGGTGAACTGCTCCGGCGCGCGGTGCTCCACCACCCCGAGCACGCCGCCGCTCTTGAGCGCCCGGAACATCGCCGCGAACACGCCCTGCGCGGTGCCGGCGCTCAACCAGTTGTGCACGTTGCGGAAGGTGAGGGCGAGATCGGCGCTGCCGGGCGGCGCGATGGCGTTGTCGGGCGCACCGGTCAGCTCGGTGATCGTCGTGTCGCCGAACACGTCCGGCTCGGCGGCGATCCGATCCACGAGCGCGGCGCGCAGCTCCATCAGGTAGGCCGGCAGGCCGGTGGCGCCGGCCGGGAAGTGCGCGGCGTAGAGCCTGCCGGTGCCGCGCAGCACCGGCCCGAGGATCTCGGTGTACCAGCCGCCACCCGGCGAGATCTCGACCACGGTCATGTCGGAGCGCAGGCCGAAGAACGCAAGCGTCTCCTTCGGATGGCGGTAGACGTCGCGGGCGCGGTTGGCCTCGGAACGCTGCGCCCCGGCGAGCGCGGCGTCGAGCCGCGCGGCCGTGTCGTCGGCGGCGCCGGCGGCGGTCGCGAGCAGGGCCAGCAGGCCGGCCAGCAGCCGCCGGCGGACCAGGGGGTTCGTGTGCATGTCGTCGTTCTCCTCGCGGCGCTCGCCGCGCGTCATTGGCCGATGGGCCGCTGCAGCGGCTGCCAGATGTCCTCGCTCACCGGGCGGCCGCCGCGACGCTCGATGACCTTCATCAGGAAATCGTCCTCCGACATCGAGGTCATCTGCGTGAACTTCGCCAGGCCCTGCGTGGCATACGGCATCAGCGAGGCGAGATCGAGCCGCCACTTCCCGCCCTCGCGCGTGAAGTTCCACAGCAGCGGCGTGAGCTTGTCGCCGATGACGTACTGCGCCTGGGCGCGATCGCCGTCGATGCGCACGCCGCCGAGCCGGGCGTCGTCGTGCTTGCCGGCGCTGACGTTCCAGCCCTGCTCGACGAGCCAGGCCATGACCTCCCCGCCCTCCATGTCGGCGAGGCGCCCGGCATCGAGCAGCTGGCGCAGCGTCAGTACCTGCAGGCGCGCGGTCATCGGCAGGCCCCGCACCTGCTCCGGCGTGGCCGCCAGCGCCGCCTTGCGGCTTTCCTCGTAGCTGGCGATCGTCGCGGCGTTGACCAGCTCCGCGGCGGTCGCCCCGTCCCTGGCCTCGAGCGCCGCCTGGTAGCGTTCGAAGGTCGCGCGGATCCGGGCCTCGTCGCCACCCGAAGGTTCCAGGGTGCAGCCGGCGTGCGCGAGCACCGCAACGACGATGGCGAGGGCCGCCAGCGCGCGCGTGGACGCGGGGCGGGGCGGACATGGCGTCACCATCGCGCTAGTGTAGCGTGCCTCCGCGCTCAGGGCGGCGGCAGCGAGTCGAGCGCCTCCAGCCACGGCGTGACGACTGGCGCGAACGTGAACGGATCGTCGAAATACGCACCCGAGAGCAGCAGGTACACCACCGTGCCGCCGCGACGCGCGACCAGCAGGTTGCCCGACGCGCGACCGCCGACCTCGAGGATGGCGAAGCGGGTCGCGTCGCCCCAGGCGAAGACGTCCGGACGCTCGAGGGCCCGGAACGGCCGGTCCACCGCCCGCGCGAAGCCGGTGAGCGTGGCATACCACTGCATCCACGCGCTGACGCGCGCGCCGATGGCGGTCGGTTCGAGCGCGACGGTGTATTCCACCCACGGGGCGCCGCGCACGTCCGGATCGGCGTAGCGCCAGCGCAGTTCGCGCGAGCCGTCGGCGTACTCCACGACTTCGGCCTGCTCATCGGCCGGGTCCGCGTGCCAGGTCCCGAACACCGGCGCGAACGCGCCGATCGCCGGCAGCGCCGCGCGCTCGGCCGCCGACGGCGGGCGATGCCGCGCCGTGGCGTCGAGCGCCCGCCCCGCGCCCCACACGCCGGCGGCCAGCAGCACGACGCCGCCGAGCGTCGCCCACAGCGGGCGCAGGCTCACGATGCCGGCCCCGCGCCCGGGCGGGCGAAGGCCTGCTCATCGACGATCCGCGCCAGCAGCCGCGGCAGATCCGAGAGCGGCGCGCGCTCGGGCGGCAGTTGCCGCACCGGCAGCGCCCGCGATCCGCCGTCGTGCCGCGCGCCGACCGCGAACGCGAAGAACAGCCGCTCGCCCACGCCCATGCGCAGGTCCGACATCACGATGGCGCCGTCGCGCTCCTGCGCCCTCCACCAGCCCTTGCTGAACCAGGCGAGACGGCTCACCGCTGGGCTGTCGGCGAGCGGCGCGAGCAGCGCGGCCGCCCGCGGCCGCGCCACGAGGTCCAGGTGCGGGCCGCGATCGAAGACCGACCGGAAGCCCTCGTGCCAGGTCTCCCCGTCCACCACCACGACCCGCCACAGCAGGACGGTGAACGGCGCGGCCTGCACGAGCACGCGGCGCCCGGCGAGATCCCGCGCGGCGAGCGCCGTCTCGACGTCGGCCTGCACCATGCGCTGCAGGGCAAGCCCGGCGCCGAGGTAGGCAGTGCTGAACGCGAGCGCGGCAAGCGTCAGGCGGCGTGCGAGGCCGGCGCGCGTGCCGCGCAGCGCGGCCGCCCCGACCGCGCCGAGCAGCGGCAGCGTGTAGGCGGGGTCGATGATGAACACCGAGCCCGTGCCGAAGGGATGATCCGACAGCGGCAGCAGCAGTTGCGTGCCGTAGATCGTGCAGGCGTCGAGCAGCGGATGGGTGAAGAGCACCAGCCAGCACAGCCACAGCCACTGGCCGAAGGTGGCGCCGGCCGCGCGGTGCAGCCGGTGCAACGCCGCCGCGAGCAGCGGTGCGGCCAGCGTCAGGCAGATCAGCGAGTGGCTGTAGCCGCGGTGCCAGGTGAACGCCGCGACCGGATCGGCGTACGGCCACAGCACGTCGAGATCGGGCAGCGTGCCGAGCATGCCGCCCCAGGCGAGCGCCGTGCGACCGACGGTGCGGCCGAGGGCGGCATGCCCGAGTGCAGCGCCCAGCGCGATCTGCGTCACGGAGTCCAGAGCGTCACCTCGAGGTCAGGGCCGGAGCGAACGCGGACGCCGCCGCGGCCGCCCCCGCCGCGACGGTACCAGACGGCGGCGACGACGTTAACCTTCCGCCCGGCAGGGCGCCGGCGGCGCCGGGCGGAACTGCGCGGCGCCCGCCCGCCCCCGGCCGCGCCACCCGTCCTCTCACCCGTTCGATGCCAGCCGCCGGTCGATGGCCACGATCTGCACGCAGATCGCGAACAGTTCCATCGCCAGGCGCACGTCGGCCTCCTTCGGGAAAGACGGCGCCAGGCGCAGGTTGCGATCGCGCGGATCCTTGCCGTAGGGGTAGGTCGCGCCCGCGCCGGTCAGCTTCACGCCGGCAGCGGCGGCCAGCTTCACCGTGGCCTTCGCGCAGCCGTCCGGCAGGTCGACGCTGACGAAGTAGCCGCCGCGCGGCCGCGTCCACTGCGCCACGCCGCGACCGTCGAGCTCGCGGCCCAGGATTTCCTGCACCGCCTCGAACTTCGGCCGCAGGATCGCCGCGTGCCGGCGCATGTGCGCCTCGATGCCGGCGAGATCGCGGTAGTAGCGCGCGTGCCGGAGCTGGTTGAGCTTGTCCGGCCCGATGGTCTCGGTGTTCAGGCGCTTCTTCGCCTCCTCCATGTTCGCGCGGCTGCCGGCCATCAGCGCGACGCCCGCGCCGGCAAAGGAGATCTTGGAGGTCGAGCCGAACAGGATCGCGCGATCGGGATGGCCGGCACGGCGGCACGCCTCCAGGACGTTCGCCAGGCGATCGCCCTCGTCGTACAGGTCGTGCACCGCGTAGGCGTTGTCCCACAGCAGGCGGAAGTCGTGCGCCTTCGTCGCCATCGACGCCAGGCCCTCGACCACGGCGTCCGAGTAGGTGCAGCCGGTCGGGTTGCTGTACTTGGGCACGCACCACATGCCCTTGACGTGCTCGTCGTGCGCGGCGAGGCGCTGCACCTCCTCGAGGACCGGGCCGTTGCCGTCCATCGGCACCGGGATCATCTCGATGCCGAAGTACTCGCAGATGGTGAAGTGCCGGTCGTAGCCCGGACTCGGGCACAGGAAGCGCACGTGCGGCAGCCGGCCCCACGGCGTGCTGCCGCCCGGCATCCCGTGCAGCATGGCGTTGCGCAGGATGCCGTGCATGAAGGTGAGGCTCGCGTTGCCGCCGACGACCAGCTCCTCCTCGGTGCACTGCATGTACGGTGCGAACAGGCGCTTGGCCTCCGGGATCCCGTCGAGGCCGCCGTAGTTGCGGTAGTCGTCGCCCTCGCCCGCCCAGTCCTTCGACGTCACGGTGTCGAGCACGGGCAGCGCGAGGTCGAGCTGTTCGGGGCAGGGCTTGCCGCGCGTCATGTCCAGCGCCAGCCCGCGCGCCTTGAAGGCGTCGTAGCGGGCGGCGAGGCCCGCGCGCAGCTCACGCAGTGCGGCGTGGTCGGCTCTGCTAATATCGGTCATCGCAACTCTCCTTCGAGGGACCGCCGCCGTGCAGGTCGATCCCGGTCAGTCGTCACCGGCGCTCACCGGCAGCCAGCGCAAGTTCCTGCGCGGCCGCGCCCACCGGCTCGAGCCGGTGGTGCTCGTCGGGCAGGCGGGCGCGAGCGACGCGGTCATCGCCGCCGTCGACCAGGCGCTGCTCGATCACGAACTCATCAAGGTACGGCTGCGGGTCGGGGATCGCGACTCTCGCGAAGCCGCGCTCGCCGCCCTCTGCGCCGGCACCGGCGCCGCGTGCGCGGGCCGGGTGGGCCACGTGGCCATCCTCTACCGCCCGCATCCGGAGCACCCGCGGCTGGTGGTCGAGGGCTGACGTGCGACACCCCGCCGGGCGGCGGGGCGCAAGTCTACACCAAGGCCGGTCGGGACCGGGGGCGGACGCAGCGCGGCAGGGCCGGCCGGCGCGGGTGGCGAACCCGCCGCCGCGCGGCGGCGGGTTCGCCCGGCCTCAGCGAGTTCTCGCGTCCTGGGCGAAGATCCGGCGCTCCACCTCGTCCCGCAGGGAAGCGCCACCGGCGGCCGGCGCCGGCACGGGCACCGGGGCCGCCAGGCCGCAGGCCTTGCGCGCGAGGGCGGCCACCGGGCCGTCGGGCTGGAATTCCGCCCGCTGCATGGTGAGGTAGCGGATGGCGGTGATCGGCGTGCCGTTGAACTGGTCGAACATGGCATTGCGCCGGCCCCACTCGCTCACGAACAGATCGCGCACGATGCGGTAGACCTTGAGCTTGGCGCCCTCGCCGGCGGGCCCGCGCAGCATCTGCCCCAGCCAGGGCTGCAGGGCCGGATTCTCCCAGTCGCCATCGGCCGGGATCATCATCGGTCCGCGGCCGGCGAGATCGAGCAGTTCCTGCACGACGAGCGGCGAGTGCTCGTTGAAGTAGGCGCGCCCGAAGTCGAACAGCAGGTTGTTCGGCTTGTACAGTCCGCCCGGCGTGATGAAGCCGGTGTCGTCGGCGGCGATGAGGTGCGCGCGCACCGCCTCGCGGAAACGCATGATGTCTGCGACCCGCAGCTGCACCGGCGCCATCTTCGCGGTGCCGGTCACCTCGGTCAGCAGGATGGCGAGGCCCGCCATCATCTCGGCCTTCACCGTCTGGCGGCACAGATCGGCGTAGTGCAGCCAGTCGAAGACCCGCTGCGGATAGTGCTGCGTGTGCTCGACGTTGCCGACGTGGGACACCTGCGACCACGGGATCTTCACGTGCTCGAAATGCTGGAAGCTGTCGAGTTCGTCGCCGAGGCCGGAGAGCGGCCGGTCGGCCGCGGCGCCGGTGCCGAAGGCGGTCTTGCGCGCCACCATCGTGATGCCGGGCGTGTTAGCCTTGACGAAGAAGAACAGGCACTGGTCCGGCTGGATCCCCGGGCGGAAGAATGCGCCGACGTTGAACCAGTCGCCGAACACGGCCCCCGTGCACACGGCCTTCACCCCGTGGACGGTGATGCCTTCGTCATCGCTGCCCACGAGCCGCAGGTCCGGCGAGTTCCGGAAGGCGTCCGGGCTCGAGCGATCCGGCTGGCTGTCGATGAAGACCGGCGTGACGTTCCACTGCTGGGACTTCGCCCGGGCCCAGAAGCTGCGGATGTTCTCGGCGAGGCCGCGGCCCTCGGTGCCGACGGAGTTGCGCTCCCAGGGCAGCGGATCGTCCACCATCGTCATCATCACCGCGGTATTGGCGTCCGGCAGGCGGCCGAACTGCCCGAAGCCGATGTGTCGCGACACGGTCGCGTGGAACTCGCGCCGCATCAGGATCTCGTCCTTGTTCCGCGGCAGCTGGAACGCGCGCGAGCGGCGCACGCCGTCGTCGTCGACGAAGGTCATCGCGTCCTGCAATGCCGGGTCGTGGTGCAGGTCGAAGTAGTCGGCGACGCGGCGCGCGTAGTCGCGCGTGAGCGGGTCGGTGGCGACGTTCTCGATCCGCCTGCCCTCCACGTACACCTGGCGCCCGTCATCGAGCGCCGCGAGGTACTGCGCGCCGGTGCGCAGCGACGTATTGCCGGGGTGCTGAACGATGCTCATTGCAGTCCTCCTCTGAGGAGTAACGATGTATGCTGGCCGTGCGGATGGTCGGGCCGCCGGAACGGCGGTGCAATTACATCCGAGGTCAATTCCGGTGGTCGTGGCTCAGCGTGGTGGCGGGTCCCGTCGACATGGCAAGGCAGCAGGTACGGTCGCCGTTCGGAGCGCTGCTGCGCCAGTGGCGGGCACGGCGTGGAATTTCCCAGCTCGATCTCGCCGTCCACGCCGAGATCTCGACGCGCCACCTGTGCTTCGTCGAGACCGGCAAGTCGCGCCCGAGCCGGCAGCTCGTGCTGCATCTGGGCGACGTGCTGAAGATCCCCCTGCGCGAACGCAACCGCCTGCTGGAGGCGGCCGGCTACGCCGCCGCATGGCGCGAGACGCCTCACGACGAACTGCAGATGGCGCAGGCGTGGACGACGATCGACTTCATCCTGCGCCAGCACGAACCCTACTTCTGCGTGGCGATCGATCGCTACTGGAACGTGGTGGCCGCCAATCGCGGGGCTGATCGCATGCTGCGCGCTTTCGGCCGCTCGCTCGACTGCCTCGGCGACCGGCCCGTGAACATCCTGCACATCATCTTCGACCCCCGCGGCATGCGTCCGAACTTCGGCAACTGGGCGCCCGTGGCGACCATGTTCGTGACCCGCGTGCGCCAGGCGGTCGCCGCCGATCCCGACGATACCCGCATGCGCGAGTTGCTCGACCGGATCCTCGCGTACCCGGACGTGCCGACGTCGGTGCCCGGCGACGAGGGCCAGGAGACCTCGCCGCTCGCGTTCCGGCTGCAGCTGCGCAATGCCGACCTGGAGCTGAACCTGTACTCCGCCTACACGATGCTCGGAAAGCCGCAGGACGTGACGCTGGACGAACTGCTGATCGAGACCGCGTTCCCGGCCGACGCGGCCTCGGATGCGATCCTGCGCCGCCTCGCCAGGGAGGACGCGGACGGCGGGACGGCATGATCCGCTGCGCGGGCGCCGGGGCGCGGTGCCCGGCCCGGGCTCACCGGGAGCGGGCGTCCTGCTGGCGGATGCGCCGCGCGACTTCGTCCTGCGCCGCCGGCCGCGCGTCCGCTGACGCCGGCGCCGCCAGCCCGCAGACCTCCCGGGCCAGGGCGGCGATCGGACCGTCGGCCTGGTACTCGGTCCGCTGCATGGTCAGGAAGCGCACCGCCGTGAGCGGGGTGCCGTTGAACTGGTCGAACATGGCGTTGCGCCGGCCCCATTCGCTGATGAACAGGTCGCGCACCACGCGGTAGACCTTCAGCTTGGCATCCTCCCCGCCCGGGCCCGCCATCAGCGGCTTGAGCCACGCCTGCAGCGCCGGATTGCGCCAGTCGGCCTCGGCCGGGATCATCATCGGCCCGCGGCCGGCGAGATCCACCAGTTCCTGGATGATCGTCGGGGCATTCTCGTTGAAGAACGCGCGACCGAAGTCGAACAGCAGGTTGTTCGGCTTGTACAGGCCGCCGGGCGTCGTGAAGCCGGTGTCGTCGGCGGCGATGAGATGCGCGCGCACGGCCTCGCGGAAGCGCATGACGTCGGCCACCCGCATCTGCACCGCCGGGATCTTCGCGGTGCCCGCGACCTCGGTCAGCAGGATGGCGAGACCGGCCATCAGTTCCGCCTTCACCGCCTGGCGGCACAGATCGGCGTAGTGCAGCCAGTCGAAGATCCGCTGCGGGTACTGCTGCACGTGCTCGACGCTGCCCATGTTGACCACCTGCGACCAGGGCACTTTCACGTGATCGAAGTGCTGGAAGCTGTCGAGTTCGTCGCCCAGGGTCGACAGCGGCCGGTCCGCCGCCTCGCCCGAGCCGAAGGCGGTCTTGCGCGCGACGATGGTGATGCCCGGCGTGTTCGCGCGCACGAAGAAGAACAGGCACTGCTCGGGCAGCAGGCCCGGCCGGAAGAAGGAGCCGACGAAGAACCACTCCCCGAACACCGCGCCGGTGGACACCGCCTTCACGCCGTGCACGGTGATGCCCTCGTCGTCGCTCCCGACCAGCCGCAGATCGGGCGAGGTCCTGAACGCATCGGCGTTCGAGCGATCGGGCTGCGAATCGATGAACACCGGCGTGATCAGGCGGTCCTGCGCCTTCGCCTCGCGCCAGAAGCGGCGGATGTTGTCCGCCAGCCCGCGGCCGTCCGCGCCGACGGCATTGCGCTCCCACGGCAGCGGATCATCGACGAGCGTGATGAGCACCGACGTGCTCGTGTCCGGCATGCGCCCGAACTGCCCGGCGCCGATCCGCGTCGACACGAGCGTGTGGAATTCCCGCCGCTGGACGATCTCCGCTTTCGTGCGCGGCAACTGCCAGGCGCGCGAGCGGCGCACGCCGTCGTCGTCGACGAAGGTCAGCACGTCCCGCAGCGCGGGGTCGTGGTGCATGTCGTAGTAATCGGCGATCCGCCGCGCGTAGTCGCGCGTGGCCGGATCGGTGGCGAGGTTGGCGACCTGGCGGCCC
Source organism: uncultured Gammaproteobacteria bacterium (assembly GCA_964404305.1). Lineage (GTDB taxonomy): Bacteria > Pseudomonadota > Gammaproteobacteria > JADZEE01 > JADZEE01 > CAYOJP01. The sequence goes on from CAYOJP010000049.1 coordinate 15,302, forward strand.
TCGACGAACAGGCGGCGCCCGTCGTTGACGGAGGCGAGGTAGTCCTCGCCGGTGCGCAGCGCGAGCCGCGCGGAGTGCTCGACGACGGTCATGGTGACCTCCGGTATGTGCCGGCCCGCGCCGGGTTATGCTGCGGGAGGGTCACAGCGTCGACCGGCGCGCGCGGCCTTGCAATGATGTAGAAGGTAACGCGGTCGCGACGGGAGCCCTGGGCGATTCGATATGGCAGTGCAGCAAGAGCGGTCGCCGTTCGGGGCGTTGCTGCGCCAGTGGCGGGACCGGCGCGGGCTGTCGCAGTTCGACCTGTCCGGGCGCGCGGGCGTCTCGGCGCGGCACCTGTGCTTCGTGGAGAACGGCCGCGCGCGCCCCGGCCGCCAGCTCGTGCTGCGGCTCGGCGAGGTTCTCGAGCTGCCGCTGCGCGAGCGCAACCGGCTGCTGGAGCTGGCCGGCTACGCCGCGGCCTGGCGCGAGACGCCGCTCGACGGGCCGCAGATGGCGCAGGTCTGGACCACCATCAACTTCATCCTCGCGCAGCACGAGCCCTACTTCTGCGTCGTGCTCGACCGCTACTGGAACGTGCTCGCCGCCAACCGCGCCGCGGACCGCCTCCTGCGCGCCTTCGGCCGCTCGCTCGACTGCCTGGGCGAGGCGCCGCCGAACATCATGCGCCTGATGTTCGACCCGCGCGGCATGCGGCCCAACTTCGGCAACTGGGCCCCGGCGGCGCGGATGCTGCTGAACCGCGTGCGCCGCGCCGTGGCCGGCGCCCCCGACGACGCGCGGATGCGCGCCCTGCTCGACATGATCCTCGCCTTTCCGGACCTGCCCGGCCCGGACACGGACGACGACGCGAACGAGACGCCGCCGCTCGTGTTCCCGCTGCAGTTCCGCAACGAGCACCTGACGCTGAACATGTTCTCGACCTACACCATGCTCGGCAAGCCGCAGGACGTCACGCTCGACGAGCTGGTCATCGAAACCGTGTTCCCCGCCGACGCCGCCTCCGACGCGATCATGCGCCGGCTCGCCCGCGAGGACACCGCCACCGAGGGAGATCCGCGATGAACCGCACGCCCCCGAACCCCCTGCCCGCCGGCCGGGAGCCGCGCCCGTGAGCGGGCGTCCGGCGACCGTGCCCTGGGCGCGCTACGTCGAGGCCAGCCTCGGCTTCCGCGAGCACTGGTACCCGGCGTTCTTCAGCCACGAGCTGGCCGAGGCGGACACGAGCGACGCGAGCGGCTCGCCCGTGCGCCACCTGCTCACGCGCGTCATCCTCGGCGAGCGGCTGCTGTTCCGCCGCGTGCAGGGACGGGTGTACTGCGTGAAGGACCAGTGCATCCACAAGGGCGTGCCGTTCTCCAGGCGCCCGGAGTGCTATTCGGCGCACGGCCTGACCTGCTGGTACCACGGCTTCACCTACGACGTGCGCGACGGGCGCCTGACGACCATCGTCACCGATCCGGACAGCCCGCTCATCGGCCGCGCGACGCTCGGCGCCTACCCGGTACAGGAGCACCAGGGCCTCGTCTTCGTGTACATAGGCGACGGCGACCCGCCGCCCATCGCCGACGATCTGCAGCCCGGCTTCCTCGACCCGGCGCTGACCGTGCACCCGCGCGGCTGGTCGCGCACCGTGCAGGCCAACTGGCGGCTCGGCGTGGAGAACGGCTTCGACCCCGCGCACACCTACATGCACCGCAACGCGGGGCTGGTGCGCGGCTTCCGCGTGCCGACCGTGCTTGGCGACGCGGATCTGGGCAGCGGCCACGGCCTGGAGGTGCTCGACGGCCCCGGCCCGAAGGGCGTGCGCCTGCAGCGGGGCGCGGGCCGGCCGATCTGGAAGGCGCAGGTCGCGCCGGACGTGGAGATCGCCGCGAGCTGGCTGCCCGACGAGCCCGGCGTGCTGCAGGGGATGATCCCGGAGGTGACGGTGTGGCTGCCGTGCGGCCTGCGCGTGGATCCCTTCCCCACGCCCGACACCGTGCACTTCGAATGGTACGTGCCCGTCGATGAGCGCACGCACCGCTACTTCATCACCTGGGGCCGGCGCGTCGACGGCGCCGCCGCGCGCAAGGCCTTCCACGACGAGATGGACTTCCTGTGGCGCGACACCGTCACCGGCAAGTTCACCAACGAGGACGTGTTCGCGCGCGAGGCGATGGACGAGTTCTACTCCGCCGGCGACGGCTGGCACCGCGAGCACCTGTTCGGCCCCGACGTCGTCACCGTCGCCTGGCGCAAGCTGTGCGCCGCCGCCGCGCGCGGCATCCAGACCGTGCCCGGCGGCGCGCAGAAGGCGGTGGAGGGCTGAGGGCTCACGAGCGCTCCTGCAGGCTCGGTGGACTAGGACGTTATCGCGGCTGAAGCCGCTCCTGCAGGAGCACTGGCTCGGCGTCGAGCGAACGTTCCTGCAGGAGCGGGCTTGCCCGCGATGGCCCTCCGAGAGGTCGGCGCCGAACGCTATCGCGGCTGAAGCCGCTCCTACAGGAGCGCTGCTCCAGCGTCGAGCGAACGTTCCTGTAGGAGCGGGCTTGCCCGCGATAGCCCTCC
>CAYOJP010000050.1:0-12535 GCA_964404305.1 uncultured Gammaproteobacteria bacterium
CCACGCGCGGGAGCGTTTTTCGACGGGCGTTTACGTTGCGCACCTGCGGCAGGTCGAGCGCCTCGGCCGGCGGGCGCGCGGGCCGCGCGGCCCGCGGCACGCGGACCGTCTGCGCCACCGGCGTGCTCGCGAACAGCGCCTGCTTCCAGTCCGCGACGGTCTGCGGGCGGTCCTCGGGACGGAAGGCGAGCGCCCGATCGATCGCGGCGAGGAAGGCCATCGAGTAGCCGCTGGCGCCCGCGTCCGCCAGCGACGGCAGGTTGTCCGCGCCGCTGCCGAGCAGTTCCTCGCTGCGATCGATGGCAGGCAGCGGTGCATGACCCGTGACGGCGTGATACAGGGTCGCCCCCATCCCGTAGATGTCCGTCCATGGACCCTGCCGGCTGCTGCGCCCGGAGTACTGCTCGAAGGGCGCGTACCCGGCCGACACCACGCTCGTCAGGGTGCGCGTGTGATCGCCGATCGCCTGCCGCGCCGAGCCGAAGTCGATGAGGACCGGGGCGCCCTCGCGGCGCAGGTAGATGTTGGAGGGCTTGATGTCACGGTGCACGAAGCCCTCGCCGTGGACATAGGCCAGACCACCCAGGAGCGGCACCAGCAGGGACTTCAGCTCGTGCTCGGGCAGCGTTCGCCGCCGGGCCAGGACCTGCGCGAGGCTCTCGCCGCGTTCGTAGGTCATGACCATGTAGGCGGTGTTGTTGGCGGTGAACACCGAGAGCACCTCGACCACGCTCGGATGCCGCAGCCGGGCGAGCGTGCGCGCCTCGGTCATGAAGCGCTCCAGCCCGAAGCGGTAGTCCTCGGCGCGGCCGGAGGCCACGGGCTGCACCGAGGCGTCGGACTCGCGCACCGACAGCTCCGCCGGCAGGTATTCCTTGATGGCCACCTCGGTATCGAGGTTGGTGTCGGTGGCGAGGTAGGTGATGCCGAAGCCGCCCTGTCCAAGCACCCGGTTGATCCGGTACCAGTGCAGGCGATACCCCGCAGCCAGTGCGTGCCGGTGCGTGTCGCCGTTCATCGGGCGGATTGTCGCACGCTCGCCGCGACCGGCCGGGAGCCGGGCTCGATCGGGAATTTCAAGGGGTCTGACCCCTTGATACCCGGGCCTGACCGGGGAGTCGTCGATTGCATATGAATTAAATTCTGCATATTGTGCCAATTGATGAGTACGCTGACACAGCCGGGTGTGGCCAATGACGACCGCGGCCGGGTGCTGACCAAGGCCCTGCGCTCGGTGGCCGCCGCCCTGGGGCTGACGCAGCGGGAGCTGGCGGCGATCACCGGGGCGAGTCCCGCCTCCGTCTCCCGGCTGGGCCGCGACCGCACCCTGCCCTACCCGGGCAAGGAGGCGGAGCTGGCAGCGCTGCTGGTGCGGCTGTACCGCAGCCTCGACACCCTCGTGGGCGGAGATGCGGCGAAGGCACGGGCGTGGTTCCGGGCGCCGAACGTCCACCTGAACGGGCGACCCTGCGAGCGCGTGCAGACGGTCGAGGGCCTGGCCGATGTCGTCCACTATCTGGACGCGATGCGCGGGACCCTCTGAGATCCGCCGGCTGGCGCTGACCGCGCACCGCGCGGTCGAGGCCCAGCACGTCAACGCGACGCGCAAGCTGGTCGACTCGCTGGCCGAGCAGGCGCTGCTGGAGGAGATCCTCGAATCGCACAAGCCACCGGTGCCGGCGGAAGCCCGCCCGCTGCACTGGCTGCTGTCGACACCGTTCCGCTACCCGCCGCTGCGCCATGGCTCGCGCTTCGGCCCGCGCAGCGAGCGCGGCCTGTGGTACGGCGCGGAACGGCTCGCGACCGCGCTGGCCGAGGTGGCGTACTACCGGCTGCTGTTCCTGGCCGGCAGCGCGGCGGACCTCGGCACGGTGGAGACGCCCATCACCGCCTTCAGCGTGCCGGTCGACACCCGCACGGGGATCGACCTGCTCGCACCGCCCTTCCGCGCCTACGCCGGGGCCATCGCGGATCCGGTCAGCTACGCCGCGAGCCAGCCGCTCGGCAGCGCGATGCGGGCCGCCGGGGTCGCGGCGTTCCGCGCGCCATCGGCGCGCGACGCCGGCGGCGTGTGCGCCGGCGTGTTCGAGCCGTCGGCATTCGCCGCCAGCTTGCCCGCCGTCACCGGGGGCTGGCGCTGCTTTGCGAACCGCGCCGGCGTGGAGTACCTGCGCGACGACCCGATCGTTCGCGAGAGCCTGTCGTTCCCGGCGGGACGCTTTCTCGTTGCGGGCGCGCTGCCGCAGCCCGCGGCGGGCACCGCGGCAATCCAGGGGGTCTGACCCCTTGAAATGCTGCGGTGCGGCTTGGTGCCGGTGTCGCCGGGCTCAGCCGTAGAACGTCTCCGCGATCGTCGCGAAGAACGCGCCGCTGCGCGCGGGCGGCAGCGTGAGGATCGGCGGCATCAGCGTCACCGCGTCCGCCACGGCCCATGCCGGCTCGAGCTTGCGCCGCACGTCGTCGGGCGTGCCGGTGAGCACGAAGCGCGAGACCATCTCGTCCGGCACCAGGTGCGCGACGCCGGCGAAGTCGCGGTTGCGCACGCCGGCCTGCAGCGCCTTGCACTGGGCGCGGAAGCCGTGCGCGGCGAAGTATTCCTCGTACTGCTGCATGCCGGCGTAGAAGGCGACGCAGGCGCGGCCGTCCTCCAGCGACTGGCGCGCGTCCCGGTTCGGCGTCGTCCAGAACCAGCAGTTCACGTGCAGGTCGCCGCGCGCGCGCCCGGCCGCCGCCAGGCCCGCGTGCACCTGCTCCGCCACGGTGGTGGTGACCCAGTCCACCGACCAGATCGGGTGGCCGATGACGCCGTCGGCGATCTCGGCACCGAGCCGGATGAGCGGCCCGCGCAGGGCGGCGATCCAGATCGGCAGGTCGGTGCGCAGCGGGGGCGGCACGTCCTGCAGCTCGGCGAAGTCGAGCGCGTGGTAGCGACCGCGGTAGGCGGTCAGCTCGCCCGTGTGCGCCTGCCGGATGATGAGCCGGATGATCTCGACCGTCTCGCGCAGGTGCTCGACCGGCTTGCCGTAGGGCATGCCGAAGAAGCCCTCGACCCACGACCGGATGCTCGCGCCCAGCCCGAGCACGAAGCGCCCCTCGCTCATGCGATCGAGATCGATCGCCGCCATCGCGGTCTCGAACGGGCTGCGCGTGAACGCGATCGCGATGCCGGACGCGAGCCTGAGGGTCGACGTCGACGCCGCGGCGGCCGCCAGCGGGATGAACGGCGGGCCGTAGACCTGCGCGGCGAAAGTACCCTCCAGGCCCATCGCCTCCTGCTGCCGCGCAGCCTGCGCCACCTCGCGGGCCGGCATGTGCGGTGATACGACGCCCCAGTAGCGCCGTCCGGCGGCCTTGGTCATGTCCTGCTCTCCTCGTCCTGTGTGCCCGCGCGCGTCGCGCGGTCGTCCGCAGCGTAGTCGACCCGGTCCGCACCGACGCTGCCAGGTGCGCGCGAGCATGTCGCGATGCTCACCTCACCTGGCATTGCGCCGCACCAATTTGCGCGGCATCAAGCGCGCGACGTGGTGGCGTGATCGAACAAGGTTTCTGTCAGGCAATGACATCTGCGGCGGCCGGGTTCATCCACTACCATGAACACAGTCGTGGCGTGGACGCCTGCGGGGGCAGGGCGTGGCACGGACCGCGACGGCAATGCCGGCGGGCCGCCCGGGCCGGCCGGCACCACGACGACAGCACGGCCCCGCGCGCCTCCCGGCCCGGGCCGTCCCGAGGAGGTCACCATGGCCGAGACTGCCCGAGTCATCGCCCCGGCCGGCGCTCCGGCACCGTACGGCTCCCCGCTCTCCTGGCCCGCGCTCCCGAAGCGGCAGCTGACGCTCTCCGGCGCGGAGCCGCGACTGCCCGACACCATCGCCGAGTTCCAGCACACTCTGCGCCGCTTCGCGCTCGACGTCATGCGCCCGACCGGCATCGCGCTGGACCGCATGACGCCGGAGGAGGTCATCGCGCCCGGCTCGCCGTTGTGGACGTTCCGCAGGCAGTACCTCGAGCTCGGCATCAGCCTCGAGACGCTCGCCGCCTTCGAGCCCGCCGAGCGCGCGCTGATGTTCAGCATCGTGTTCGAGGAACTCGGGTACGGCGACGCCGGCCTGGCCATCTCGACCGGCGCCGGCATCCTGCCGCAATACCTCGCGGCGAAGTTCGGCAACGCGTTCCTCGGGCAGCGGTTCCCTGACACGCTGCTCGGCTGCTGGGGGATCACCGAGCCCGATCACGGCTCCGACACGCTCGATCCGTCCCGCTCCGCCGCCCATCCGCAGGGCCGCTACGGGCGCCCGAACTGCGTGGCGACGTTCCGCGACGGCCGGATCATCGTCAACGGCCAGAAGTCGGCCTGGGTCTCGAACGGCACGATCGCGCAGGTCTCGATCCTGTACTGCGCCGCCGACACCGGCGCCGGTCCCGATCCGGATCGCGGCTGCGTGCTGGTGTTCCCGCTCGACCTGCCGGGCATCACGCGCGGCAAGCCGCTCGACAAGCTCGGCCAGCGCGCCCTCAACCAGGGCGAGATCTATTTCGACAACGTCGAGGTGCCGCCCGAGTACCTGCTCGCCGGCCCCGACGACTACGCCCGCGCCGTGTACTGCATCCATTCCGAGGCCAACAGCCTCATGGGCTCGGTGTTCACCGGCGTCGCCGCGGCCGCCTACGATCTCGCGCTCGCCTACGCGCACGAGCGCAGGCAGGGCGGCGTGCCGATCATCCGCCACCAGTCGGTGGCGGCGCGCCTGTTCCGCATGTACCGCAGGGTCGAATCGGCGCGCGCGCTGACCCGGCGCGTGCTCGCCTTCAACGGCACCGAGGACATGCCCGCGCTGCAGGCCGGCATGGCGGCCAAGGTGACCTGCACCGAGACCGCGTTCGAGGTGGCGAGCGAGGCGCTGCAGATCTTCGGCGGCAACGGCCTCACCCGCGACTACCCGGTGGAGAAGCTGCTGCGCGACGCGCGCGCCTCCATGATCGAGGACGGCTGCAACGACATCCTCTCGATCAAGGGCGGCACCTACCTCGTCGACCCCGACCGGCTCGGCGGCGCATGAGCGCGCGCCGCCCGGGCACGCGCCGATGACCGCCCGCGCGGTGGTGGCCGGCGTCGGCATGACGGCGTTCGGCAAGCACGGCGACCGCTCGCTCAAGAGCCTCGCCGGCGAGGCGATCGGCGCGGCGCTGGCGGACGCGGGGATCGAGGCGCGCGCGCTGCAGGCGGCCTGGATGGGCAACGCGGCCGCGGCCATCATCACCGGGCAGATCTGCGTGCCCGGCCAGGTGGTCCTGCGCCCGCTGGGGATCGGCCGGATCCCGGTCGTCAACGTCGAGAACGCCTGCGCCACGGCGGCGACGGCCTTCCAGCAGGCAGCCACGATGGTGGCGCTCGGCGCCCACGACGTGGTGCTCGCCTGCGGTTACGAGAAGCTCTTCCACCCGGACAAGGCCAGGACCTTCTCGGTGTTCAGCGGCGCGGTCGACGTCGAAGCCATGGACGAGGTGCTGGCCGGCGTCGCCCGCGCCATCGCCGCGGCCGGTGGCACGGGCGATCCCGCCAGCGCCGGCCGCGATCGCTCGCTGTTCGTCGACATCTACGTCACCTGGGCGCTGAAGCTCATGCGCGAGCGCGGACTCACGCGCGAGCACTTCGCGATGGTGTCGGCGAAGAACTCGCTGCACGGCAGCCTGAACCCGCGGGCGCAGTACCGCGACGTGCTCACGGTCGCCGACGTGCTCGCCGCGCGCGAGGTGGCGTGGCCGCTGACGCTGCCGATGTGCTCGCCGATCGGCGACGGCGCGGCCGCCGCGGTGCTGATGAGCGAGCGCAAGGCGCGCGAACTGGGCGTGCGCGATCCGGTGCGGGTCGAGGCGACGGTGCTCGCCAGCGGCTGGGACTACGAAGGCGACGAGCCCGGCATCGCCCAGGCGACCGCGACCGCGCTGTACGAGCAGGCCGGGATCGGACCGGACGGCCTCGACTGCATCGAACTGCACGACGCCTCGGCGCCTTCCGAGCTCATGTACTACGAGTACCTGGGGCTGTGCCCGCCCGACGGCATCGCCGACCTCATCGGCAGCGGCGCCACGAAGCTCGGCGGCCGCCTGCCGGTCAACACCTCCGGCGGCCTGATGCGCAAGGGCCATCCGATCGGCGCCACCGGGCTCGCCCAGATCTTCGAACTGGTGGAGCAGCTGCGCGGTCGCGCGGGCCCGCGGCAGGTCGAGGGCGCGCGCGTGGCGCTCGCGGAGAACGGCGGCGGCTACATCGGCACGGACGCCGCCGCGCTGGCGCTGACGCTGCTCGCGCGCTGAGCCCTGCGGCCCCCTCGCGCATGCCCGCCGCCCCCGACGCGCCGATTCTCGCCGAGCTGGTGCGCCAGTGGGCGGCGATCGCGCCCGATCGCGACGTGCTCACGTTCGTGCGGATCGACGCCGCGGGCCACTACCTCCAGGACGTGCGCACCTACGCCATGCTGTGGCGCAACGGCCAGCACCTGGCACGCGTGCTCGAAGCCGCGGGCCTGCGCCGGGGCGACGCCTTCGCGCTCGTCATGCAGAACCACCCCGAGTTCCTCGACGCGATGGTGGCCTCGTCGATCCTCGGCACGGTGTTCGTGCCTGTCGATCCGCGCACGCGCGGCGGGAAGCTGCGTTACATGCTGGAGTTCGCCGGCTGCCGCGGCGCGATCTGCGCCGACTACGCCCTGCCCGAGGTGCTCGCGGTGCGCGACGCCCTGGCGCAGCCCGGCTGGATCCGCGTCGTCGACAGCGGCGAGCCCTGCCCGGCGTGGCGGGCCGGCGCGGGGGTCGAGCCGCTGCCGGCAGCCGCGACCGCTCGCGAACCCGATCTGCCGATCGCGGTCACCGATCCCGCCACGCCGATGCAGATGCTCTACACCTCGGGCACCACCGGCGATCCGAAGGCCATCCTCGCGCCCTACGCGCGCTTCCATGCCGTGGCCAGCCTCGGCCCGGCGATAGGCCTGCGCGAGGGCGATCGCCCGTATACGGGGCTCTCGCTGACCCATGCCAACGCCCAGCTCATCACCGTCGGCAACGCGCTGCGGATGGGCCTGCGCGCGGTCGTGAGCCGGCGCTTCACCAAGTCGCGGCTGTGGGACATCGTGCGCCGTTACGGCTGCACCACGTTCAACCTGCTCGGCGGCATGACCACCGCGATCTACAGCGAACCGGTGCGTCCCGACGATGCCGACAACCCGGTACGCTACGTGCTCAGCGCCGGCATGCCGGCGGCGATCTGGGAGGAGTTCGCGCGCCGCTTCGGCGTGGAGATCTTCGAGTTCTACGGCACCGCCGAGGGCGGGATGTGCGTGAACCCGCCGGGCACCGGGCCCGCCGGCAGCATCGGCCGCCCGCCCCCTTCGCTCGTCGCGCGGATCGTCGACGAGCACGACGTCGACTGCCCGGACGGCACGCCCGGCGAGATCATCTTCCGCAATGCCGACGGCAGCCCGATCGCGGTGCAGTACTACCGCAACCCGCAGGCGTCGGCGCAGAAGGTCCGCGGCGGCTGGTTCCGCACCGGTGACATCTGCAGCCGGGACGCGCAGGGCTGGTACTGGTTCCACTACCGCAGCGGCGGCGGCATCCGCCACAACGGCGACTTCATCAACCCGGCGTTCGTCGAGCGCGCGATCGCCGCCCATCCGGAGGTCGACGACGTGTTCGTGTACGGCATCGACAGCGACAACGGCGTCGCCGGCGAGAAGGACGTGGTCGCGGCGGTGGTGCCGCGGCATCCGGAGGCATTCGACCCGGCGGCGCTGTTCGCGTACCTGTGCCGGGAGCTCGACGCGAACGCGCTGCCGGCCCTGCTGCAGATCGTCGACGAGATCCCGAAGACCGCTTCCGAGAAGCCCCAGGAACGCTACTGCCGCGAGCTGCTCGCGACCCGGCCCGGCCGCGTCCACCGCGCGCCCGCCGGCGCCGGCCCGGGGCGCCACCGACCATCGAGCGAGGAACACGCCCCATGAGCACCCCCGAAGTCGTCGTCTACGGCGCCAGCGGCTACACCGGCAAGCTGATCTCCTGGCAGCTCGCCGCCCTCGGCATTCCGTTCATCGCCGCCGGGCGCAGCCAGAGCCGGCTCGAGGAGCAGGCGGCGCGGGTGCCCGAGCTGGCCGGCGCGCGCTACGAGTGCCGGGCCGTGGAGCACGACGAGCGCGCGCTCGCCGCGCTGTTCGCCGGCCGGCGCATCGTCTACAACGTCGCCGGACCGTTCATGCAGATGGGCGAGCCGGTGGTGCGGGCGGCGCTCGCGGCCGGCTGCCATTACCTCGACACGACCGGCGAGACCGACTGGATGCTGTACCTGCGCGGAAAGTACGGGCAGGCCTACGCGGCGCGCGACCTGATCCTCGCGCCGGCCTCCTCCTTCATGTGGGCCGCCGGGCAGATGGCCGCCGAGCTGGCGCTCGAGACGCCCGGCATCGACACCCTCGACATCGCCTATCTCGCCGACTCGAACACCAGCGTCGCCTCGACGATGTCGTTCATGCGGATGCTGACCAAGCCGCAGTGCCAGCTGCTCAACCGCGCGCTCGTGCCGTGGCCGGAGGCGAGCGCCTTCCAGATCGCGCTGCCGGGCCTGCACACGATCCTCACCGCGCTGCCCTGGGGGGGCGGCGGCGAGCCCATCTGGTACGAGCACGATCCGCGCGTGCGCAACTGCTCGGTGCTGGTCGCGTTCCGCAACCAGGCGGTCGTCGACGCGGTGCTCGGCCTGCTGCGCGAGTTCCATGCGCAGCACCGCGACAAGCCCGAGGCGGAGCGGGAGCGGATCACCAACGAGATGGGCAACCGCCTCGTGTCGCGGGAGCCGGACCGCGAGAATCCGGACGTCAACCGCAGCATCATCTCCTGCCACGGCCGCGGCAACGTCAACTCGATCTCGGTGGTCCTGCGGGGCAACAGCCCGTACATCCAGACCGGCGTCATCGCCGCCGAGGCCTGCGCCCGCATCCTGCGGCGCGAGTACGGCGCGGTCGGCTTCACCTCCGTGGGCGTGAGCCTCGGGGCGCGGCGACTGATCGCCGCCAACGCCGAGCGCGGTTACCTCGCCTGGCAGTCGACGCGGCACTGATCGACCGGGCGCGGCCCGCCGCCACCCGGTGGCCGGCACACGGTGGCGCCGGCAAGCCGTCAGTCGCCCGGCGGGTGCGTGGGCCCGAAACCGCACCCGCGCAGTTTCTCGTCGTGCTCGGCGATGAGTCGCCGGCAGTCCTCGGCCCCCAGCGAGTCGACGCACGACGCCTCGACGCGGTACTTCAGCATGAGCAGCGCGCGCAGTTCCTCGCGGGTGCGCTCGGGCACGTGCGCCGCCCGCGGGCACAGGTCCCAGCGGCCCTTGATGAGGGCGATGACGACGTCCTCCCGGGACAGGTCCGCGCCGCAGGCGAGCGCCAGCCGGCCGAGCCGCTGCTCGAGCGCGTAAAGTTCCTCGTCGTAGTGTTCCAGGCCGGTCATCGCCGCCCGCCCCTCTCCGAAGTTGCCGCGCACAGGTTACCCCGCCCGGGCGCCACCTGCCTGCGCCGGGACAAGTCCCGGCGCAGGCACGCAGCCATTGCCGCCGGTTCCCCCGCGGGCTTAGATTCACCGCCAGGCCCCGCCACCGGCACCGCCGGCACGGACCAGGGGCCCGGACGAGCCCAGGGGAGCGATGCGCATGAAGCCGAAAATCAAAGAGGAATACGTGCAGGTGGACGCGGTCGGCTGGCAGCCGTTCCCGCCGGCCTTCTCCACCGGCGGCATCGAGTGGAAGCTGCTGCACGTGTCGCCCGAGAGCGGCAACTGGACCGGCTTCTTCCGCTGCCCGCAGGGGTCGTCGTTCGCGGCGCACATCCACGTCGGGCCGGGCGAATACCTGCTCACCAGGGGCCGCATGGACGTGCGCGGGGGGGTGCAGGCCGGCGGCGCCACGGCGATCGCGCCGGGCTACGGCTACGAGTCGTGCAACGCCCGGCACGACCAGACCAATTTCCCGGTCGACAGCGAGTTCTACATGACTTTCCAGGGCCCGCTGCAGTTCATCGACGGGAACGGCAACCCGATCGCGGTCGTCGGCTGGGAGCAGGCCCAGGCCCTGTGGGCGCAGCAGACCGGGCAGGCCGCGGCGGCCTGAGCGGCTCCGCCCCCGGGATCGCGGCGACGCGCTGCCGCCCCGAGCGTCTATACAGCAGAGCGGAAATGCCGATCACTCCGGCCGGCGCCGATGCCGGCCGGAGCGCCCAGCGGGCGAGCCGGGCGCGGCCCGGGTGATCGCGGTCGGCGTCCTCCGCGGACCGGACCAAGGATTCAAGGCGGGAGGTGGCCGGTGATGACCGACGACTACGCCGACGGCTGCGTGCTGGTGGTCGACGACGATCCGGATTCGCGCCGCGTGACCGTCGCCCAGCTTCGCGGCCTGCCGGCACCGATTATCGAGGAGGCCGTCGGCGCCGAGGTCCTGAACCGCACGGACGCCGGACCCGTCGACCTGATCGTCCTCGCTTCCGGCCTTCCCGATGACTCGGGACCGGAGATCTGCCGCCGGCTGCGCGCGCGCCCCGCCACCGCTGCCATCCCGATCATTCTCCTCACGCGCGACGACCACGACTCGCAGTGGGGCGCACTCGAGGCCGGCGCCACCGATTTCGTCGCCCGACCGGTGCGTCGCAACGAACTGTACGTGCGGGCCAGGAACCTGCTCGCGCTCGCCCGCTCGCAGCGGCGGCGGCTGCGTGCGGCAGCCGAACGCGAGGCCGAGAAGACCCGCGCCCTGCGCGAGCGGTTCGAACGCTATCTGGCGCCCGAGATCGTCGAGCGCGTGCTGCAGGCCGGCGCCGCCGGCGGTGGGACGCTGCTGGAACACAACTATCGGTGCCACGCGACGGCACTGTTCGCCGACATGCGCGGTTTCAGCGCCATCAGCGAGCGGCTGGAACCGGAACAGGTGGTTGCGCTCCTGAACGAGTTCTTCGAACCGCTAGTCGCTACCGCGCGCAGCCACGGCGGCACGGTCATCAGCATGGCCGGTGACAACCTGCTGGTCGGTTTCGGGGTGCTCGGCGGGCAGGGCGACCGTGTCGAACAGGCGATTCTGGCTGCCGTGGCGATGCGCGACGCCATCGCACGCCGGGTCGGCGACTGGAACGCCCGCTATGCCGTGTTCACCGGGGTCGGCATCGCGTTGAGCCGCGGCGACGTGGTCGCGGGCAACGTCGGCGCCTTCGAATTCATGAGCTTCACGCTGATCGGCGAACCGGTGAACGTGGCCGCGCGCATGAGCAAGCAGTGCCGCGCCGGCGAGATCCTCCTGACCGGGAGCCTGGCGGGCGTCGCGCGCAGGCTCGGGCTGGCGGTGAAGCCGCTGGCGCGCGTCTCGGCGCACGGGTTGCAGAGCGCGGACGTGCATTGCGTCTACACCGAGCCCGAACGCCCCCGCGGCCGCGGGCACCACGCCGCCGATGCCTGAGCATGACAGCCGTCGTGGCATGCCGTCGCGGCGGACGTACACTGTGGACCCCCGCGACGAACCAAGGCCCGCGCCGACATGAGCGAGTCCTACGGCTGGTTGACCGAGTCCGGCGCACTGGCGCTGTTCGACGACTTTCCACTGCCGCTGGCGATCGCTCGCGACGGCGGTGACGACGCCATCGTCAACCGGCGCTTCAAGGCGGTGCTGGGAGCGCAGGCCCTCGCCTCCGAGCCCCTGCGCGGCCTGCTGCGCAATCCCGACCGGCGCTGGCGGGTGGTGCAACTGCAGCGCCCCGACGGCGGCGCACTCGCCGCGCAGGCGCTGGCCATGCCGGCCCGGGGCGAGGTGCTGCTGGTGGTGGAGGAGTCCCCCGACCTGCTGCTGCGCGAACGCGTCGATGAGCTGCAGGCGCGCATCGCCGGGCTGGAGCGGACGAGTTCGACCGATCCCCTCACCGGGGCCTGGAACCGCGCGCACTTCGATCGCATCCTGCCGGGGGAGATCGCCAAGAGCCTGCGCTCACGCCAGCCGGTGTCGCTGCTCATGCTCGACATCGATCACTTCAAGGCCGTCAACGACACCTGGGGGCACGCGGCAGGCGACGCCGTGCTGTGCGAACTGGTGCGGATCGCGGCGGGCTCGATGCGCCTGTCCGACCTGCTGTTCCGCTGGGGTGGAGAGGAGTTCGTGGTGCTCGCGCCGGACACCGGGCGGCTGGCCGCCACGACGCTCGCCGAGAAGCTGCGCACCGCGGTCGCGACCCACGAATTTCCAGGTGTCGGCAGGGTCACGATCAGTCTGGGCGTCGCCGAGCATGCGGGCGTCGAGCCTGCGGCCGAGTGGTTCGCCCGGGCCGACGCCGCTCTCTATGCCGCCAAGCGCGAGGGCCGGGACCGCGTCGTCACCGACGCGCGCGGCAATTCGGCCACGTGGGCCGGCGAGGGCGGCGCGAGCGTGCTGCGGCTCGACTGGCAGGAGGGTTACGACTGCGGCCACCCGGTCATCGACGCCCAGCACCGGCGGCTGTTCGAACTGGCCAATGCCGCCATGGCC
>CAYOJP010000050.1:12635-17841 GCA_964404305.1 uncultured Gammaproteobacteria bacterium
GTCGTCGGCGAGGTGGTCGCACGACACCTGCTCACGGCGGATCGCGACTACTTCGATCTGATCGCGCGGGACGCAGCGGCCGGGAAGGGCGACGCCGGCGCCTGAGCCCGACGCCGTTCGCGAACAGGTTCGCTCCATGAGCGGCCGGTCCCGGTACCCGTGGCGGCGACTCGAGTCGCGAACGGACCCGGCGCCGCTGCCGTTCGCGGACGAGTCCGCTCCCACTGGCGGCCGGCCGTGGTCCTGCCTCAGACCGTATGCGGGGCCGGGGACTCGGCGGCGGCCGGATTCCAGGGCAGGCGATCGAGCACGTGCACCGCGTAGGCGCGCAGCGGGTCGGCCTTGCCCTTGAGGTCGAGCGGCGGCAGTGCGATCACGTCCGGCACCTCGGCGGCCGCCCGCGGCGCCTCCAGCACGGACTGCGTGAACAGGAACTCCCCCGCGCGCGCCCGCTGCATCAGTCGCGCGGCGACGTTCACCGCGTCGCCGATCACCGTGTAGCTCATGTAGGACGGCGATCCGACGTTGCCGGCGACCACCTCGCCGCGGTTGATGCCGATCCCCAGCCCGACCGTCACCGCGTGCCGGGCGTTCCAGCCCGCCGCCAGCGGGCCGAACGCCTGCAGCATCGCGCGCGCGGCGGCCAGCGCCCGCGTCGCCGCATCGTCCTGCGGCAGCGGCACGCCGAACACGACGAGCAGGCAGTCGCCGGACATGTTGAGGACCGTGCCGTCGTGGCGGTGGGCGACCTGCGTCAGCATGGTGAAGAACTCGTCGAGGAGCCGCACGACCTGCGGCGGAGCGAGGAGCTCCGAGACGCGGGTGAAGTCCCGCAGATCGGCGAACAGCATGACCGCGACGCAGCGGCTCTGCTGCGTCAGCAGCAGGTCCTGCAGCGCCGGGGCCGCGAGGATGCGGTCGACCAGCTTGGGCGAGACGTAGCGCTCGAAGGTGGCCCGCAGAGCCTGCAGGCGACGCTGCTCGGCGGCGTCGCGCAGGCGCACGTAGGCCCGGCGCTGGCGGCCGAGGCGCAGCAGGGTATGGATGCGCAGCAGCAGCGCGGGGCGATCGAGCGGCCAGGGCGCGACGTCGTCGGCCCCGGCGGCGAACGCGGCCGCGACCGCCTGCTCGCCGGTGTCGCCGCTCACCAGCACGACCGGGATCCAGCCACGGTGCGCGCCGGTGCGCAGGGCCCGGCAGAAAGCGCTGCCGTCGCCGGGGGCCGGCCGGTACAGGACGAGGTCGGACGGCAGCTCGTCGACCGCGCACAGCCCGCGCGCCGCATCCGGCACTCCGACCGGCTCGTAGCCGTTACTTGCAAGCAGGACCGCGAGCGTCTCGCGCTCGCCAGGGTCGGCGGCGACGACCAGGATCCGCGCCCGCTCGCCGGGCCGGCCCTCCAGCGTGCTTGCGCGCGGGTCGTCCACGGTCAGCGTGGCTCCAGGGTATAGCCCCGCTCGCGGAACAGCCGCAGGCAGGCGTCGGCCGCTGCCGGATCGTACCAGCGGCCGCGGTTGCCCTCGATCTCGGCGAGCGCCACGTCGATGCCGAGCGTCGGCCGGTACGGCCGGTGCGACGCCATCGACTCGACCACGTCGGCCACCGCGATGATCCGCGCCTCCAGCAGGATCGCCTCCCCCTTCAGGCCGCGCGGGTAACCGCTGCCGTCCATGCGCTCGTGGTGCTGGCGCGCCACCTCCGCGACCGGCCACGGGAACTCGACGTTCTTGAGGATCTCGTAGCCCTGCGCGGCATGGTTCTTGACCAGCTCGAACTCGATGGCCGTGAGCCGGGTCGGCTTGACCAGGATCTCGGCCGGCACCGTGATCTTGCCGACATCGTGCACGCCGCCGGCGATGCGCAAGCCCCTCTGCGCGTCGCCATCGAGACCCATCTCGGCGGCGATGGCCGCGGCGAGTGCACCGACCCGCCGCTCGTGCCCGGCCGTGTACGGGTCGCGCAACTCGACCATCTGCGACACCGCGTCGACCGTGCCGAGCACGGCGCGCTCCATCCGCCCGACGTGTTCGAGCAGTTGCCGTTCGGCCGCGAGCTTGGCGGTGATGTCCTGCAGCACGCCCATGATCACCCGGCGATCATCGATCTCGGTGACCGAGCCGTGCACGCCGATCATCACCGTGCCGCCGTCCTTGCGCCGGCCGCGGAACTCGTACTGCAGGGTGCCGATCTCCCCGGACAGCCGGCGCGCGACATTGGCTTGCACGACCGGCCAGTCCTCGTCCGCGACCAGCGCCCGGAGCGGTGCGCCCGCGGCCTCGTCGGCCGCATAGCCGAAGATCTCGGCGGCGCGCGGGTTGAAGTACACGACCCGCTCGGCATCGATCATGTAGATCCCGACCAGCGACTGCTCGGCCAGCGTCCGGAACTTGCGCTCCTCGGTCTCGAGCGCGCGCCTTGCGGCGTTGCGTTCGGTCACGTCGCTCGCCAGCACCACTTCCGCCGGACGCTCGCCGTAACGCAGCGTGTGCGACGAGATCTCGACCTCGATGACGCTGCCGTCGCGCCGGCGGTGGCGCCACTGCCCGGCCTGGTCGGTGCCGCTGCCCACCTGCCGGACGTTCCGCAGCAGCGCCGGCACGTCCTCGGGCGGTCGGATGTCGGCGATGGTCATCGCCAGGAATTCCTCCCGCGTGTAACCGTAGTGCGCGATGGCGGCGTCGTTCACGGCCAGGAAGGCGAGGGTGCCGAGATCGTAGACCCACATCGGGTGCGGATTGGCCTCGAACAGCTCGCGGAACCGCGCCTCGCTGGCCCGCAGGTCCTCCTCCGCCAGCTTGCGCTCGGTGATGTCGACGTGCGTGCCGAGCATCCGCAGCGGGCGTCCGGCGGCGTCGCGCTCGGTGACGGCGCCGACGGAGAGGATCCAGCACCAGTCGCCCGATGCAGTGCGCAGGCGGAACTCGGAGCGGTACTCCGGGTGGCGGCCGGCGAGGTAATCGTCGAGCCAGGCTGCCGCCCGTTCGCGGTCGTCCGGGTGCAGGCGCGCCCGCCAGGCGTCGCGCGATTCGTGGAAATCCGCCGGATCGTGGCCGAGCATGCGCGCGTACCCGTCGTTCACGACCACCGTGCCGGTCACGAGGTCGTAATCGAACAGCCCCTGGTGCGCGGCACTCAGCGCGAGCCGCAGCCGCAGCTCGCTTGCCGCGAGTGCGGCCTGTGCCCGTGCGCGCTCGGCGTCGAGCTCGAAGCGCCGCAGGCCGTAGCCGATGTCGTTCGCCATCTCCGCGAGCAGCGCCACCGCCTCGGTGTCGAAGGCGCCGGGCGCGGCGGCGTACACGCTCAGCACCCCCATCCGTCCGGCGGCGTCGGCGATGGGCAGCGACGCCGAGGCCCGGGCGCCGGCGGCGGCGGCCTCGGCATGCCACGGCGCGGTGGCGGGATCGGCGTGTATGTCGTTCGCCACCGGGGGGGCGTGTTCGCGATCCGCGGGCCCGGCGGGGCCGCGGCCCTCCGGCCGATCGGCGCGCGTCGACACCCGCGCTCCCGCCAGCCACACCGCGGCCGGCCCGGACTGCGCCACCGGCCGCAGGTCGCCGCTGTCCGCCTCCGGAACGCCGATCCACGCCAGCAGGTAGCCGGTCTCCGCGGTCGCCACGCGGCAGCAGGTGTCCAGCAGTTCCTGCGCCGAGGTCGCGCGCACGACCGCCTCGTTGCTGCGGCTGAGCGTCGCGTACAGCCGGGTCAGGTGTTCGATGCGCGCCTGCGCACTGCGGCGCTCGGTGATGTCGCGGACGAGGACCTGGACGTAGTCGCGATCGCGGATCCGCACCGGGCGTGCGCTCACCTCCACCGGCAGCAGGTGGCCGTCGGCGTGCACGACCTCGGCCTCCACCGTCAGGCCCTCCGCCGAGGTTGCGCGCGCCCAGAGCTGCGGCAGCGCCGCGGCGGTCGCCGGACCGCACAGCTCCGCCACCGGCCGGCCCCGGGTGTGGTCGCGCGTGCGCCCGATGAGGGCACCGGCCGCGTCGTTCTGATCGACGATGCGCTGCGCGGCGTCGATCAGCACCACGCCGTCGCGCGCGAAGCGGGCGAGGTGATCGAGGCGCGCCTCGGTGGCCCGCCGCTCGACCTCCTGCACGCGCCACCAGTTGCGGGCGAAGACCCCGGCGGCCGCCAGCAGCACCAGGAACGTGGCGGCGAGCCAGCCGGCGAGCGCGCGCTGCGCGGCGTCGAGACTGGTGGCGGCGCCGACGACCTGCAGGGTGAACGGCGTGCCATGCACGCCGAAGGCGACGCCGGGCGCAGGCCGTCCGGCGGCGTCGTGAACCGTGCGGATCTCGCCCTCCGAAGCCAGTGGCGGCGTGGCGGGCACGCCGGCGCCGGCGTTCGGCGTCCGCCGCAGATCCAGGCCCCCGGACGGCGCCGGCACGAGGGTGACGCTGTCCGCGCCGGCGGTCCAGGAGAGCGCGGCGCTGCCGCCGGCCGCCCGCGGCAGCGGTTCGCGCAGCAGGCGCTCCAGGTCCGGCGTGACCGCGAACTCGACGATCACCACCGCGCCGTCGCCGCCCGCGACGCGCGCATGCGCCAGATGAAAGCGCGGGCGGCTAGCCTCCCCGCCGGCGATCCATGCGCGCAGTTCGCCGCCTTCCGCGAGCGCGGCGAGCGCTGTCGCCGCCTCGGGAGACGCCCCCGCCGGCAGGGCTCCGCCGGCCGCGATCAACCACGCGGCGGCGGCTCCCGCCTCCCGCGCCGGCGGCCGGCGCTGCCACTCGGCCAGTCCGGCGGCATCCAGGGTCGGATCGAGCACGAGCGCGTGTACCAGCGCCGCGCGGCGATCGAACCAGTCCTCCGCGCGATGGGACTGCAGGACCGCCGCGGCCACCAGTTCACGCGCGTGCACGGCCTCGACCTCGTCGCGCAGGCCGACCCATGCGGTCAGACCGGCGACGACGAGCACGACCACGTAGGCCGCGAACCCGACGCGCAGCCAAGGCCCGCGCGTGGACGGCGTGAGGGCGAGACGGGTCGGTCGGGCATCTGCCTCGGCGTGGCTGGCGGCCCGGCGCAGCAGGACGTACAGCGCCAGCGCCGTGAAGCCGACGAAGGCGAGCCCCTTCGCCGTCTGCCAGCGGTCGAGTCCTGCGGGCCCCACCAGCAACAGCAGGAGCCGATCCGAGGCGACGATCCACAGGCCCGCAACCAGCAGGTAGGCGATGGTCGCAATCCATGCAAAGCGCCGCGCGGC
>CAYOJP010000051.1:0-17652 GCA_964404305.1 uncultured Gammaproteobacteria bacterium
GATCGCCACCTCATCCAGACCGTGCTGCTGCGCAGCCTGCGCCTGGCCGTCTACAGCCCCGATCCGGCCGGACACTTCGGCCTCGCGCTGGACGCCTACACGCACTATACGTCGCCGATCCGGCGTTACCCGGACCTCATGGTCCACCGCGCGCTGCGCAGCCTGCGCAAGCGCCGCGGCTACCCTTACGACGGTGCCGCGCTGAAGGCGCTCGCCGACAGCTGCTCGATGACGGAGCGCCGTGCCGACGAGGCCACGCGCGACGTGGTCGCCTGGCTCAAGTGCGAGCACATGGTCGAGCGCGTGGGCGAGGTCTTCGATGGCGTGGTGAACGCGGTGACGGGCTTCGGCATGTTCGTCGAGCTGCGCGAGATCTACGTGGAAGGGCTGGTGCACATCACGGCGCTGCCGAACGATTACTACCACTACGATCCGATCGGTCACCGCCTCACCGGCGAGCGCTCGGGACGCACGTTCCGTCTCACCGACACGGTGCGGGTCAAGGTCACGCGGGTCGATCTCGACGATCGCAAGATCGACTTCGAACTGGACACCGGTCCGGGCGGCCCCGCGCCGGCGCCGCGCGGGGAGGAGGGCCGGCGCCGGCCGCGTCGGGGTGGCCGCGGGCGTGGCCGCAGCGGGGGCGGCCGGCGGTGAGCGGCCGCCGCGAAGACGAGCTGGTCGCAGGCGTCCATCCGGTGCGCCATGCGCTCGCGCAGGCGCCGGAACGGGCCCTGGAGCTGTGGCTGCAGGACGGAGCCGCGGGCGACGGTCTGGCCGCCATCGCACAGGCGGCCCGGCAGGCGGGGGTCGCGATCCAGGTCGTTCCGCGCCGGACGCTGGACCGTCTCGCGGGCGACGTGCGTCACCAGGGAGTGCTGCTGCGCCAGCGCGCCCCGAGCGGAGGGGCCGATCTCGAAGCCCTGCTCGAGGGTGTGGCCGATCCGCTGCTGCTGGTCCTCGACGGTGTGCAGGACCCGCACAACCTCGGCGCCTGCCTGAGGACGGCGAACGCGGCCGGTGCCCTGGCCATCGTCGCGCCACTGCACCGGGGCACCGGGCTGACGGCGACGGTCCGCAAGGCAGCCTGCGGGGCGGCCGAGCGGACCCCGTTGGTGCAGGTCCGCAACCTTGCCCGTGCCCTGGCCGACCTCAAGGACCGGGGCATCCGCCTGGTGGGGGCAGCTGACGATGCCCCGCAGGACCTCTACGCAGCCCGCCTGGACGGCCCGCTGGCGCTGGTGCTGGGGGCGGAGGACCAGGGGCTGCGCCGCCTCACCCGGGAGTCCTGCGACGAACTGGTCGGCATCCCGATGCGGGGCTCGGTCGAGAGCCTGAACGTCTCGGTTGCCGCCGCCGTGTGCCTGTACGAGGCGGTCCGGCAGCGGGGGCCGGGGCCGGAACGGCCCGGGGAATTGCGGCGCAACCCGCGCGTCAAGTAGAATTCCGCTTCTGCGACCGGCACTTCCGGTCGTACTCCTTGCCTCACCGCCACGTCGGGAGGCTGCCACATCCACAGGGAGTCTGCATGCGTCATTACGAAATCGTGTTCATGGTCCATCCGGACCAGAGCGAGCAGGTCGGTGCGATGATCGACCGCTACCGCTCGATGATCGAGGGCGACGGCGGCCGGATCCACCGGCTCGAGGACTGGGGTCGTCGCCAGCTCTCCTATCCGATCAACAAGGTCCACAAGGCGCACTACGTGCTCATGAATATCGAGTGCGGCGCCGGCGTGCTCGACGAGCTCGTCAGCGCGTTCCGTTTCAACGACGCCGTCATCCGCCACCTCGTGACCGCCCGTGACGACGCGGTCACGGAGCCCTCGCCGCTCGTGAAGGCGCGCGAGGAAGGCCGCGAGGAAGGTCGCGAGGACCGGCATGATCGCGGTCGTCGCGGCGATCGGGATCGCGGCGAGCGCGCCGAGCGGGCACCGGTGGCCGAAGTCGAGGAATCCGCGGAGGGCGAGGCATGAACGGCGGCAGAAAGGCTCCACGGGGCGGCGCGAAGCGCGACGACAACCGCAAGCCGCGGCAGCAGAAGTTCTTCCGCCGCAAGCGCTACTGCAAGTTCACTGCCGAGGGCGTCAAGGAGATCGACTACAAGGATCTCAACACGCTCAAGCAGTACCTCACCGAGAACTTCAAGATCGTCCCGAGCCGGATCTCGGGAACCAAGGCCAGGTACCAGCGGCAGCTCGCGCGCGCGATCCAGCGCGCCCGCTTCCTGGCCCTGATCCCGTACTGCGACTCGCATTGAGGTGGCCGGTTCCGGCGGTTGCCGGGACCTGGTCGGGCCGTGCGCTCGCTCGCCGGTTACATCATGCGCAGCCGGTGGCACGCGGTTGCCGGCGTCGCGGCTCTCGGGGTGCTGACGTGGGCACTGCCGCCGGTGACCTCGCCGCTGTCGTATCTGAGCGGCGCGGCCATCGGCCTGACGGTGCTTCGGCATGGCGGGGCCGAGGGATTGAAGATCCTCGTCGGTGCGCTGGCCCTCGCCGGGCTCGTGGCCTGGCTCGCGGCGGGCAGTCCGTTGCCGGCGATCCTGCTGCTGGCTGTCTGGGTACCGGCCGTCGGCGGCGCGCTCGTCCTGCGCGTGAGCATGTCGCAGGGCTGGATGGCGGTCACCGCCGGCCTGCTGGCGGTGGCGGTGGTGGTGGGCATGCACGTCGCGGTCGGCGACGTGACGCAGTGGTGGCTCGGCTGGCTCGAGCGGCTGGAGCAGGCGCTGCCGTCCGGCACCGGGATGCGCCTGGATGACGATGCGCGTGTCCGGCTCGCCTCGGTGATGACCGGCGTGGTCGGTGCCGCCACGGCGGTGAACGTGATAGTGACCGTGCTGCTGGCGCGCTGGTGGCAGGGGTTGCTCTACAACCCCGGCGGCTTCCGCGACGAGTTCCAGGCGCTGCGCCTGCCGCGCGTCCTGCTGCCGGCCACCGGCCTGATGGCGCTGCTCGCGCTCGTGCAGGGCCACTCCGGGGGCGATGGCGCGAAGCTCGGTGCCGAGCTGCTGCTGCTCGCCACGGTGCTGTATCTGTTCCAGGGGCTCGCGGTGGTGCATTACCGGCTGCGGGCACGGACGTATGCGAAGGGCTGGCTGGTGCTGCTGTACGTGTCCCTGGCGCTGCTGCCGCAGTACACGGTGTTCATGCTCGGCCTGCTCGGGGCGGCCGACGTGGTGATGGATTTCCGCCGGCTCGCCGGCAAGCGGCCCGGGAACGGCCCGGAGTCGGCTCCGTAGCTGCCGCAACGAAGACTGAAGAGGAAGGCGACGATGGAAGTCATACTGCTCGAAAAGGTCCACAACCTCGGCAACCTGGGCGACCGGGTCCGGGTGAAGCCCGGCTACGGCCGCAACTACCTCATTCCGCGCAGGAAGGCCGTCTCGGCGACGCCGGCGAACGTGGCCGAGTTCGAAGCCCGCCGGGCCGAGCTCGAGCGCGCGCAGTCCGACGCCCTCGGCCGGGCCCAGGCGCGAGCGGCCCAGTTCGCCGACCTCACCGTCACGATCCGCGCCAAGGCCGGCACCGAAGGCCGCCTGTTCGGCTCCGTCGGCACCGTCGACATCGCCGAGGCGACCACCGCGCTCGGCATCGAGCTCGAGCGGCGCGAGGTGCGGCTACCGGCCGGCCCGTTGCGCGAGGTCGGCAGCCACAGCGTCGACATCCACCTGCATCCCGACGTCAATGTCGCGATTACGGTCGTCGTCGCCGAGGAATCTGCGCCTGCGCAGGCCTGAACCCGCGCCCGGCCCGCCGGCCCCCGCGCCAGTATCGCGGCGGGGGCCGGCGCGCTAGCATGACGGGACGCGACGCCCTGGTCGCCTGACTGCGGGCCCCCGCCCATCCCGATGGAGAGAACCGCCTACCCCGAGGCGCGTCCCGGCCCGGTCGAGAGCCTGAAGCTGCCTCCGCACTCGATCGAGGCGGAGCAGGCCGTGCTCGGCGGGCTGATGCTCGAGAACGAGGCCTGGCTGGCCGTTGCCGAGCGCATCGCCGAAGCCGATTTCTACCGCGCGGATCATCGAATCGTGTTTCGCGCGGTGAGCACCATCGCCAACGACGGCAAGCCCTGCGACGTCGTGACGGTCGCCGAGTGGCTCGAGAGCCATGCGCTGCTCGAACAGGCGGGCGGCCTGCCGTTCCTCGCCCGCCTGGCCGAGAACACGCCCAGCGCGGCGAACATCGCGGCCTATGCCGACATCGTGCGCGAGCGCGCGGTGCTGCGCAGCCTGATCCACGCCGGCACCGAGATTGCGACCTCCGGCTACAACCCGGAAGGGCGCTCGAGCGACGAGCTCCTCGACGGCGCCGAGCAGAAGGTGTTCCAGATTGCCGACCGCAAGGCGCGGGCGCGCAACCAGGTGCAGGGAATCAAGGAACTGCTCGTCAAGGCGGTCGATCGCATCGACGCGCTGTACGAGTCCGGATCGGCCCTGACCGGCGTGCCTACCGGGTTCTACGAACTCGACGAAAAGACCTCGGGCATGCAGCGCGGCGACCTCGTCATCGTCGCGGGGCGCCCGTCGATGGGCAAGACCGCGTTCGCGCTCGGCCTGGCCCAGGAGGCCGCGATCACCGGCAAGCAGACGGTCGCGGTGTTCAGCATGGAAATGCCCGGTGAGCAGCTCGCCATGCGCATGATCGCCTCGCTCGGACGCATCGACCAGCACAAGGTCCGCACGGGGCGCCTGGCCGACGACGACTGGCCGCGCCTGACCTCGGCCGTGACGCTGCTGTCGGAGGCGCGGATCTTCATCGACGACACCCCGGCCCTGACCCCGGGCGAACTGCGCGCACGCTGCCGCCGCATCGCCCGCGAGCACGAACTCGGCATGATCGTCGTGGACTATCTGCAGCTGATGCAGGTGCCGGGGACCAAGGAGAACCGGGCGACCGAGATTTCCGAGATCTCCCGCTCGCTGAAGGCGATCGCGCGCGAGATGAGCGTGCCGGTGATCGCGCTGTCGCAGCTCAACCGCAGCCTGGAGAGCCGCACCGACAAGCGGCCGCAGATGTCGGACCTGCGTGAATCAGGCGCCATCGAGCAGGACGCCGACGTCATCATGTTCATCTACCGCGACGAGGTCTACAACGAGGACAGCGCCGACAAGGGCGTCGCCGAGATCATCATCGGCAAGCAGCGCAACGGCCCCATCGGCAAGGTCCGCCTCGCGTTCCTCGGCCAGTATACGAGCTTCGAGAACCTCGCCACCGACGCCTACAGCGGCGACTGATCCTCCGGCCCGCGTCCATGTCGCGCCTGCCAGCGCCCCGGCCATGACCCGTCCCGCCTGCGTCGTGATCGACCCGGCTGCCGCCCGGCACAACCTGGCGCGCGTGCGATCCCTCGCCCCGGGCGCCCGGGTGATGGCGGTGATCAAGGCCGACGGGTACGGGCACGGCTGCGTGCGCATGGCCCGCGCCTTCGCCGACGCCGACGCTTACGGCGTTGCGTGCATGGAGGAGGCGCTCGCGCTGCGCGTGGCGGGATTCCGCCACCCCGTGGTCCTGCTGGAGGGCGCGTTCGCGGCGGCCGAACTGCCCGTGGTGCGCGCCCACGCGCTGGACATCGTGGTGCATGATGCCGGCCAGGTCGAGATGCTGGAGCAGGCGCCTCCCGGCGAGCCCGTGCGCGTGTGGCTCAAGATCGACACCGGCATGCACCGGCTCGGGTTCGAGCCGGGGGCGATCGCGGCAGTGTCCGCGCGCCTGCGGGCAAGCGCGGCGGTGCGCGGACCGTTGCGCCTGATGACCCAGCTCGCCTGCGCCTACACGCCCGGCGATCCCACGGTCGTCAGCCAGATTGCGCAGTTCGACGCGGCGGCGGCGGGCCTTCAGGCCGAACACTCCATCGCCAACTCGGCCGGCGTCGTGGCCTGGCCCGGCTCGCACCGCGACTGGGTGAGGCCCGGCCTGATGCTGTACGGCGTGTCTCCCGTCGACGACCGCAGCGCCGCCGAACTGGAACTGCGCCCGGTGATGACTCTGCGCTCGGCGCTCATCGCGGTGCGCCGCATTGCGGCCGGCGAAGGCGTCGGCTACGGCCTGACCTGGCGCAGCCCGGGACCGATGCCGGTCGGCATCGTCGCGATGGGCTACGGAGACGGTTACCCGCGGCACGCGGAGTCCGGAACGCCGGCGCTCGTGAACGGCGTGCGCGTGCAGCTCATCGGCAAGTCGTCCATGGACATGCTGTGCGTGGATCTGCGCAATTGCCCCGATGCCCGGGTCGGCGATCCGGTCGTGCTGTGGGGCGAGGGGCTGCCGGTGGAGGAAATCGCCCGCCATGCCGGCACGGTGCCCTACCAGCTCACCTGCAGCGTGCGCATGCGGGCGCGGTACTCCGAGGATGGCTAGGGCCCGCTCAGCCTACCAGTGCCGCGAATGCGGCGCGGTCGAGCCGAAATGGGTCGGGCAGTGCCCCGCCTGCGGCGCGTGGAACGCGCTAGAGGAGACGGCCGAGGCGGTGGGCACGAAGCCCGGCAAGGTCGCGGCCCGCTACGCCGGCTGGAGTGGCGGGCGGGAGCCGGTGCGCGCGCTGTCCGAGATCGAGGGCGCGGCGGAACTGCGCATGCCGTCGGGGGTGGCGGAACTCGACCGGGTGCTCGGCGGCGGTCTCGTGGCCGGCTCCGTGGTCCTCATCGGCGGCGATCCGGGCATCGGCAAGTCGACCTTGCTGCTGCAGGCGCTCGCGCAGGTCGCGCAAACGAGTCGCGCACCGGTCCTGTACGTGAGCGGCGAGGAGTCTGCGCAGCAGGTGAGCGCGCGCGCGCGGCGGCTCGGGCTCGACGCCGGCGGCGTACGCATCGTCACCGAGACCAACGTCGAGCGCATACTCGAGGCGGTCGCGGCCGAGGCGCCGCGGGTCGTTGTCGTCGACTCGATCCAGACCGTCTACACCGAGATGCTGGGCTCGGCGCCGGGCAGCGTCGCGCAGGTGCGCGAGAGCGCGGCGCAACTGGTGCGGCATGCCAAGCGCGCCGGCTGCGCGCTGTTCCTCGTCGGCCACGTCACCAAGGAGGGTGCGCTGGCCGGTCCGCGCGTCCTCGAACACATGGTCGACACGGTGCTTTACTTCGAAGGCGATACCGGCAGCCGCTATCGCGTCATCCGCGCGGTGAAGAACCGCTACGGTGCGGTCAACGAACTGGGCGTGTTCGCGATGACCGACAAGGGTCTGCGCGAGGTCAGCAATCCGTCCGCGATCTTCCTCTCGCGGCATGAGCACGAGGTGGCAGGCAGTGCGGTGACCGTGACCCGCGAGGGCACCCGCCCGCTGCTGGTCGAGGTGCAGGCACTGGTCGACACCTCGCACCTGGCGAGCCCGCGGCGGGTCACGGTCGGTTTCGAGCACAACCGGTTGGCGATGCTGCTCGCCATCCTCCACCGGCACGCCGGCATCGCCACGCACGACCAGGACGTGTTCGTGAACGTCGTCGGTGGAGTGCGTCTCGGCGAGACGGCGGCGGATCTGCCGGTCGTGCTCGCGCTGCTGTCGAGCCTGCGCGACCGGCCGCTGCCGCAGGACCTCGTGGTGTTCGGCGAGATCGGCCTCGCCGGCGAGATCCGTCCGGTGCAGGCAGGACCGGAACGCCTGCGCGAGGCGGGCAAGCACGGCTTCCGGCGCGCGATCGCACCGGCGTCCAACGTCGCCCGCGAGGGCATCGAGGGCATGGACGTTGCGCGCGTGCGCACGCTGGCCGAGGCGCTCGAGCGCCTGTGAGCGTCGCCGCCAGGGTTACTCGGCGGACCGAAAAAAGAGGCCCGCCTGCGCAGGCCTCAACGAGCACGGCTGTCGTCGATCGCGACGCACTATTCGTGCCCGCACGCCGTGTCCCATGTCGCGACAACGGGTTAGGCGCCGGCCCCTGGCGCCTTCGGACGCAAAATGTAAAGGCCGCTGACACCGGGCCCGCAGCCTGCACCCAAGGCCCTCCGGGGACCGCCACCGGGTATCGGGAACAATCGGACCGCTTGCGGCCGGCCTGCTGCCGGCGCCGTCGGCCGGCGCGCCAGGTCGCCGCCACTCGTCCCGGCACCGCAGGCTCGGCGGTGGCCAGGGTCGAAGAGGGCTCGCGACCGCCGGGTGCGCCGGCGTGTCAGGTTCCCGGCCGTCAGGGACGGGGCCGGTCGTGAACGACGCGGAGGAATTCCTCCAGCGTTGCATTGAGCGCGTCAGGCCGGTCCACCGGCGTCCCGTGGCGTGAACCCGCAACGACCGCGACCCGTGCGTCGGGCATGCGCGCTGCCCAGGCCCGCTTCCACGCCACCGGCGTGTAGTCCTGGTCGGCGGCGACGACCAGCGTCGGCGTCGCTATCTCCGCCAGCCTGTCCATGACGCTCCAGCCGACCAGCGCGCGCAGGGAATCCGCGTAGGCCCGTCGCTCGTTGCGCGCCCAGCGCTCGCTCATCTGCGCGCGCAGGTATGCCTGCCCCGGTTCCGGGTACAGGCGCGCCGCGAGCGCGGCGCCCATGCGTCGCATGCCCAGCAGGCGCACGATCGCGAAGCGTTTCGCGAACTCCAGCTTCTGGGTGAGGGTGCGCAACACCAGTTCCGGACCGCTGTTGACAATGGTCATGCTCGCGAGGAGCCGTGGGGCGCGCAGCGCGACCTCGAACGCGATCATCCCGCCCATGGACCACCCGACGAGGTGCACGGGCGCATCGGCGACCTGGCGGATGAAGCCGGCGACGTCGTCTGCGAACTGCCCGACCGAGTAGGGCCCGGGCGGCTTGCCGCTGCGTCCGTGGCCGCGCAGGTCGAGAGCGATCGCCCGCCAGTCGCGCGCGAAATGCGCGACCTGTGCGTCCCAGTCGCACGTGCTCGAGCCGAGCCCGTGCAGGAACAGCAACGCCGGGCCCTCGCCCGTGGATTCCCAGTACAGGTCGACGCCGTTGACGGTCAGGAGGCTCATGGTGCCGCTAGCTTGCCACGCCTGCCCCGCGGTTTGTTGCATTGCAAGGTTGATCTCCCCGTCGTTCGGTTATATACATATACCCGTAGGGGTATATAGCCCCGCCGCGAACTAGACTGCGCAACGGTGAGGAGAAGCCATTGAACCGTCCACCCGCACCCCTGTGGAATGCACATTTCGCCGGCCTGATGCTCGGGCTCGGACTGCTGCTGACCTTCGTGCTGACCGGCCACGGTCTGGGCGCGTCGGGTTTTCCGACCGCTGTCGCGGCCACGGCCGCCAATGTAGTGGCCCCGACCGCCACCGCCGCCAACGACTACCTCGGGCCGATGGTGGAAGGGGGCAGCAACCCGCTCGATGCCTGGATCACCTGGCAGGTGATCGGAGTCGCCGCCGGTGCCCTGCTCGCCGCGATCCTGTCCGGCGGATTCCGCTGGCAGGTGGATGGGCCGCCACGGCTCTCGCGCCCGCGCCGCCTCCTGCTCGCGGTCATCGGCGGCATGGTGGCCGGTTACGGCGCACGGGTCGCGGCCGGGTGCACCAGCGGGCTCGGGCTGTCCGGGGCCGCGACGCTCGCAACCGCGGGCTTCCTGTTCCTGGGCGGGTTCTTCGGGGCCGGGCTAGCTACCGGGTTCCTCACGCGGAGGTACTGGCAATGAATTTCCCGCTCGATTTCGTCGGGCCCGTCTCGGGCCTCGTCTGCGGTGGCATCTTCGGTTACGTCCTGCAGCGCGGGGGACTGGGCAGCGGGTGCCGGTTGACCGCGCAACTGCGGCTGCAGGACTGGACGGTGTTCAACGTCATGTTCACCGCGATCGTCGTCGCGGCAACCGGCCTGTACCTGCTCGAAGTTGCGGGGCTGATGGACCCGGAGGCGATCTACACGCCGACCACCTATGTCTGGGCGACGCTGCTCGGCGGCGCGCTGGTCGGTGTCGGCATGGGTGTCGGAGGCTACTGTCCCGGCACCTCGGTAGTGGGAGTCTGCAACGGCCGTTTGGACGGCGCGTTCTTCTTCGTCGGCCTCGTGGTCGGAGCGCTGGCCTTCGCCGGCACCTACCGGTGGCTGGAGCCGCTCCTGGATGCACTGCCAGGCCCGGAAGGCCAGACCGTGCCGCAACTGCTGGGCGTCCCGGGCTGGGTCGTGATCCTGGCGCTGGCTGCCGTAGCCGTGGTCGCCGGCCTCCTCATCGGACGTCTGGCCGGCACACACACGCGCGATACCGCGGTGCCTGCGCCGTCCATGCACTCAATCTGACCCGGGATCGGAGGCTCCAGATGCAAACGCGTCGTCGTCGAAACCTGTCGCGCGGACTCGCCGCGCTGTCTCTCGTGCTGGCAAGCGTCGCACCGCTGCCGGCCGCGGTCTCCGGAGCGGCGCCGGTGGGGGTCGTCAGGGCCGCGGACAACCCCTGCACACCGGCGAATCCATGCGCTCCGCGGAAGAAGCGGAAGAAGGCCGGCAATCCTTGCGCGCCTTCCAATCCGTGCGCTCCGCGCAAGAAGAAGGCGAAGAACCCCTGTGCCGCCAGCCAGCGCTTCGACGGGCGCACCGCGACGGCCTGAAGATGGCGTCTACCCTGGCAGGTAGTTGCCGCGGTGCCCGTATCGCGCCGACCGAAGTGCTCGCCGATTCGCTCGTGCGGGGACTCGACCGGCGCGCGCGAGAGCGGATGGCCGACGCCGCGACGGAGGTGCTCGCGTCCATGCTTCGGCTCGCCCGCGCCGGTGAGAGCACGGCCAGCGCGGCCGTCGGACGCGCGAGCGCGCCGCGCTCCTGGAAGCACTATCCCGATGGCGGCGTCGAGGATCGCGAAGCCGGTTGCACCTGGTACTACCACAGCCACGAGCGGACCGCGGCCGGCAGTGGGGAGCACGGGCATTTTCACGTCTTCGCGCGCACCGCCGAGGGGGCGTGCACGCACCTCGCGGGGCTGGCAGTGGATGCGCGCGGGTCGCCCGTGCGCCTGTTCGCGACCAACCGCTGGGTCACCGACGAACGCTGGCGCGACGCGCGCACCACGTTGCGCCTCGCGGCCCGGACCCGGGGGCTGCGGGCACCCGGACGCAGCGTGCTGTCCAGGTGGCTAGGCGCGACGCTGGAGCTCTTCCGCCCGCAGCTGGCGGTCGTGCTCGAGCACCGCGACCAGCGGATTGCGCAGTGGCGGGCCGGCGGGCGTGACGCACGCCTGCTCGAAGATCGCCGCATCCACGTGCTGAGTGACTGCGTGGTCTCGATTGAGAATCAGCTTGCCGCCCTCGAGGCTGCCGCCTGAACCGGAACGATCCAAACGGAGACTTGCGATGCGAAATGCGATGGTAGTTGCCGCCTGGACGCTCGCGGCCAGCCTGCAGCCGGTGGCAGCGGCGGGCCTGCCGGGACCGCTAGTGACTCCCGAGTGGGTGTCGGCTCACCTCGGCGAGGTGACCGTGCTCGACATCCGCGAGGATCCCGAGTCCTTCACCGCCGAGCCGGTGTTCGAAGCCGATGCGAAGACGGGCGCGAAGGTTCTGAGCGAGGTTGGCGGACACGTGCCGGGCGCCCGGCTCGTTGATTATGCCGACGCGCGGGTGGAACGCGAGATCGGCGGGCACAGGATCAAGGGCATGTTGCCGGATCGCGTTGCCTTCGAGGCCCTGATGCGCGCGGCCGGCATCGGTGCCGGCCGGCCGGTGGTGATCGCCTCGCCCGGCGCGACCCTGGAGGATCTCGATACCGCCGCGCGCCTGTACTGGTCGCTCAAGTTCTACGGCGAGGACGACGTCGCCATCCTCGACGGCGGTACGGCGGGCTGGCTGCAGGCCGGCCTTGCTTTTGAGACGGCTGCGCCGGCCGCAGTCGCGGGAGACTGGACGGCCAGCGCCGAGCGGCGCGAGCTGCTCGCGGACAGCGAGGACGTGGCACGAGCGCTCGCGCAGGGCACACAGGTGATCGATGCGCGGCCGCTGCCTTTCTATCTCGGCCTGCAGAAGAAGCCGAATGTCGCCGCGCCCGGCCGTATCGCCGGCGCGCTCAACTTCCCCCCCGACGTGCGCGCAGTCCCCGCGGACGGCGGTTTCCGCTTCCTGACGCCGGATCAGTACCGCAAGGTGTTCGCGCGCTTCGGCATCGATACCTCGGAGCCCGCGGTCACTTACTGCAACACCGGCCATCTGGCTTCGGGCGCCTGGTTCGTGCTGAGCGAACTGCTCGGCAACCGCGAGGTGAGGCTGTACGACGGTTCGATGACCCAGTGGACGGCCGAAGGCCGGCCGGTCGTCGCCCTGCGTTGAAACGGGGAGCGGCAGCAATGCAGAAAGCAGCGGTATCACAGGGACGCCTGGTCGCGGCGCCGGAGGACGGACTCACGGCCCGCGGAGCCGGTCGGCGCCGCCTGCTCGGCGGCGTCCTCGGCGCGGGAGCCGCGCTCGCGGCAGCGCGAGCCCTCGGCACCGACGGACTGCCGCCGGACGTGCCGCCCTGGTCGCAGCAACTCGGCAAGCCCGTTGGCTCGCAGCCCTACGGAATGCCCTCGCGCTTCGAGAGCGGCGTGATCCGGCGAACCAGCCCCGGACTGACCACCACCGGCGAATCGTCGGTGGCGTTCACGCCGCTGCAGAACCTGTTCGGCATCATCACGCCGAACGGACTGCACTTCGAACGCAACCACAACGGCCTGCCCGACGTCGATCCGTATCGCCACCGGCTGATCGTCCACGGGCTGGTGAAGAATCCGAAGATCTACTCGATGGAGGACATCCTGCGCTTCCCGGCCGTGTCGCGGGTCCACTTCCTGGAGTGCGGCGCGAATTCCGCCATGGAGTGGGCCAACGTCGCGGTGCCCACGGTGCAGTTCACCCACGGGATGCTGGCCGGGGCCGAGTACACCGGGGTGCTGCTTTCCACGGTCCTCGACGACGTCGGCGTGGACCTGAAGCAGGCGAAGTACATCCTGGCCGAGGGCGCCGACGCCGCCGGTCTCACGCGGACCCTCCCGATCGGGATGGCACTGGACGACGCGATGCTCGTGTACGGCCAGAACGGCGAGATGCTGCGCCCCGAGAACGGCTACCCCCTGCGCCTG
Organism: uncultured Gammaproteobacteria bacterium; assembly: GCA_964404305.1. GTDB lineage: Bacteria > Pseudomonadota > Gammaproteobacteria > JADZEE01 > JADZEE01 > CAYOJP01. The sequence goes on from CAYOJP010000051.1 coordinate 12,981, forward strand.
TTCGTTCCGGGCGTGCAGGGAGTGTCGAGCGTGAAGTGGCTGCGCCGCGTCGAGGTCGGGGACCAGCCTTGGCACACGCGCGAGGAAACCATCCACTACAGCGATCTGATGCCTGACGGCACGAGTCGCCAGTACACGTACGTGCAGGAGGCGAAGTCCGTGATCACCTCGCCCTCCGGCGGCCAGAAGCTGCTCGACAAGGGCGGGTACTACGAGATCAGCGGCCTCGCCTGGTCCGGTCGCGGGCGCATCAAGCGCGTCGACGTCTCGACCGACGGCGGTCGTAACTGGAAGACGGCACGACTCGACGGCCCGGTGCTGTCGAAGAGCCTGACCCGGTTCCGCCTCGACTGGGCGTGGGACGGCGGGCCCGCGCTGCTGCAGAGCCGCTGCATTGACGAGACCGGCTACGTGCAGCCGAAGATGCGGCAGCTGCGCGAGGTCCGGGGCAGCAGCTCGATTTACCACAACAACGCCATCCAGACGTGGAAGGTGGCGCCGGACGGCGGGGTGACCAATGTCCAGGTCTGATAAGTGGGGGCTGGCGCTGGCGGGCATGCTGCTGGCCGCCGGCGCGGCCGGCGAGCCCTGGAACGCGCTGGGCCGCGCGGTCACGCCGGAGGAGCTCGCCGGCTGGGATATCGACGTGCGTCCGGATGGCGCCGGACTGCCGCCGGGTCGCGGCTCGGTGTCGGCGGGGCAGGAAATCTACGATGCGCAATGCGCCAGCTGCCACGGAACGTTCGGCGAAAGCCAGGAGTACATCGCGCTCACCGGCGGCATCGGGTCCCTCGCCAGCGGCAGTCCGCAGCGCACCGTCGGCAGCAAGCTGAACTACGCGACCACGCTGTTCGACTACATCAACCGGGCGATGCCGTTCAACCACTCCAAGTCGCTGACGCCGGATGAGGTCTACGCCGTCACTGCGTACGTGCTCAATCTCAACGAGATCCTGCCGGCCGATGCCGAACTGGATGCGACGACGCTGCCGCAGGTGCAGATGCCCAACCGGGACGGCTATACGCTCGCGCACGGCATGGGCAGCATCGACGGCAAGCCCGACGTGCAGAACACGGCGTGCATGAAGGACTGCGAGGCGAAGGTCGAGATCACCTCCGAGCTGCCGCCGGACTTCACGCAGCAGATGTACGGTGACGTGGCCACGCATTTCCGCGGTTTGTATACGCTGAATTCCGGTACGCCGACGCCCGCGCCGCAGACCGAGGCCGCAGCGGGACCGGCGGGCTATGCTCTGACCCGGAAGCACGGCTGCAGCGTCTGCCATGCCCTCGACAAGGTCGTCATCGGGCCGGCGTTCCAGCAGGTGGGCGCCCGCTACCGCGGTACCGAGGGCGCAGCGGCCATGCTCGCCGCGAAGCTCAGGTCCGGCGGGTCCGGCGCCTGGGGCAACGCCATGATGCCGCCCCAGGCGCACGTGCCGGAGGCCGACCTCGCGCTCATCGTGGACTGGCTGCTGGCCGGCGCGAAGGCTCATTGATCTCTGGCAGCCCCACTGAAACGAAAATGGAGGAAAATTCATGAATCTGCACAGAAGGGCCCTGCTCCGGGCCGGCATGGGCGCCGGCGCGTACGTGTTGGCCGCGACCGCCGGGTGGTTGCCGCGAGTGGTGCGGGCTGCCGACGCCCGGCCGGCGTTCGAATCGCGTTCCCTCGAGGACGTGGTCAAGGCGCTCGGGGGCAGCGCGGCGAAGCAGTCGACCGACATCGCTTTCAAGGCCCCGGACATCGCCGAGAACGGCGCGGTCGTGCCGGTGGAAGTGGAGAGCAAGCTCCCGAACACGCGTTCCATCGCGATCGTGGTGGAGAAGAATCCGCATGTCCTCTCGGCCGAATTCACGATTCCCGAGGGCACCGAGCCGTTCGTGGCGACCCGCGTCAAGGTGGCGGAGACCTGCAACGTGCACGCGCTGGTGAAGACCGATGCCGGCTTCTTCTACACGAGCAAACTGGTGAAAGTGACGCTCGGCGGCTGCGGCGGCTGATCGGCACACGGACGGAGAATCGAAATGGCAGATCCGATGCGAATTCGCGCCACCCTCGCCGGTGACAAGGTCGAGGTGAAAGTGCTGATGGCTCACGACATGGAAACCGGACAGCGCAAGGATGCGAGCGGCGCGGTGGTGCCGGCCCGTTACATCGTCAGCGTGAAGGCGACCTGCAACGGGCGTACGGTGCTCGACGCGCAGTGGGGGCCGTCGGTGTCGAAGAACCCCTACCTGGCGTTCCGCTTCAAGGGCGCCGCCAAGGGCGACAAGATCGCGGTGACCTGGACCGATACCGCCGGAGACACTCGCACCGACGAGGTCGCGATCGGATGATGCTCGCCCGGCGAGCGGTACTGGCGGCCTGCCTGCTGGCCGGGCTGCCGGCGCTCGCACCCGCGCAGGACGTTGCCGATGTGCGGGTCGTCTACCATGTCGACTCGGGGCTCGAGCAGGCCAGCCGTGCGTTGCGCGGCATCCGCAACCACCTCGCGGCCGAGCCAGGCGTGAAGATCGTCGTGGTCGCGCTGGCCGAGGGCATCGACTTCCTGCTCCAGGGGGCCGAGGATGCGGGCGGGTATCCCTACGAGCTGACGGTGCAGCAGCTGGCGGAGCAGGGCGTGGAATTCCGCGTCTGTCGCAATACGCTCGCGGCCCGCGACATCGACCCGGGCCGAGTGCTCGCCGAGGCAACCGTGGTGCCGTCCGGCGTGGCCGAGGCGGCCCGCTTGCAGGTCCGCGACGGTTACGCCTATCTCAAGCCCTGACATGCCACCGGAGAATCGCATGACCAAGAAGCGCTGGACCGTGCTGATAGCGCTGCCCGCGGCTTTTCTCGCCGGCCTCGCCGCGGTGCGGGCGGAGACGTCGGCGGAGGACGCCATCGCGGAGTATCGCGAGATGTTCGGCGACGACAATCCCGCCGAGCTGTGGGAGATGCGCGGCGCGGACCTGTGGTCCCAGCCGCGCGGTCCGAAGAACGTGCCGCTGTCGGGCTGCGATCTCGGGCTGGGCGCGGGCGTCCTCGAGGGCGCCTACGCCCGGTTGCCGCGCTGGTTCGAGGACACCGGCCGCGTGCAGGACCTCGAGTCCCGGCTGGTCACCTGCATGGTCGGGCTGCAGGGGTTCGCCGAGGCCGACCTCCTGCGGACCCGCTTCGGTGACGGTGCGAGCAAGTCCGATCTGGAAGCACTGACCGTCTACATCGCCGCGGCCTCGCGCGGTCGCCCGATGGACGTGCCCCTGGCGCATCCGCAGGAGCAGGCGGCCTACGACCTGGGGCGCGCGCTCTTCTACTACCGGGCCGGCCCCCACGATTTCGCCTGTTCCACCTGTCACGGGGAGAGCGGCAAGCGCATCCGGCTGCAGGTTCTGCCGAAGCTCGCGGACCCCGAGGGCGCACGCGCGGCCTACACGACCTGGCCCGGTTACCGCGTGTCGCAGGGCGAGGTGCGGACGATGGAGTGGCGCCTGGCTGACTGCTTCCGCCAGCAGCGCCTGCCGGAACTGCGCTACGGCTCCGAGACGGCCATTGCGCTCACCATGTTCCTCGCGAGGAACGCGCAGGGGGCCGCGATGGCGGCGCCCGCCATCAAGCGTTGAGGGTACTGACATGAGATGCAGATCCGGCAGGGCCTGGGCGCTGGTCGCGGTGCTCGCCGCCGTCGTCTCCGCGGCCCGCGCGGGCGAGGATCCGGCGGCCCGCGCGCATGCGGCGATGAAGTCATCGTTCGTCGCGCACGGGCAGGCCGCCCTCTCCCGACTCGATCAGGACGAGGTACAGCGGCTGTGCACCGTGCATGCGCCGGGGCTGCCGCCGCCGGACATCGCGCAGAAAATCATGGCGGACAGCCTGGCGACGGTGCGGCCGCCGGCCGATGGCCAGTACCTCGGCGACTGGCAGCGCGGCGAACTGGTGGCGCAGACCGGTACCGGCTTCCAGTACAGCGACGACCCGGCCAAGCCCGCTGGCGGCAACTGCTACGCGTGCCACGAGTTGTCGGGCGCCGAGATCGCGTACGGCACGATCGGGCCCAGCCTGCGCCGGTACGGGAAGCTGCGCGGCAGTTCGCCACCGCTGCTGGAGCTCGCCTGGTCCAAGTTGTGGAATTCCAATGCCCAGATGCCCTGCTCGACCATGCCCCGCTTCGGACACAAGGGCATCCTCACCGAGCAGCAGCTGAAGGACCTCATGGCGCTGCTGTTCGACCCCGCCTCGCCGGTCAACCAATGAACCGGCGCGAGTTCCTGAACGTCCTGGCCGCGGCGAGCGCGGCGGGTTTCGCGCTCGCGGCGCCCCGCGTGCTGGGGGGCGCGGATGGCGACGCCTTCTACGACCTGCCGCCGTTCGGAAACGTCGGCCTCCTGCATTACACCGATGCGCACGCGCAGTTGCTGCCGGTGTACTACCGCGAGCCCGCCCTGAACATCGGCATCGGCGAGTGGACCGGCCGCCCGCCGCACCTCACCGGCGAGCGGTTCCTGAAACATTTCGCGATCGCCCCCGGTTCCCGCGAGGCACACGCGTTCACCTGTCTCGACTTCGAAGCCGCGGCCCGGAGCTATGGCCGCGTGGGCGGGTATGCGCATCTGGCGACGCTGGTGCGGCGGCTGCGCGCCGGCCGGCCCGGCGCGCTGCTGCTCGCTGGCGGCGACACGGGGCAGGGCTC
>CAYOJP010000052.1:0-17642 GCA_964404305.1 uncultured Gammaproteobacteria bacterium
AGGAGCGGCTTCAGCCGCGATAGCCATCGGCGCCAACCCCGGGGAGGGCTATCGCGGGCGAGCCCGCTCCTACAGGGAGTTTCGTTCCGACCTCGAGCGAACGTTCCTGCAGGAGCGGCTTCAGCCGCGATAGCGTTGGCGCCGACCCCGTGGAGGGCTATCGCGGGCAAGCCCGCTCCTACAGGAGCTCCGTATCAACGCCGGAGCAAGGCTCCTGTAGGAGCGGCTTCAGCCGCGATAAGGTCAGGCTCCCTTCCATTTGCGGCCGCTCGTGCCGGGTGGCACGCGGGTTGTGGCCATGGGCTCAGCTCCCGAACCAGCGCGCGCGGAAGAGGAAGAACACCGCACCGCACAGGCACAGTCCCGCCCACAGGTAATCGAGCGTCAGCCTCTCGCGCATGTACCAGATGGAGAACGGCACGAATACGGTCAGGGTGATGATCTCCTGCAGGATCTTCAATTGCCCGACGCTCATCACCTGGTGGCCGATGCGGTTCGCCGGCACCTGCAGCAGGTACTCGAACAGCGCGATGCCCCAGCTCACCAGTGCCGCGACGAGCCACGGCTGGTGATTCAGGTGCTTCAGGTGCCCGTACCAGGCGAAGGTCATGAACACGTTGCTGCAGGCGAGCAACACGATGGTCGTCAGGGTCGGATTCATGCGCTGCGTCCGGCCCGCATGGCGAGCGGCCAGCGCATGGCACGCGGCAGATCCGGATCGCCCCACACGGGCGCGAGCTCCGCGGCGAGGTCGGGCAGCGGATCGCGGCCCAGCGCTTCGCGCATGCGCACGGTCGCCGACCACGTGCCCGCGTAGCCGACCAGGCCGGCGAGCGTGAAGCGCGCGCGCACTTCGAGCACCGGGCCGTCGAACTCGGCGAACGGGAACCGGATCGTGCGGTAGCCGCTGTCGACGTGGACGCGGCTCGGCGGCCAGTACGGCCCGGTGACCTCGGCGTACCAGCGCCGGATGATCGCGCGCACCGGTTCGTCGTCCGGCACGCAGCGCCCGTAGGTCCACGCCGCGACGACGCCGCCCGGGCGCAGGACGCGGCTCACCTCGCGCCAGAAGGCGTCGTGCTCGAACCAGTGCAGGGCCTGCGCGACGGTCACGAGATCGGCGCAGGCCTCCGGCAAGCCGCTCGCCTCGGCCGTCGCCACGCGGTACTCGATGCCGGGGTGGGCGGGCGCGCGGGCGATCTGCTCCGCGCTCGCGTCGGTCGCGATGACGCGGGCGTAGCGGGCGGCGAGGGGCACCGCCGCCTGCCCGCTGCCCGTCGCGCAGTCCCAGGCGCAGTCGTGCCGCGCGCACTGCGCGGCGAGCCAGTCGAACAGCGGCTGCGGATAGCCGGGACGGAAGCGGGCGTACTCGGCAGCGACACCGGAGAAGTGATCCTGGAACGCCGCGGTCATGGCCATGGCCCCTGGCGACGGGCGTTGACCCGGCGGGGGGGCGGCGGCAGGCACGAGCGCATGGCCCATTATGCCCGCGCGCGGGGTGCGTCGTGCCCATGCCTGGCCGGGGAGCGGCGGGCGGGTGGGGGCCTCCGGACCCCCTTCGACCGCTACCGCACAGACCTCCCGATGACTGCAGGGGCTCGATGACTGCCGTACTAGAATGCTAGCATTCTCCAACGGGTCGCGGCGTGACGGTCGCGACCACGCCATCGGGGAGCAGGACGGGCTGCCGTGAGGAACATCCAGGACCGGTCCGGCACGAGGACGCCTGCGCCCGGCAGCGCGTGGCGCGGATCGCCATGATCTCCCGGCGCTTCGAGGACCGCGTGGTCGTCGTGACCGGTGCCGCGCAGGGCATCGGCCGCACGACGGCCGAACGGTTCGCCCGCGAGGGTGCCCGCGTCGTCATCGCCGACCGCGCCGCGACCGTGGCCGGGCAGGTGGCCGCCGCCATCGAGGAGGGGGGAGGCCGTGCCGCAGTCGCGGTGGTCGACCTGGAAACCCGGGCCGGCGCCGAGGCGCTGCTCGGGCAGACCCGCGCGCTGTTCGGACCACCCGACGTGCTCGTCAACAACGTCGGCGGCACGATCTGGGCGAAGCCTTTCCACGAGTACGCGGCCGACGAAATCGAGCTGGAGCTCCGCCGCTCGCTGTGGCCGACGCTGTGGTGCTGCCACGTGTTCATCCCGGCGCTGCTCGGCCGCCCGCGGGCGGCGATCGTCAACGTCGGCTCGGTCGCCACCCGCGGCATCTACCGCGTGCCCTACGCGGCGGCCAAGGGCGGCATCCAGGCCGTCACGACCGCGCTGGCCATGGAACTCGCCGGGGCGGGCGTGCGCGTGAACTGCGTCGCCCCCGGGGGCGTCGACGTCGGGCCGCGCGCGATTCCGCGCAACCCCGTGCCGCTGTCGCAGGCCGAGCGCGGCTGGTGGGACGGCGTGATGCAACAGACGCTGCGGGACACGCCGCTCGGCCGCTTCGGCACGCCCGACGAGATCGCGGCCGCGATCTGCTTCCTCGCGAGCGACGAGGCCGGCTACGTCACCGGACAGACGCTGTATGTGGCCGGCGGCGGGGTCGGTTGACTGCACCATGCCCGGGACACGACAGGAGAAAGCGATGAGCGATGCGACGCGATTGCAGCCGGCGGTGCACTGGCCCGCGCAGGTGCACCGGATACCGAAGGAGGTCTTCGTCCGCGAGGACATCTACGAGGAGGAACTGCGCCGGATCTTCCACGGCGCGGAGTGGCACGTGATCGCCCACGCCGGGGAAGTGCCGCGGGTCGGCGACTTCAAGACCTTTACCGTCGGCCGCGTTCCCCTCCTCCTCACGCGCGCGGCCGACGACGAACTGCGGGTCTTCTACAACGCCTGCACTCACCGGTCGACGCAACTCGAGACCGCGGTGTCCGGCAACAAGCTCAAGTTCGAATGCCCCTATCACCGCTGGGCCTTCGACGCGGCCGGGCGCCTGATGGGCTGCCCGAACGAGGCCGAGTTCTCGCCCGGCTTCGATCGCGCCGACTATCCCCTGGCGCGCCCGCGCATGGCCATGTTCAAGGGCCTGGTCTTCGTCACGCTCAGCGAAGCGACGCCGCCGCTCGACGAGTTCCTCGAGGAAGTCGGCCCCACGCTCGCGGATCTCATGGGCGGCGACGGGCGCCTGCGGCTGCTCGGCTACCAGAAGGTGCGCTACACCAGCAACTGGAAGAGCTACAACGACAACGACGGCTACCACGCGCCGCTGCTGCACAAGGCTTTCCGGCTGCTCGGGTGGCAGGGCGGCAAGGGCATGCAGCGCGCGTCACGCGTGCGCGGGCACAACGTGTTCGAGTCCCAGCTCACCGTGCCCTCCGACACCGGCGCCCTGGCCGACCCCTCGATCATCGCCTTCCGGGGCGAGGACCCCTCGAAGGGCTCGCGCGTCGTGCAACTGTTCCCGACCTTCGTCGCGACCAAGCACCTCGACGTCATCAACCTGCGCTACGCCATGCCCCGCTCGCTGGACGAGACCGAGGTGCACTACGCCTACTTCGCGCATGCCGACGACGACGAGGCGATGGTCACGCACCGGCTGCGCCAGTCGTCCAACCTGCTCGGCCCGTGCGGCCTGGTGAGCATGGAGGACGCCTCGGTGTTCCACCGCGTCCACATCGGCAACCACACGCCAGGGGACGCCGTGTTCCAGAAGGGCGTGCACTCGACCACGGAGATCTCCTACGACCTCAAGCAGAACGACGAGACCGGCAACCTGCCGCGCTGGGACTACTACCGGCGGATCATGGGCTTCGCCCGGGACGCGTCATGAGCGACGTCGACCCGGTCGTCCTCGCCCGCATAGACGCGCTGCAACTGCGCTACGCCGATGCGCTCGATCGCAAGGACATGGAGGCCTGGCTGGCGACCTTCGCCACCGTCGACGAGGCATCCTACAGCTGCACGACGGTCGAGAACGAGGGGCGCGGCCTCCCGCTCGGGTTCATGCTCGACGACTCGCACGCGCGGTTGCGCGATCGCGTCACGTACGTCACGAAGATCTGGGCGGGCACCTTCCAGGACTACCGCACGCGGCACTTCGTGCAGCGCGTGCACGCGCAGGCCGGGGCGCACGACGTCGTCGCCTGCCGCACCAATTTCTCGATCTTCTACACGCCCGAGGAGACCGGCCAGTCGCAACTGCTGGTGGTCGGCGTATACCATGATCGCATCGCCGTCGCCGGGGGGCGCGCCCTGTTTCTCGACAAGCGCGCGCTGCTCGACACGACGGTGCTGCCGCGCTATCTCGTCTACCCGGTCTGACGCCGCCGCTCAGGGCGGCGGCAGTCCGGCGAGGAAGTCGAGCACGACGCGCGCGAAGGCTTCCGGCATCTGGTCCGGGAACGGCACCATGCCGCCCTCCACCTCGACCACGCGACTGCCCGCGATCCGATCCGCCAGCGGCCGGGCATGCGGGTAAGCGTGCGGATCGGCTGTCGGCGCGACGATCAGCACGGGACAGCGGATGAGCGGCAGGCGCGTCTCCATCCGGTAGCGATGCACGACGGCGTGGCCTTCGGCCGCGCGCCAGCCGGCCTTGATCGCGTCGGCGACGAAGCGCTCGAGCAGATCGATGTCCCCCGGCGGGTACCAGGGCTGGCGGATGCGCCACAGGTCGACCAGGTGCCCGCCGTCCGCGCGACGCTGCACGTTGTCCACGACCGGCGGCCCGCCGTGCGCGGCGCGGAACGCAGCGTCGACGAGGGCGGAGGCGCTGAGCACCGCCGCCGCCACGCGCTCGGGGTATGCCGCTGCCATCTCGGTCGCGATCACCGCGCCCGTGTGGTGCCCCGCGACGACCGCCCGCGCGATGCCCAGGGCGTCGAGCACGCTCACTGCAACCGCCGCCCAGTGCTCGATCGAGTCGTTGCCCGGCGGCGGTTTGCTCGAGTCCCCGAACCCGAGCGTGTCCATCGCGATGGCGCGGCAGCGCCGGCCGAGCACAGGCAGCACGTCGCGGTACTCGTCCCACGAGCGCGGCGTCTGGTGGAGCAGCAGCACCGGCGGACCGGCATCGCCGGCGCAGGCGCAATGGATCGTGCCGGCCGGCACGTCGAGGTAGCGGTGGGTGACGACGGGCATGGGGCGTGCTCTCCGGGGCGCAGTGAAGGTCAGGGGCCAGGGGTAGCGACGCGGCGGGTCATGCACAGCGCCGAGGCCGGACACAGGTGCGTGAACCCGGGCATCGACTGCAGTGCGGCCGGCACGTCGTTCCGGCTGGCCGGCTGCCAGCCGTGCCGGACGAACCAGGCGGCGGCGGTCGTCGTGAGCAGCCACAGCCGGTCGACACCGAGCGTCGTCGCCTGCGCGAGTGCCGCGGCATGCAGGCGCGAGGCGAGCCCGCTGCCGCGCCACCCGGGTGCCACCGCGAACGAACGCAGCAGTGCGTCGCGGCCGTGGGGCTGCAGGCCGATCACGCCGCCGATGCGCTCGTGGTCGCCACCCACGATGAAATTCGCGAGCAGCGTGGCATCGATATCGCCGGCCGGCAGCGCGCAGGCGACGAGCAGGTCCCGCACGGCGTCCAGATCCCCGCCGCGGGCCGGCCGGCAGGGCGCGCCGGTCATGGCCGCACGTAGGTGCTCGGCGACGTGTCGTCGTCGGCCAGCACGTCCATGCGGAAGTCGTCGATGCGCACGATGCGCAGCGTCCAGGTCAGGTCGTTCGCCTCGATCGTGATCGTCTCGCCGTCGAGGCGCCATGTCCCGTTGAACTCCGGGCGGTCGTGCAGCCAGGAACTGAACGTCCGCTCGCCCTCCTCGTAGTCGAAGGCCATCTGCTGGAACGGTCCGCCGTCCCGCGCGATCCATGCGCCCGTGACGCGCGCCTCGATCGGCACCGCCGTCGGCGGCGGTGCGCCGGCGAAGGCGACGAAGAGCAGGCTGCCCGCCAGCGCGAGCGCGGCGTTCATGCCGCGCCCACGAAATCGAGAATGCGCCGCTCAACCTCCGCGGGACGCTCCAGGTGCAGGAAGTGCCCGACGCCGTCGAGCAGTTCGGCGCGCGAGCCGGGCCCGCACTGAGCGGTCACCGCGGCGACCCCCGCCGCGTCGAGCCCGATGCAGCCGTCGTTGGCGCCGTGCAGGTACAGCACCGGCCGGGGCACCGGGCGGCCCCACGCAGCCGCCTGCGCCGCGCTGGCCTCCGGCGTGCCGAACGCCTGCGGGTCGAACATCGCGCGGTAGTAGCCGAGGGCCGCGGCGAGGTGCGCCGGGTCGCGCAGGCAGTCCTTGGCGTGCCGCAGGTCCTCGCGCGCGTCGTAGCCGGGCGACCAGTCCGCCCACAGGCCGTCGAGGAACGCGAAGTCGTGCGCGGGCACGATGCCGTCGGCGATGCGCATCTGCAGGAACCAGAAGTAGAACGAGCGCTTGATCTGCGGATAGCGGAAGGCGATCTGCCCGAACACCGCCAGCGGCGGCACGCTCAGGATGACGCAGCGCCGCCAGCGGTCCGGCTCGCGGGCCACGCCGCCCCAGGCGGCGACCGCACCCCAGTCGTGCGCGACGAGCACCGCGCGAGCGTCGCCGCCGAGCGCTTCGTGCAGCGCCGGGACGTCGGCGGCGAGCGTGGCGATGTCGCAGCGTCCGTCGGCCGGCACCGCGGTCGGGGCGTAGCCGCGCATGAACGGCGCCACCGCCCGGAAGCCGGCACCCGCGAGCGCGGGCAGCAGGTGCCGCCACGTGTGGGCCGAATCCGGGAAGCCGTGCAGGCACAGGGCGAGCGGCCCGGCACCGGCCTCCAGGGTGTGGAAGCGCAGTCCGTTGGCCTCGACCGTGCCGGTGCGCAGCGTCGTCATCGTCGCGGGTGCCTGCCGTCGGCCGCCATCGTAGCGGAACGGGGCTCGAGCGCGAGCCGCATGGTCAGCATCGAGGAGGGCGCGAAGCCGTGCCGCCGGTACAGGCGCTGCGCGCCCGGGTTGGCGGCATCCGTGACCAGCGTCATGCGCAGGCAGCCGGCGGCGCGCGCGTGGGCGATGGCCGCCTCGACGAGGCGCGAGCCAGCGCCGCTGCCGCGCCGGTCGGGCCGCACGATCACGTCCTCCAGGATCGCCGCGCGTCCGCCGAGGGCCGTGCTGATCGTGTACAGGACGTTGACCATGCCGGCAATGCCGTCGGCATCCCGCAGCACGAGGACCGTCCCCACCTCCGGATGACCCACGATCGCGCGAAGTCCCGCGATCTGGCGTTCGCGATCCGGCGCGAACTCGGCCTCCTGCGCGAACAGCAGCCCGAGCAGGTCGGCCAGCGCGGGCACGTCGGCGGGGCGGGCTTCACCGAGCGTCATCGCAGGGCCGATCGGCCGGCAGGGACGCGCTGCAGCGCGCCGGCCAGCGCGCGGATGTCCGCGGGGCCGGTGCGGCAGCAGCCGCCGAGCAGCGTCGCCCCCGCCGCGCGCCAGCGCGGGGCGAGATCGGCGAGCCGGCCGCCGCCGTCGCCGTGCCGCCAGCCCCCGGTGTCCGGCACCCAGGCCTCGCCGCTGTTGGGATAGGCGAGCAGCGGCTTGCGGCAGGCAGGCGCCGCGGCCCGCAGGAGCCCCTCCACGTGCACCGGGGCAGTGCAGTTCAGGCCGACCGCCACGATCTGCGGGTGGTCGTTCGCAGTCGCGACGCAGTCGGCGAAGCGCTCGCCGTGGCCCACGTGCGCCGCATCCCGGCACGCGAAGGACAGCCAGGCCCGCACGCCCGGGTAGTCCTCCAGCAGGCGCAGCAGCGCCTCGGCCTCCAGGCGGCTCGGCACGGTCTCGAAGGCGAGCAGATCCGCGCCGGCCTCCGCCAGCACGTCGAGCTGGCGGCGATGGAAGTCGATGAGTGCGCGCGCGCCGATGCCGTACTCGCCCGTGTACTCGGAGCCATCGTGCCGGTGCGCGCCGAACGGGCCGACCGAGGCGGCGACGAGCAGATCGCGCGCGGCGACGCCTTCGTCCCGCGCCTGGTCGCGCGCCTCGCGGGCGAGCGTCACCCCCAGGCGCAGCAGCCGGTGCGCCTCGTCGGCGGCCAGGCCCCGCGCCGCAAACCCGGCAAACGTCGCCTGATAGGTCGCCGTGATGGCGATGTCGGCGCCGGCGCGGAAGTAGTCCAGGTGCACCGCGCGGATGAGTTCGGGCGCCTCGCGCAGGATCCTGGCCGACCACAGGGGATCGTCGAGCCGGGCGCCGCGGCGTTCCAGCTCCGTCGCCATGGCGCCGTCGATGATGCGGACCTGACCGGATGCGAACATGTCGCAAAGGATGCACTGGACGACCGGTCGCAGGCCAGCGGAACGGGGCTGGTTCCGGCTCGCCGTCCCGCCTGCGGCGGGGCTGGCGACCGTCGCCGTCCGCGGCGACGATCGTCGGACGCCGCCGGTTCCCGGTCGCAACCGCTGCGCGAGCGAACCGGGAAGCGGGACCGGGGCTGCGCGGGCGAACCGGGACGAACAAGCGGGGAGGTGCGGGCGTCCCCGGGCGACCGTCACGAGGGCGGCCGCCGACGCCAACGCAGCAAGGCACGCGCGAACCGCCACAGCAGCCAGTTGTACACCACCAGCACGACGACCAGTGCCCCCAGCAGCAGCCATTGCTCGACGGCTCGCGGCGGGCCGCGATTGATCTGGTTCAGGTAGAAGAGGGCCACGCCGACCTGTGCCGGAAAGGTCACGACGTCGACCGCGACCCCGAGCGGCACCAGCGCGAGTGCCGGCCAATGCCACCAGACCGTCTGCCGGCGGGCTTCCGGCGCCACCACGACATCGAGCACCACGTACAGCGATTCGCCGTTCCACGTGACCGGGATGCCGTCGGTCGAGTAGCCCGCGACGCCCGGATCGCAGCGCGCCCGGTCGGGCGCCGCTGCCGGGTCGACCGGGGTAAGGCGCCAGCTCGCGGCGCCGGCGGACGCCGTCACCTGCACCTTCTGGCGCGTGAGCGTGCGGCCGTCGGCGACCTGCTCCGACCACCTCCAGCTTTCGTGCGCGGCTGCGAGCGCGGTCTCCACGTCGGCGGCGCGGAACGCGAGCAGACCGGTGCTCTCGGCGCCGGGCGGCGGCGACGCGCCGGGCAGGTCGTAGGCCCGCATACGTCGCACGCGGACGAGCGCCCGTCCGCTGCCGTCACCGTCCGTGCAGTAGGCCAGCGGTTCGACGAAGCGGTTCCAGGTGCCGAGGTTCAGGGTGGTCGCCGTGCCCGAGCAGCCGGCGAGCAGTACTGCCAGCGCCAGCGACGCGAGCGCCCGCCCCGGACTCATCGCTTCGCGCACCCCGGCGTCATCCGCCCACGGCCGTCATCGTCGCCTGCATGAGGGCGACGGGCTTCTCGCCGGCAGCGGTGATCGCGACGACCTCGCCCGTGCACACGCTGATGCGGCGCCCGGCGCGCGCGACCCGCCCGCGGGCGACGAACTCGGCGCCCGCCGCCGGCGCGAGGAAGTTCACCTTGAACTCGACCGTCATGACGTCACCGCCGGCCGGCAGCAGCGTCATCGCCGCGTAGCCGCAGGCGCTGTCGACGAGCGTGGTCGTGATGCCGGCGTGCAGGTAGCCGTGCTGCTGGCACAGGTCGGGCCGGAACGGCAGCCGGACCTCGACCTCGCCTGGCGCGACGATCGTCATGCGCGCCCCGATCGTGGCCATGATGCTCTGGCGGTCGAAGCTGGCGCGCACGCGCGCCGCGTAGTCCGGGTCCTGCGGCAGCAAGGCGGTCATCGGTGCTCCGGGACGGCGTCGCGCCACCCGGCGCGTTCGCCGGCATCATGCCGGCGAACGGCGCGTCGCGGAAGGGCCGGTGCCGGGCCGCGGATCGCCCCCGCGCTCACGCGCCCTTCTGCAGCACCTCGCGCCGGTAGGCGCCGGGGCTCACGCCGAACCAGCGCTTGAAGCGGCGCACGAAGGTCGCGGCGTCCTGGTAGCCAAGCGCGCCGGCGACTTCGTGGATGCGCAGGTCGACGTTGCCGAGCAATTCGCGCGCCCGCTGCTTCTGCACCTCGTCGATCACCTGCTGGTAGGTCGTGTCCATCGCGCGCAGGCGGCGGATCAGCGTGCGCGGCGACACGTGCATGCGCCCGGCGACCTGCTCCAGGCTCGGCAGCGCGGCGCCGCCGCCGCACTCGTCCAGCCCGCCGAACAGATGCTGGCGCACGCGGGTCAGCGTGTCGCGCTCGGTGGTCGTCGCGCACAGGGCATCGCAGCGCCCCAGCGCCGCCTGCCACAGCCCCTCGTCGTAGCCGACGTTGCGCACGGCGCGCCACTTCGCCGGGATCACGAATGCGTTGCGGGCGCACTCGAACCGCACCGGGCAGTGGAACCAGTTCGCGTACAGGTAGCAGTGCGCGGTCGCCCGGTAGCGCAGCTCGATGCGCGCGTCGGTCATCGGGCCGGGGCGGATCGTGCGCACGTACTCGTGCATCACCATCATCGGCACTTCCACGAGCATGGCGCGCACCGGCCCCAGGTCGACCAGCTCGGTCACCTCGCAGTGGAAGGCGTCGCCGTCCACGTAGCCCTGCCAGTGGTGATAGGGCACGCGGCCGGGAATGTACTTGAGGAACGCGTCGAGGCCGTCACCCAGCGTCGGCGCGCTGAGCCACGCGAGCGTGACCGGGCCGTGGAAATGCTCGGCCATGCGCCTGCCCCACTGCAGGTACCAGTCCGGGCGCGCGGTCATCCCGAGCGCGTTGCGCACGATCTGCAGGTGCTGCGCCACCGTGACCGGCTGCGCGTAGTGCTCGAAGTCCTCCGGCGGCAACCCGGTGCCGGCGGTGAGCGCGGCATGGTCGGTGAACTCCTGCGCCAGGTGCCTGACGTAGGTGTTCGGCATCAGCAAGCGTTCGATCTCGGCCTGGGTCACGCAACGCGCCCGTCATCAATTGCCAACGAAGATGTCACCTGGCGCCGTTTATTGTCAAACCGCGGCGGGTCTAGCGTGGCAGCGTCGCAAAGCGCGACGGCGGCGGGGGCCGCGACTGCCAGCGGCTGCGCCGGACCGGACCGTCGGTCGCGCACCGATGAGGCATCGCAACAGCTCGCCCGGGCCGTCGCCCTCGATCCATCACGACCACGGCGGCGGAGGCAGCCACGATGCAGGACATCGTCGAGACCCACGAGCGCGTCAAGGACTTCGACTGGAAGTTCTCCTACGTCGAGGACCGCAAGCGCTACCCCACGCGCTACCGGATCCCGGCGAAGACGAAGGATCCGTTCCGCCACCTCATCCGCGACTACTGCTCGATGGAGCAGGAGAAGGACGATCGCCAGTACGGCGCGCTCTCCGACGTCATCGCCCGCGCCGGCATGCCGGGCAAGGCCTCCGAGCGCTGGATGGAAATCATGAAGCTGGTGCTGCCCGTGACCAGCTTCGGGGAGTACGCGGCGATCAAGAGCACCGGCCAGCTCGTGGACACGGTCGAGAACGCCGAGCTGCGCCAGGGCTATCTCGCGCAGATGATCGACGAGGTCCGGCACGTCAACCAGCAGGCGCACCTCACCCGCTACCTCGCCCGCCATGCGCCGGACCCGGAGGGCTTCGCGCAGGGCTACAAGCTGCGCTCCAGCATCATCCAGGGCCGCGCCGGGCGCGCCGCGCTCAGCGGCTTCTTCGCCGCGGATCCGATCGAGGGCGCCATCAACCTGCAGGTGGTGGTCGAGACCGCATACACCAACCCGCTGTTCGTGGCGATGACCGAAATCGCCGCCGCCAACGGCGACCAGGCGACCCCGACCGTGTTCCTGTCGGTGCAGTCCGACGAGGCGCGGCACATGGCGAACGGCTACTCCACGCTCGCTGCCGTCGTCTCCGAGCCGGACAACCTGCCGCTGCTCGAGCGCGACTTCGACCGGGCCTTCTGGCGTCAGCACAATTTCCTCGATCCGCTGCTGGCCGCGGTCTACGACTACTTCCAGGAGAACCGCACCTCCTCCTACCTGGAGAAGTGGAACGAATGGGTGGCCAACGACTGGGCCGGCGCTTACATCGCGCGCATGGCGCCGTTCGGCCTGAAGGTCCCGCGCTGGTTCGACGATGCCCGCGCGCGCATGCCCTGGGTCGGGCACACGGCGGCGATGCTCGTGTACGCGGCCTGGCCGATGATGTTCTGGCGCCACGATCCGCTCACCGCGAAGGACTTCGACTGGTTCGAGAAGAAGTACCCGGGCTGGTACTCGCACTACGGCCGGTTCTGGGAGGAGTACGCGCGCATGGCCGACCCCCGCCACGGGCGGATCCCGATGCAGATGTTCGAGCACCTGCCGCCGCTGTGCCGGGTCTGCCACATGCCCGGCGTGTTCCCGCGGCCGGACAACAGCACCTCGCGCGTGCGCCTCATCGGCGGCCGCAAGCACGCCTTCTGCTCCGACGCCTGCGAGCACATCTTCCGCGAGGAGCCGCACCGCTACCTGGGTTCGCCGACGCTGTTCGAGGAGTTCGACGGCATGGACCTGGCCGACTTCGTCGAACGCAACGGTTTCCTGCGCGCGGACGGCCGCACGCTCATCGGCCAGCCCTGGCTGCGCCGCGACCGCATGTGGACCATCGACGACATCCGCGCGCTGCGGGTCGAGATCCGCGATCCGCTGCGCGACCTGCCCGTGCAGGAGGCCGCATGAACGCCCCCGCGGCCGCGGCGCAGGAGCCGCGCGACTTCACGTTCATCAGGCCGCGCAGGCGCCGGCTCACCGAGTACGAGGCGGTGACGGTGCACCAGCAGTGGGAGCCGGGCGGCTTCGATCACGGCGGCTGGTTCCTGCTGGCGCCCGATGGCCGTCCCGAATGGCGGGCGGAATCGACGCGCCTCGCCCACCCGGACTGGTTCGAGTTCCGCGATCCGGCCCAGCAGTGGCAGCGCACCTACGTGCGCATGCAGGCCGAGCAGGAGCGCGCGCTCGAGCGCATGACCGAGGACGCGACGGCGGACGGCACGTTCGCCGCCCTCGATCGGCGCTGGCTCGACGAGGGGCTCGCCGGCCACTACCGGGTGTGGTCGTTCCTCGAATACGGCCTGTTCCGCGCCTTCGCGCCCGCGCAGCGCGAGGCGCTGTCGGACACGCTCGGCAACGCGCTGTGCTTCCAGGCCTTCGATCACATGCGGCACGCGCAGGCGATCGTCAGCCACCTGCTCGCGATCGAGCGGGCCGTGCCCGGGTTCCGCGACGCCGGCGCCAGGGAGCGCTGGCTGTCGGCTCCCGCCTGGCAGCCGGCGCGCCGGCTGGTGGAGCGCATCATCACGACCGACGACTGGGCCGAGATCGCCATCGTCGTCAACCTGGTGCTCGCGCCGCTGCTGGCCGAGGTGGCGGTCGGGGGCTGCGTCCGCCGGCCGGCGTCGCTGGCGGGCGATCCGGTGACCGCGGCCATCGTGATGACGGCGGAGCGCGACCGGCGGCGCAACCTCGCCTGGACGCAGGAGCTGGTGCGGATGGTCTGCGCCGAAGCCGTGCCGGCACGTGCCGCCAACCGCTCGACCATCGACGGCTGGCTCGCGACCTGGCAGCCCGCCGTGCTCGCGGCGGTCCGCGCCCTCGCGCCCGCCGGCACCGGGACGCAGGTCGAGACGCTGCTCGGGCCGGCGCTGGCCGCGCAGGGCCGGGCGCTGGCGCAGGCCGGGCTCGCGGCCAGCGCGCCGGGGGAGGGCGTCGCATGAGCGTCGTCGCCAACGATCGCGTCGCCATCGTCCTGATGAAGAGCGCCGAGGCCGATGCCACGCTCGACGTGCTGCGGGCCGATCATCCGCGCGTGCGGATCGCCGACCAGGGCACCTACTGGCACGTCTCGGCGCAGGAGGAGATCGTCATCGACCTCGACCGGGTGGGGGAGGAACTGGGCGCGCCGATCGCGCTGGGCGAGTGGCTGGTGATCATGTCGTCGTTCGTGGGGCGTGCCGTCACCGCGCCGACGTCGTTCAGCGTGACCTCGCGGCTGCTCGAACTCGAGCCCGCGGCCTGAGGGCTGCGCCGCCATGACCTGGGTAGCGGAACTGAGCCCGGCCGGCGTGCGCTTCGAGATCGCCGCGGGTGAGACGGTGCTCGACGCCGCCCTGCGCCAGGGCGTCGGGCTGGACTACGGCTGCCGGCACGGCAACTGTTCGAGCTGCAAGTACCGGCTCGCCGACGGCGAGATCGACTGCGGCGCGGCGTCGATCTACTCGCTGACCGAGGCCGAGCGCGAGGACGGTTACGGCCTGCTGTGCTGCGCGCGCCCCCTGAGCGACCTCGTGATCGAGTCGAGCGCGCGCCCCGACCCCCGCGCGGCGCCCGTGCTCTCGCCGCGGACCCTCGCCGGGCGCATCGCCGACGCCCGCCCGCTGGCCGGCCGCCTGTGGCACCTGGCGGTCGAACTCGGGCAGCCGCTCGCGTTCTACCCGGGGCAGTACGTGGAACTCAGCCCCGACGGCGACACGCTCTGGCGGCCGTACTCGATCGCGTCCGCGCCAAGCAGCGGGTGCCGCCTGGAGTTCGTGATCAAGGCCGTGCCGGGCGGCGCCTTCTCCGCAGGTCTTGCCGCGTGGCCGGCCGGCACGCCGATGCACGTGCGCGGCCCGTACGGCGCGAGCTACCTGCGGGCGGGCGACGCGCCGGTGCTGCTGTGCGCGACCGGTGCCGGCATCGCGCCCATCCTCTCGATCCTGCGGCACGCGGCCGCCGCGGGCGACCGGCGCCGCTACACGTTCCACTACGGCGCGCGCACGGCGGCGGACCTGCCGCACCGGGAGACCCTGGCGGCGCTGCTGACCGGGCTCGACGGCGGCCTCGACTTCCGGCCGTCGCTGTCGCAGCCCGACGCGCGCTGGGACGGGCGGCGCGGCCGCATCACCCGGGCGATCCAGCGCGAAGTCGCCGACGCGAGCCCCTGCGATGCCTACCTGTGCGGGGCGCCAGCGATGTGCGATGCGGTCGGAGCCCTGCTCGAGGCCAAGGGGATCCGGGGCGGCGCGCTGTTCTACGATCGCTTCCACGCCGCCGGCTGAGCCGGACGCCCGCGCTCAGCCGCGACCGAAGAACCACCATCCCAGGGTCGCGGCGGCGATCGCGCCGATCGCCCAGGCAAGGCCGCTGCCGTTGCCGCCACCGGCCTGCACCGCTCCCGCCGGTGTCAGGCCGCCCGGCTGCCGGCGCTCGAAGTCGTCGACGGCCTCCCTGGCCTCCTTCAGTCCGATCCCGGCCGCAGCGCGCACGATCCGGATCGCCTCGAGCTTGCGGCCGGCGCGCAGTGCCGCCACCGCTTCGGCCGGGAGTGCCGCCAGCGCCGTCCTCGCGGCGGGGCCGCCGGTCATGGCGCCGGCGGCCGGTGGCGTGCCGGCGCGCTGCCAGGCCTCGAGTGCGTCCTTCGCGTCCTTCAGGCCGAGTCCCGTGGCTTCGCGCACGAGCTTGACGGCCGCGATCGGGTCGCCCCGACCGAGCGCCGCGATGGCGGCGGCCGGCAGGCCGCCCGGACGATCCTTCGGCGTGCTCATGGCCCGCGCCCTCGTGATGGGACCCGGGGAGAGTATGCGCCGCCGGCCCGGGTCACGTGAGCCTGGGGCCCAGCGCGATGATGGCCATGCCCAGCAGGCACACCGCCACCCCCAGCCAGTCGGTCGGCAGCGGACGCACGCCGTCCACCGCCCACAGCCAGACCAGCGCGACGCTCACGTACACCCCGCCGTAGGCCGCGTAGACACGTCCCGCCGCGTCCGGGTGCAGCGTCAGGAGCCACGCAAACGCCGCCAGCGACAGTGCCGCCGGCGCCAGCAGCCACGCCGGCGCGTCCTGCTTCAGCCACAGCCACGGCAGGTAGCAGCCGACGATCTCGGCGAGCGCCGTGACGACGAACAGCCCGAGGATCTTCACGTACTCCATGCGGTGCGGCCTCCGGTGGGCGTGGCGCGGGGTTCAGTGCCCGTGGCGCGACGGCTGCGCCGAGCACGCGCAGGCCTGCGCCATGGTGCCGTCCTCGATCTGGATCGTCGGGTGCCGGATGGCATAGCGCGACGCGAGCGCCTCGCCGATCCCCTGCAGGAACGCATCATCCGGCCGGGGGCCCGGTACGACCAGGTGCACCGTGAGCGCGGTGTCGAACGTGCTGAGCGGCCACACGTGCAGATCGTGCACGCCGGTCACGCCCGGCAGCCTGGCGAAGTAGCGCTGCAGTTCCGCGGTGTCCACGTGGCGCGGCACGGCGTCGAGCGCGAGGTCGAGCGACTCGCGCAGCAGGCCGACGCCGCTCGCCAGGATCACCATGCCCACCGCGAGCGCCACGGCCGGATCGAGCCAGGTCCAGCCGGTGATCGCGATGGCGACGCCGGCGAGCACGACGCCGCCGGACACCGCGGCGTCGCCCGCCATGTGCAGGAACGCGCCCCGCACGTTCAGGTCGGCGCGCCGCCCGGCCATGAACAGCACCGCGGTCCCGCCATTGACGAGCATGCCGATCGCGGCGACCGCGACGATGGCGGCACCGTTGGCGGGTTCCGGCTGCGACAGCCGCCCGAGCGCCTCCCAGACCATTGCGCCCAGCGCGACGCACAGCAGGGCCGCGCTCGTCATCGACGCGATGATCGTCGCGCGCCCGAAGCCGTAGGTCCGGCGCGCGGTCGGCGCGCGCCGCGCCGCCCACGTCGCACCCCAGGCGAGCGCCAGCGCCAGGACGTCGCCCAGGTTGTGCCCGGCGTCGGCGAGGAGCGCGAGCGAGCCGAACGCGATGCCCGCGGCCGCCTCGCCGGCGGTGAACACCATGTTGAGCGCGATGCCGATCGCGAAGGCGCGGTCGTGCCGGCCGTGCGGATGGGCGTGGTCGCCTTGCGCGTGATGCCCGTGCATCGCGCGTCAGCCCGGGGGCGCGCCGCGCGGGCCGGCCACGCGCAGCACATCGAGGGCGAAGCACTCCCAGCCCGCCGCCGAGAACGCGATCGGGCGCACGGCCCGCACCCGCGCGATCGCCTCCACGGGCCCGCAGCCGTGGCGACGGCCGAGCCAGTAGGCGAAGAACAGCGCCGTGCGATCCTTGCCCGAGGAGCAGTGCACCAGCACGCGCTCGCGCGCCGCGAGGCACTCGCTCACGTGGTCGTAGGCCCGCCCGAGCGCCGCGACGCAGTGCTCGAGATCGCCAGGCGCGGGGGGCGCGTGGCGCGAGAACGGTATGCGCCGGTAGCCCAGGCCCGCCGCCGAGAAGTCCGCCGGCCGGCAGCTCTCCCCGTCGTTGACCGACAGCACGGTGGTGATGCCGGTCGCGCGCAGCGTGTCGAGGTCCCAGGGCACGCGGTTCGGGCCGGCGCGGCCGGCCAGTACGTCCGGCTCGAGCCAGTACAGATCGTCGGCGGGCGTCACGGGCGGGCCATGGACGCGACGCGTCCGGGCGCGAGCCCTGCGCGGATCATCTCGTGCACCTCGGCGTCGCTCATCGCTCTGCGCGGTATTCCGGTGGGGCACAGGCAGTCACCGCGCGCGGTGCCGCGCGGCGGGCAGGACTGCGCGGGCACTTTGACACTGCCGGAGCGCGCATTGCAACCGCACGCCCGTGCACGGCGCGGCGCGCACTTCAGGGCTCGCCGCCACCGCCGCCGCGCCGGACGGATGCCGGTGGCCTGCCGATGATTGCCGGCGGCGCCGAGCGGTTGACCAGGTGGTGCGCATCGCCGGAGCCGGCCCGGATCCCGGCGCACATGCCTGGCGCCAGCGGCGTCTCCCCGGCGTCGGTCACGAGCACC
>CAYOJP010000053.1:0-17558 GCA_964404305.1 uncultured Gammaproteobacteria bacterium
GCTGGCGGCATTCCTCGCGATCCCGGCGCAGGCCACCCTCACGGTGAGCGGCGTCGTCCGCGACGAGGCCGGCAAGCCGGTCCCGCACGTGCGCGTGACGATCGCGGCGCCGAAGATGGTGCCGGCCACGGTCACGGTGTTCTCCGTCGCCGACGGCACGTTCAGCGCGCCGCCCGTGCAGGCGGCCGCCGACGGGGCCGAGGTGTCGAGCTTCCGCATCGGCTGGGAGGAGGCGGACCGCAAGGTCACCGCCGCCGGCGAGGCGCTGAAGTTCGAGATCACGCTCAGGAGGAAGGAGAACGTCGCCGACCAGGTGCCGGCCTCGGCCTGGATCACCGGCGAGCCGGGCGAACGTGACTTCCACGTCGCCATCAACGAGTGCGCCGGTTGCCACCAGCTGGGTTCCGAACGCGTGAAGCGATTCGCAGCCACGCTCGCCGGCGCCTCGCCGGAGGCGCGCCGCGGCGCCTGGAGCGCCATCGTGCAGTTCATGCGTGCGACCGCGCTGCAAATGGGACCGCAGGGCGAGTCGCATCTGCGCTGGGGTCTGACCGAGGACAGCCCCGATTACAAGGCGGCGCTGACGGCGGAGACGAGCTTCTTCCTGCCGAAGGACGAGGCGGTGGTCGTGCCCTACATGGCCGAGCGTTTCCCGACCTCTTTCGACACCTACACCGGCTACGACGACGTGGCGCGCCTCGGCGAGTTCGGCACCAACGCCGCAACGGTCGTCGAGGAGTACCAGCTGCCGACCTTCGGCTGGACCCGCGAGGTGTCGATCGCACCGGGCTCGCCGCTGGTGTGGTTCCTGGAACTGGACAAGGACCGGCTCGGCTCGCTCGATCCGGGCACCGGCGAGGTGCAGTGGTACGACGTGCCCGGCGCGGGTCCGCAGGGTCCGCACACGCTCAATGCCGATGCCGAGGGCAACCTGTGGGTGGCGCTGGAGGAGAGCTATTCGATCGGCCGCTTCGACACGCAGACGCACGAGTGGAAGGTGTACGCGCCGCCACCGGGCGTGAAGTTCGCGATCACGCATGACACCGCCTTCGATTCGAAGCGCCAGATCACGACCGACAGCCAGGGACGCATCTGGCTGACGCTGGTGGGCCTGAACGAACTGTGGGGCGTCAACACCACCACCGGCAAGATCGATCGGCATCCGATGCCGCTGCCCGCGGACGAGCAGACCTTCCACGTCTTCCTCTACGGCTCGGTGATGGACCCGCGGCGCAATCGCGTGTGGTGGACGCAGCTGCACGGCTACCTGGGCGCGTTCAACACCGACACCGGCAAGGTCGAGAAGGTGGTCGAGTTTCCCTACGGAGCCGCGCCGCGCCGCATGGCCATCCAGGACGACGGCACCCTGTGGGTGCCGCTGTACGGCGAGGGACAGATCGTGAAGTTCGACACCGTCGCCGGCAAGGAGACCGCGCGCTACGACATGCCCGACCGTGCCGGCGCCAGCTACTCGGTGACCCTGGACGACAAACGCGATGCGCTGTGGATCGGTACCACCAACTCCGACCGCATCTACCGCTTCGACATCGCCACCGGGAAATGGCGGCACTACCCGCTGCCGCGCAAGGAGGCATTCCTGCGCATGATCGAGGTCGACCACGCCACCGGGGACATCTGGACGGCGTACTCGAACCTGCCGGTCGGCAAGCGCGACCCGGCGATCTACGGCGAGGGCAACGAGGGCTCCAACAACATGATCGTGCGCCTGCGGCCGGGGGACTGAGACCGGCATGCCGCGCGGATTTCGCTTGCCGGTGTCCGCCATCGGCCGGGCGGTGCTCGGCGGATGGCTCGTCGTGCTGTCGGGGACGGCGCCGCTCGCGCAGGACGCCGCGGAGGCTCTCCCCGAGGGCGCCATCCGGCAGGGCGACGTGGAGATCGCCGACGCCTGGGTGAAGGCCCGGCGCGGGGGCGGGCACGTGGCCCGCCTGTTCTTCGAGTTCCGCAACACCTCCGAGGTGCCGGACCGGATCGTGCGCGTCACCTCGCCGCTGTCCGCAGGGCGCTCGCGCTTCTGGCTCGCGCCGCGCCCGGGCAGCCCCGACGACCAGGCGCAGGCGCTGGAAGCGCTGCCAGTGCCCGGCAACGGGATGCCCCTGGTGCTGACCGAGGTCGGCTACTACATCGAACTTACGGACCTGCAGGTGCCCCTGCCCGCGGGCGCGCGCGTGCCGGTGACGATCGAGTTCGAACGGGCCGGACCCGTCTCCCTCATCGCGAGCACCCGGTTCCACTCCCCGGATCTCACGAAGAGGATCGCCGACGCGGTGAAGGCCGACGACCTGGAGGCCCTGGAGGCGATCGGCCGCTCCGCCCGTTGAGCGGGCGCGGCCCGGCGGTCATTCGACCTCGACGTACACCACGCCGTCGGGACCGACGGTGACCGGGTAGCTCCGTATCGGCAGGAAGCAGGGCGCGCCGACGGCCTCGCCGGTGCGGATGTCGAACGTGCCCTCGTGGAACGGGCACACCACCTCGCAGCCCTCGATCTCGCCTTCGGTCAGGAACGCCTGCCCGTGCGAGCACACGTCGTCGGTGGCGTAATACGCGCCCTGGAGCCGGTACAGGGCGATCGGGTCCCGCCCCTCCACCGGCACCTGGCGCATGCCGTCCTCCGCCAGTTCTGCGGCCAGGCAGGCTCGGATACGCGGCATCGCGCGTTACGGTCCGCCGTTCTCGACCACTTCGCGCACCGTGTGATACAGGTGCCGGCAGGTGATCTCGGTGTCCGCGAAGGTGAGCTCCTGCAGCGCACCGGACATCAGCCCCGCCTGCGAGCCCTCGCTCGTCGCGATGTCCTCGCGGAAGGCGTCGCGGAGCAGCGCGATGGACTGTTCCTGCGCGATGAGCTGCGACGCGTTCTGCGGCGGGAAGAAGTACAACGACGACTCCCAGCGCGTGGTGGTGTGATCGACCGGCCACAGCTCGTGGATGAAGAAGAACCCCGCCGACGTGTCCAGCAGCCAGTTCGGGAAGATGACGTTGATGTCGAACGAGTAGTACGGATCGTCGTCCGGGTTGGTGCCCGGCAGCTTCACCTTGAGCGCCTCGGCGCCCTGGCTGAGCGAGGCTCCCGCCTGGATGGCGAACACTTCGGAGGGGTTGGCCTTGAAGTCCGGGTTGTACGAGAACGACGCCGCGCGATTGCGCTTGTACAGCTCCAGGTGATACGGCCGGCAGCTCGGGTTGCGGCGCCCGGTGAAATAGCGGCCGATGGTGCCGGCATGCACGGTATCGACGTGGTAGCCCTCCTGGAACGCATCCAGGAACAGCTTCCAGTTGGCCTTCAGCGTGGCGCCCCAGCGCCCGGCCATCTTCATCTGCTCGGTCGGGAACTGCGCGAGCTTGTCGCCGATCTCGGCGAGTTGTTCGCGCAGCGTCTCGCGTGGCTGCTCGTCGAAGTTGACGAAGATGAAGCCGTTCCAGATCCCGGTGTGGACGGCAACCAGGTTGTGGCGGCTCCTGTCGAAGTCGTGGAACTGCGATTCGTCCGGCACCATGCGCACCTTGCCGGTCGTGTCGTAGACCCAGCCGTGGAACCTGCAGGTGAAGAACTTGCAGTTGCCCTCGCCCGACGCCACGTTCGCCCCGCGGTGGCGGCACACGTTGTAGAAGGCGCGCACGACGCCGTCCTGCCCGCGCGCGACCACCAGGCTCTTGTTCAGGACCTCGATGTAGCGGACGAAGTAGTCGCCCGCCTTCGGGATGCGATCGACCCGCCCGATCATGAGCCACATGCGCGCGAAGATCGCGCTGGCCTCCCTGGCGAGGAACTCCGGCGACGTGTACGGCGCGACCGGAAGCGGGCCCGTGCCCAGCGCGGGCCAGCGTCGGGCGTTCAGTCGCTCCGTGGACGTCTGATCGACCTTCGGGACGGCGCTCATGGGATTCTCCGTTCCGGCACAGATGTCAGCGTCCGACCACGCGATAGCGCGGCGGCGTGGACAGGATGTCGAATTTCCCGTACTCGACCGAATCGGGCACATCCGGCTGGTCGTAGTACTCGATGGCCGGGGCGACTTCCATCGTCATCAGGGCCAGTTCCAGCAGCGCGCCTTGCGCGGCCGGCATGGCCTCCAGGGGAAAGGTGTCCAGGTGCGCGGCGATCGCCGGCAGCCGCGGCATCATGGCGTCGTAGAACGCCTGGAGGTCGGCCTGCGACTGCTCGACGCGGTAGGCGTTGCGCGCCTTCTCGCTGCCGTGCACCCACGCCGGAACGAAGCGCTCCAGATCCTCGAAGCCTTCGGGTAGCTGACGGGTCATGGGGATCCTGTCCGTGACATTCATCGGCGCGGGCGATGCGACGCACGCGCCGAGGCGCCTGAAGAATACTGCAGCCCGTCACCGTGATCCATTGCGCCGCAGGTAACCCTGCATTGCACCAGCGCGCGGTCCCGGGCATGTCGCCGGACGTGGCACGGCCGGGCATCTAACCGTGCGCACGTTCACACGACCGCTGCGGAAAATTCCGCAACGGCCGGGATGGAGGGCGTCTGCACCGACGCGCTGGAGGACCTGCCGGTGTTGCGGTCCACGGCCTGGCGTGACGCAGACGGTCCGGCCCGGGGCGGCGTCGCGCCAGGCGAGGCGTTGCACACGGGATGCGTCCGGGATGAAATGGCCATCCCCCAAGGGAGGACTGCGCCATGGCCGTATTCATCACCGTCCACGTGAAGGGCAAGCACGACGCCTTGCTCGCCGCCTACGACCGGATCGCCGACTACGAGGAATCGACGGTGCCCGAACTGCGCTGCCACGTCTGCGCCAAGACTGCCGACGGCATGCTCGTCTCCGGCGTATGGGAGACGCGCGAGGCCTTCGACAGGCTGCTGTCGAGCGCGGGCTTCCAGGCGCTGCTCGCCGAAACCGGCGTCGCGGCGCCCGAGGTCCGGATCCTGGAGGTCTACCGCTCGCGCCACTGAGCGACGCGGCGCAAGCGGCTCAGCGCGGCTTCTCGAAGCGCAGCGTCATCCGGTCGCTCTCGCCGATGGCGGCGTACTTGGCGCGGTCCTGTTCGCCCAGCTGGAAGTTCGGCGGCAGCGTCCATACGCCCTTCGGATGGTCCTTCGTGTCCTTCGGGTTGGCGTTGATCTCCGACTTGCCGACCAGCCGGAAACCGGCCGCCTCGACGAGGCGGATGGCCTCGGCCTCCGCGAGGTAGCCGGCTTTCGCCGCTTCCGCGCCGACCATCTCCGGCGTGCCCCGGTGCGCGACCATCCCGAGCGTGCCGCCGGGCTTGAGCGCCCGGTACATCGCCTCGAGCATCGGCCCTTCCGTTCCGCGCGAGACCCAGTTGTGCAGGTTGCGGAAGGTGACGACCAGATCCGCGCTGCCCGGCGGCGCGATGGCCGTCTTCTCCGGCGGCGCCAGTTCGGTGACGACGACTTTGTCGTAGACCTCCGGGTGCGCCGCGAGCTTGTCCAGGTACAGCTTCGCGTTGTCGCGGAAGTACTGCTGCGGCGACTGCGCGTCGTAGCTCGCCGCGTACAGCTTGCCCCGCTCGCGCAGGACCGGCGCCAGCACCTCGGTGTACCAGCCCTCGCCTCCGGGATAGATCTCCACGACCGTCATGTCGTCGCGCAGTCCGAAGAACAGCAGGGTCTCGACCGGATGGCGCCACTCGTTACGGGCGGCATGACCCTCCGCGCGGTGCGTGCCGGTGACGGCCGCCTCGAGCTTCGTGCGGGTGGCGGCGGCATCGTCGGCGGCGGCGACGGCCGGCAGCCCGAAGGCCACGACGAACAGGGCGGTGGAAAGCGTGCGGGAGAGCGACATGCGGGCTGGCTCCTGGCGGGCGGTTGACGCGGGCCCGAAGGTTACCGTGGGGGCGCGGGCGACGGAAGGCGCGGGGCCGCGCCCGGGCGGGGCAGAGGGTCGCATTTTCCGTCGGCGTGCCTCGGGTCATGCGAGGCCATGGGCGGGAGAGATACCTGTGGGCGCCCCTGGCGCCCGGGACTTCCCGACGTCAGTTGCAGCACGATGTCGCTCCGCAATTCAGCGCAGCGCCGCACGGCGCGGCGCGGCGTGGCAGGATGATCCCCCCTGCGGCCGGATTCACGGCACTGTAACGGCACGCACGGCCCGCCGCCGCCTCGTGACGGCGGCGCCGGACCTGGCCCCGACGGATCCGACGGCCGCGGCGGGGTCGCGCCCACTGGTCGCGGCCGGGCCCCGGGCTGTGCGAAAATGTTCGATTACGCAGCCGCGTCCCGTGTCACCCCCAGCCCGCGGGTGGACCGCCGCCCTGCTCCACCCGCCGCCCCGCCAGCAGAGATCGCGCCATGCTCACCGCCGCCAACCTCACCATGCAGTTCGGCGCCAAGCCGCTGTTCGAGAACGTCTCGGTCAAGTTCGGCAACGGCCACCGCTACGGCCTCATCGGCGCCAACGGCTGCGGCAAGTCGACGCTTATGCGGATCCTCGGCGGCGACCAGGAGCCGAGCGCCGGCAACGTCTCGCTCGACCCGGGCGAGCGCATCGGCAAGCTGCGCCAGGACCAGTTCGCCTTCGAGGACCACCGCGTGCTCGACGTGGTGATCATGGGCCACACCGCCCTGTGGCAGGTGAAGGAGGAGCGCGACGCGCTCTATGCCCTGCCGGAGATGGGCGAGGAACACGGCCTGCGCGCGGCCGAGCTCGAGGCCCACTACGGGGAGATGGACGGCTACACGTCCGAGAGCCGGGCCGGCGAGTTGCTGCTGGGCGTCGGCATCCCGGTGCACCTGCACGAGGGCCCGATGAGCGCCGTCGCGCCCGGCCTGAAGCTGCGCGTGCTGCTCGCGCAGGCGCTGTTCTCGCGGCCCGAGATCCTGTTGCTCGACGAGCCGACCAACAACCTCGACATCGACACCATCCGCTGGCTGGAGGGCGTGCTCAACGACTACGAGAGCACGATGGTCATCATCTCCCACGACCGCCACTTCCTGAACAGCGTGTGCACGCACATCGCCGATCTCGACTTCGGCGAGCTGCGCGTGTACCCGGGCAACTACGACGACTACATGCTCGCCTCCACCCGGGCGCGTGAGCGGATGCTGGCTGACAACGCCAAGAAGATGGCCGAAATCGCCGATCTGAAGCATTTCGTCAGCCGCTTTTCGGCCAACGCCTCCAAGGCGCGGCAGGCCACCTCGCGCGCGCGGCGCATCGACAAGATCGTGCTGGCGGAGGTCAAGCCCTCCAGTCGCATGAGCCCGTTCATCCGCTTCGAGCAGGACCGCAAGCTGCACCGGCTGGCGCTGCAGGTGGAGGGCATCGCCCAGGGCCATGGCGAGAGGACGCTGTTCGCGGATCTCGACCTGGTGGTGGAGGCCGGCGAGCGCATCGCCATCATCGGCGGCAACGGCATAGGCAAGACCACGCTCGTGCGCACGCTGATCGACGAGATGCCGCCGCGGGCGGGCGAGGTGCGCTGGTCGGAGAACGCCGAGATCGCCTACTTCGCGCAGGATCACGGTCCCGACTTCGACAACGACCTGCGCGTGTTCGAATGGATGGTGCGCTGGCGCCGGCCGGGCGTGGACGACCAGGGCATCCGCGCCGTCCTCGGACGGCTGCTGTTCTCGTCCGATCAGTTCGAGCAGCAGGTGCGCAACCTCTCCGGCGGCGAGAAGGGCCGGATGCTGTTCGGCAAGCTGATGTTGCAGCGGGCGAACGTGATGGTGATGGACGAGCCCACCAACCACCTCGACATGGAGTCGATCGAGTCGCTGAACCTCGCGCTCGAGCACTACCCGGGCACGCTGCTGTTCGTCAGTCACGACCGCCAGTTCGTCGCCTCGATCGCCACCCGCATCCTGGAACTGGGCGTCGACGGCGTGACCGACTTCAAGGGCACCTACGACGACTTCCTGGGCAGCCGCGGGCTGGAGGCCCACCGGGTGATCGCCGCCGAGGCAGCGCCCCCGACCGGCGCCGCCGCCAGGCGCGCGAAGGCAGTCAGCGGCGGGCGGGGCTGAGCCAGACGCCTCAGCGCCGATCGAGCGCTTCGGCCAGCCGCCGCACGCCGGGCGCGATGCGCACCGGGAACACCGCTCCACCCTGCAGGGTGCGCAGCGCCGCGGGCAGCGCCTCCAGTTCGGCCGCAACGCGGCGCCGGATCTGCGCCAGCGGCACCGGCGCGCCGACGCGCCGCCCGCCCAGCATGACCGGTTGCAGCAACGCGGTGCCGGGCGGTGCTTCCCCGGCGAGGGCGACGGTGTCGAACGCGAGGCGACCGTCCTCGCCGAGGCTGCGCCAGAGCTGCTTGCGGCCCGGCCAGGTGGCCTTGCCCTCCGAGCGCTTGCGCAGCGGGCGGCCCGCGTACTCCTGGATCTTGTACGCGCAGTCCAGGCAGGGGGCATCCGCCGAGACGTCGACCCGGGTGCCGACGCCGTAGCCGTCGATCGGCGCCCCCGAACCGACGAGACGTTCCAGCTCGAATTCGTCCAGGTTGCCGCTGGCGAAGATGCGGACGTCGCGCAGACCGCCGTCGTCGAGGATGCGCCGCACGTTGCGTGCATGCGCCGCGAGATCGCCGCTGTCGAGGCGCACGGCGTGGACGGCGAGCCCCTCCGCCCGCAGCCGCGGCGCGAGCGCCACCGTCTTCGCCGCCGCGGCCTCGGTGTCCCAGGTGTCGAGGAGGAAGGTGACGTTCTCGCGCCGGCTGCGGGCGAAGGCGAGGAAAGCCTCCTCCTCGGTCGCGTGCGCCTGCACCCAGGAATGCGCCATGGTGCCCGACAGCGGGAGCCCGAACTCCCTGCCGGCGAGGACGTTGGACGTGGCGGCGAATCCGGCGAGACACGCGGCGCGCGCCGCGAGCAATCCCGCCTCGGCACCGTGCGCCCGCCGCAGACCGAAGTCGACGAGTCGCGAGCCGGGTGCCGCGAGGACGCAGCGCGCCGCCTTCGAGGCCACCAGGATCTGGAACTGCAGCAGGTTGATGATGCGCGTCTCGACGAGCTGCGCCTGCGGCAGCGGCGCCACGATCCGCAGCACCGGCTCGTCGGGGAAGAAGACCGTGCCCTCGGGCAGCGCGTCGACGTCGCCGGTGAAGCTCAATCCTGCCAGGGATTCGACGAATCCCGCATCGAGCAGGCCGCTGTTCGCGAGCCAGCGCAGTTCGTCCGCCTCGAACCGGAAGGTGGCGAGGTACTCCAGCACCTGTTCGAGGCCCGCGGCGACGAGGAAGTTGCGGTTCGGCGGCAGGCGGCGCACGAAGAACTCGAAGACCGCCGTCTCCTCCATGCCCTGCGCGCGGTACCCCTGCAGCATCGTGAGCTGGTACAGATCGGTGAGCAGTGCCGATGCCGACGGGTTCATCGTCCCAGATCCTGCAGCGTGAGCGGCACCGCGCCGCCTGCAATCATCCCGGAGACGGCGGCGTCCCCGTCCCCGGCCCGCAGCTCGACCGCGCGAATGGCGTCGCGCAGCAGGATGACGCCGTAGCCGATCCGCAGTGCGTCGAGCACCGTCTCCCGGACGCAGTAGTCGGTGGCGAGGCCGCCGACGAACAGCCGCCCGACGCCGGCACCCTGGAGCAGCGCGTGCAGGTCGGTGCCGGCGAATCCCGAGTAGGCCTCGAGCGCCGGCGCGTCGGCCTTGGAGATGACGATCGCGTCCGCCGGGAGTTCGAGGCCGGCCGCGAACGCCGCGCCGGGCGTGTGCTGTACGCAGTGAGGGGGCCAGGGCCCGCCGCGCTGCCGGAACGAGCAGTGATCGGGCGGATGCCAGTCCCGCGTCGCGTAGACCGGCCGCCCGTGCGCGGCGAAGACGGCGAGGTAACGATTCAGCGGCGCGATGACCGCGTCGCCCGCGGGGACCGCCAGTGCCCCGCCGGGGAGGAAGTCGTTCTGCACGTCCACGATCAGGAGGGCATCGCCGGCCTGCAGCGCAACGGCTGCCGGGGTCACGGCCGCAATGCACCGGCCGACGCGATCGTCCGGCGCGCGCCGCCACGAGCGCACGTCACAGCAGGATCTCGCGCGGTGCGCCGCGCACGTCCATCTCGAACTCCAGGCCCGCGACCGGCGGGCGACACCAGTGCCAGGACAGGCCGCCGGGGATCGCCCCGCGCGCGGCGCGCTCGGCGCCGACCAGCGCGCCGATGTCGTGAACCGTGTAGGCCTGCGTCGTCACGGCATCCGCCCAGGCGAACCCGAGCAGGCGCAGCCGCCGCTCCATCTCGTCGAGCACGTGGCGCACCTTGTCGCGCATCGCATCGGGCGTGGTCTCGCCATGGCGCACCGTGCGCTCGCGGTACGGTCCGCTGCCCTCGCGGGCCTCGCCGCTGCCGGCGACGATGAAGCCGCCGCGCTGCGCGGCCGCCGGCACGGTATAGGAGAACGCGTACAGCAGCGGCTCGCGTGGCGGGTCGGTCTCCGGACACACGTTGGTGCGCGCGACCGGGTTGTCCTCGTCGCGGAAGATGCCCCAGCGCGCGAGCGTCTGCACGTACTGGCGGTTGAAGTCGATGAAGCCCCGGTCGCTGAACGGCGCCGGCGAGCGCAGTTCGCAGGCCGCGAAGGCCGTCGGCGGGCGCCCCAGCGCGGCCAGGTGCGCCTCCACCGCGGCGAACCCTTCCGCGAGCGGTCGCGGCCGTGCGAGGCGGGCCCGCTCGAGCGTCCAGCCGGGCTCGGCGGCCACGCCGCTCGAGTACTGGAACACGGCCGGGAGGTAGCGGTAGCTCCCGGCGGCGAACAGGCGCGTCTCGGCCATTACGCTTCCCCCTCGTCGATCGAGGCCCGATTGTAGCCGTGCCGCGCGCGGGTGCGACACCGCGCACTGGCCCGTCCAGGTCCGATCCGGCACACTTGCCCGCCCGATCGCGCGGGCCCGCATGTCACCGTCCACCGCCCCGTTCGCCGGTCGCGACTACGCGCTGTACGCCGCGATCGTGTTCCTGTGGGGGACCTCCTGGATCGCGATTCGCTTCCAGCTCGGCGTCGTGGCGCCGGAAGTGTCGCTCGTCTGGCGTTTCCTGATCGCGACGCTGGTGATGTTCGCCTGGCTCGTGGCCGCGCGGCAGCCGGTGCGCTTCCCGGTCGCAACGCACCTGCGCTTCATGACCCTGGGGCTGTTCACGTTCTCCAGCAACTTCCTGCTGTTCTACTACGGCGGCCTGACGGCGCCGACCGGGCTGCTCGCGGTGGTGTTCTCGCTGACGAGCATCGTCAACATCGCGCTCGGCTGGCTCCTCTACCGCCACCGGCCCACGCGCCGGATGGCGGTCGGCGCCGTGCTCGGCGTCGCCGGCGTCGTGGCGATGTTCGAGCCGCAGATTGCCGGTGCGAGCTTCGATCGCACGGCGCTCGCCGGCCTGGCCATGTGCGTCGTCGCGACGCTGTCCTTCTGCATCGGCAACATGCTCTCGGGCGATAACCAGCGCCGCGGCATCGCGGTGCTGCCGGCCAACGCCTGGGGCATGGCCTACGGGCTGCTGCTGATGACCGTGTTCAGCGTGGCTCGCGGACAGGCCTTCGTCATCGAGCCGACGTTGCCTTACGTCGCCTCGCTCGCCTACCTCGCCGTGTTCTCGTCGGTGCTGGCATTCGCCTGTTACATGACGCTCATCGGCCGCATCGGCGCCGCGCGCACCGGTTACTCGACCGTCATGTACCCGGTCGTCGCGCTGGCGCTGTCGACGCTGGTGGAGGGCTACGTCTGGACGCTGCCGGCCGTCGCGGGCCTCGCGCTGGTGCTGGCGGGGAATCTGCTCGTGCTGACGGAGCGGCCGCCGCGGCCACAGGCGAGCGCAACCGCGGAGCGGAATCATGCTGCACCGGAGGTCGGGAGGCCCCCGCCCCCGGGACCGGTTCAGTCGTGATGCCCGCCGGCGCCGTGGACGTGGCCGTGCGCGCGCTCCTCCTCGGTGGCTTCGCGAACCTCGACGATCTCGACCTCGAAGGTCAGCGTCTCGCCGGCGAGCGGATGATTGGAATCGACGTCGACCATGAACATGCCGGCCTTCACGACGCGCACGGGCCGCGGTCCGTGCTCCGTGCTCACATGTATGAGCTGTCCGGGCTTGAGCTTGCCCGCGCCCCTGTCCATGACCGCCTTCATCGGGATGCGCTGCACGGCGGCGTCGTTGCGCAGGCCGTAGCCTTCCTCGGGTGGCACGACCGCGGTCACGCGCTCGCCCGCGGCGCGGCCCGCGAGCTGGCGCTCCAGGCCCGGGATGAGATTGCCGCGCCCGTGCAGGTAGGCCATCGGCTCGCCTCCGACTGAATTCTCGAGCGCCTTGCCGGTGCCGTCGCGCAGGACGTAGTGGAAGCGGACGACGCGGTCGTTCTCGATCTGCATGGCGGAGGATCCTGGTGCTCGTGATGGGGGAGGGCCGGCGCGGTGCCGGACGGTCCGCAGGATAACCGCCCTGGCGCCCCCCGCGGACTCCCGCCCGCGGTCAGGGCGCGTCCGCGAGCCGGGCGAGGAGCCGCTTCACCTGCTCGCGCATGCCGGGCCGCTCGCTGGACGGGATCTCCTGCGCCGCCAGGATGAACGGTTCGAACAGCAGCCAGCCCATGGCGAGCGCCAGCACCGCGCCGGCCACGGCGCTGTCCCCCGGCGCCGCCTCGCCGCCCGGCCGGTGGCGGGCGAGCACCGACTTGAACTTCGCGATCGCGCCGTGACGGCTGACGAGCTGTTTCGGGTCGCGCCCGGTGAGCACCGCGAACGCCAGCGTGCGCGCGAATTCGTCGTTGGCGGCGATGGCGTCGAACAGCTGCGCCGCCGCGCTCGCCGGGTCGTCGGCCGCGGTGATGGCGCCGGAGAACGCCCGCGCATCACGGTCCAGCAGCGCGGTGAGCAGGCTCTCCTTGGTATGGAAGTGGCGGAATATGAGTGCATGGTTCACCCCGGCGCGCTCGGCGATTTCGCGCACCGACACCCGCTCCGGGCCGCGCTGCGCGAACAGCTCCGCCGCGGCGCGCAGCAACTCCGACATCACCTCGTCCTTGCCGTACGGCCGGGCAGGCCCGCCCTGGGCATCATCCTGGTGGTCCTGGTCCGGCATGGATCCGCCCCTTCCGCTCCGAATCTTTGTATACCCGCCGCTTGACACGATTGTAACCGGATGGTTACTGTAACCGTGCGGTTACAAAAGAAAGGGCGGAGCACCATGCAGTTCGCCTCCGGGATGGTCGGCGCATCGCCCGTACTCCTGTGGGTCGACGGCAGCGGCCGGTATCGCGACGTGACGGCCCGGCTGGGGACCGCCTCGATGAAGGCGGCGCTTGCCGACGAACGCCTCACCCGGTTCCGGACCGCCGATGCGCAGGGCTGTGCGGTCGTCGCCGACGAGCGCCTCGTGTTCCGGCCGCTCGTGGACGACCCGCGCCGCGTGCTGTGCGCCGGCTTCAACTACGGCGCGCACGCGAAGGAGATGGGCAAGGCCCAGGCCCGGCCGACGTTCTTCCTGCGCTTCGCCAGCTCGCTCGTCGGCCACGACCAGCCGATCCTGCGTCCCGCCTTCAGCGACAGCTTCGACTGGGAGGGCGAGGTCGCAATCGTCGTCGGCCGCGGTGGCCACCGCATCGCGCGCGCCGCCGCCTGGGACCATGTCGCCGGGTACTGCTGCTTCGGTGACCACAGCATCCGCGAGTGGCAGGCACACGGCACGCAGGCCACCGCCGGCAAGAACTTCGACGCGACCGGCGCGATCGGCCCGGTGCTGACGCTGCGTGCGGCGGTGCCGGATCCGGCCGCGGTCCGCCTGCGCACGCTCGTCAACGGCGAACAGATGCAGTCGGCGACGCTGGCCGAGCTCGTCTACGACATTCCCTGCCTCATCGAGTACGTCTCGACCTTCACGACACTGGAGCCGGGGGACGTCATCGCGACGGGCACCCCGCCGGGCATCGGCCTGCGCATGACGCCACCGCGCTTCCTGCAGGTCGGCGACACCGTCGAGGTCATTGCCAGCGGCATCGGGCACCTGCGCAACCGCGTCGCCGCCGAACCATGAGCGTGCTGTGGCTGACCGAGACCGACGTCGCGGCGCTGCTGTCGCTCGCCGAGGCCGTCGACGCGCTCGGTGCAATGCTGCCGGGGCTGCACGACGGGTCGGCGACGAACATACCCAAGGCGTTGTTCGGCTGGCCCGGCGGCAGCCTGCATTCGCTCGGCGCGGCGGCCCCGGCACTGGGCCTGGGAGGCTACAAGAACTGGGTCAACACGCCGCGGGGCGCGACCGCGATCTACAACCTCTTCGATCTCGACAGCGGCGAACTGCGCGCGGTGATCGAGGCCGGCACCCTGGGCAAGCTGCGCACCGCCGCGGCGACGACGCTCGCCACCCGCGCGCTGGCGCCCGCCACGGACGGCGCGGGACTGACCGTCGCCATCGCGGGTTCCGGCCGGCAGGCACTGCTGCAACTGGCCGCCGTCTCGCTGGCCGCGCCGATACGGGTGGCACACGTCTGGTCCCCCACCGCCACGCACCGTGAGCGCTTCGCCGCCGAGGCGCAGGCCGGGCTCGGCGTGGAGTGCCGCGCGCTGCCGACCGTCCGCGAGGCGGTCGCCGGCGCGGCCGTCGTCGTGACCGTCACCCGCGCCCGCGAGCCGTTCCTGGCGCTCGCCGATCTCACGGCCGACGTGCACGTCAATGCGGTCGGCTCGCTGCTCCCCGGTCACCGCGAACTCGCCGACGACGTGCTCGACGCCGCCGGCCTGGTCGTCGCCGACGACCCGCAGTCCGCGGCCGGCCAGTCGGCCGAAGTGCGGCACTGGCTCGACCGCGATCCCGCGCACGCCGCGCGCCTGCAGGCGCTGGCCGCGCTCCTGGTCGCTCCGCCCGCCACCCGCCCGCGCCTGACGGTCTTCAAGTCGCTGGGCATGGGCGTGGCCGATCTCGCGATGGCCACCGAGATCCTCCGGCGCGCCGTCGAACAGGGTGCCGGCGCGCGTTTCGGCGCGCCGGCCTTCCAGCCCGTCCGCATCCACCCGCAATCCTGACGGAGGACGCCCGCATGGCCACCGAATCCGCACGTACCCCGGAGACACGCCCGGCCGCGCGACTGCTCGATCGCCGCACGCTGCCCGAGCGACCGAACGACCTGTGGCCCTGCATCGTCGTGCCGAAGGAGCGGATCGACGAGGCGGTTGCCGCGCTGGCGCTGGGTGCGCCCGGCAGCGACGGGCGCCGCGAGTCGCTGCTCGCGCACCCCTCCTCCACCGGCGCCGGACCCGGCCTGGCGCCCGGCATCGACGTCGTCTTCGGCCGCCTGGAGCCGGGCGAATCGACGCTGCCGCGGCGGCACAATTCTTCCGAGGTCACGATGTGCCTGGGCGGCACCGGCACCGCGACCATCGACGGGACGCAGTTCCCGCTCTCGAAGTGGGACGTGTGGGTCACGCCGTCGATGCGCGCGCACACGCTCGCGAACACCGGCCGCGAGCCCCTCTACTACCTCGCCTACGGCAACCGCGCGCTGCTGCAGAAGCTGGAGGTCTACTACCACGAGCTGAATCCGCCGGCGACACCGGCGTTCGGCACCGCCGGGCTCGCGCACGGCACGCGCACTCGCGATCTCGCGCCCGCTCCGTTCGAGCTGGGGAACACGGGCGGCTGGCTCATGCCCTACGAGTACATCGTCGATCCGGACCCGATCGACTCGCGCCCCCTGCACTGGCGCTGGGACGACGTCGCTCCGTACCTGGGCCTCGTGCGCGAGATCGCCACCGGCTACAACGGCCGGCCGCTGCAACTGCTCTACAACCCGGCCACCGGGCGGCGCAACGGCACCACGCCCTGCTACTTCGCGACCATCGCGGCCTTCGGCCCGAACTGGACCGGGCCGGCACACCGGCACTCCTCGGCTGCCATCAACTACATCATGGCTGGGTCGGGCTGGAGCCGGGTCGACGGCGTCCGTCACGACTGGAAGGCCGGTGACATCATGCTGTCGGCGCCGGGCTGGGCCAGGCACGGTCATGCCGCCAGGGACGACGGCGCGGTCATCCTCACCATCCAGGACCACCCGCTGCAGATCGCGATGGAGGCCCTCGTCTGGCAGGAGGATCTCAAGAGCGGTCCTGTCCTCACGCTCGGCGCGCAACGGGGCTTCGACACCAACCTGGCCGAGTTCATGCCGGGGCGCTGAATAGCGCAGCGCAGATGTCGATCACTGCGGCCGGCACCGGCGCCGGCCGCAGTGATCGACATTTCCGCTCTGCTATATAGCTGGTCCACCCACCGGAAGACGACACGACGGAAGGAGTGCGCGAACATGACGTCACCACAATCGGGACCGGCGGCGGCCAACCCGTTGCACAACGACAACCGGATGAAGCTCGGCACCTTCGGCACCAACGGCGGCGGCATCGCCATGACGCGCGCGCCAGAGGCGGCCGAGGTCTCGTGGAAGAAGGTCATCAGCGCTGCGCGCAAGGCCGACGACTACGGCTTCGAGGCCATCGTCCCGTTCGCGCGCTGGAAGGGCTACGTCCCCGACAACCCCATGCACCGCACCGGCGTCGTTTTCGACCCCTACGCGTGGGCGGCGGGGCAGGCGCAGGCGACGCAGCACTCCGCCGTGTTCACCACCTCGCACGTGCCGACGATGCACCCGCTCGTCGCGGCCAAGCAGTGCGCGACGATAGACCACATCTCCGGCGGTCGCTTCGCCCTGAACATCGTCGCCGGCTGGAACAAGCCCGAGCTGGAGATGTTCGGCGTGCCGATGCAGGAACACGACGACCGCTACGACCAGGCGGCCGAATGGGTGGAAATCGTCCGCCGGCTCTGGACCGAGCAGGAGGCCTTCGACTACGAGGGCCGGTACTACAAGCTGGAGTCCGCAATCTCGCTGCCGCACCCGTTGCAGCAGCCGATGCCGCCGCTCATGAACGCCGGCACCTCCAGGAAGGGCCAGCACTTCGCCGCGAAGTACGCCGACCTCGCGTTCGTGATCCTCACCGCCACCGACCCGGCCGATATCCGCCGCCAGACCGACTCCTATCGCGAGCTCGCGCATCGCGAGTACGGCCGCGCTCTCCAGGTGTGGTCCTACGCCTTCGTCGTGCAGCGCGAGACGCAGCGCGAGGCCGACGCGTTCCTGCACTACTACACCGTCGAGTACGGCGACGAGGCGGCGGTGGACGGCTGGAGTCACCTGCAGGGCGTGCACACGCACATGCTGCCGCCCGAGCAGATGCACCTGCTGCGCAACCGCTTCAAGGCCGGTGCCGGCGGCTGGCCGCTGGTGGGTACCGCCGGGCACATCACCGGGCAGCTCGAGATGCTCGCCGACGCCGGCATCGACGGCCTGCTGCTCGGCTGGGTGGACTTCGACGACGGCCTCGACCGCTTCGCCTCGGGCGTGATGCCGCTCCTGCGGCAGGCCGGCCTGCGGCGCTGAATGGCAGAGCCGAGCCGTACCTGAAGCTGGAGCACCGTGGGTGAGTATTCGACCTCTACGCTCTGCTGTCTGGATGGTCGCGCGCAACTATATAGCAGAGCGGAAATGTCGATCACTGCGGCCGGCGCCGCAGCCGGGCGGGTCCGCCGCGACCCGCTCGAGTAAGTCCCAGTAGCGCTCGGTCGCCCGCGGACTGCAAGC
>CAYOJP010000054.1:0-8428 GCA_964404305.1 uncultured Gammaproteobacteria bacterium
GCCGCTACGTGGAGAGCCACGACCACGCGATCCGGCTCAAGGCCGAGATCATGGTGGACCACTTCCACGAGCAGGTCCTCGCGCTGAACAAGATCGGCGGCGAGGCACGGGCGATGGTCGTGACGAGCGGCATCGAGCGCGCCATCCAGTACTTTCACGCCTTCGGCGAGTACCTCGCCGAGTGCAAGAGCCGCTATCGGGCCATCGTCGCGTTCTCGGGCGAGCATGACTACGGCGGGGCGAAGGTGACGGAGTCGTCGCTGAACGGATTCCCGTCCAGCCAGATCGCGGATCGGGTCCGGGAGGACCCTTGGCGGTTTCTCATCTGTGCCGACAAGTTCCAGACCGGCTACGACGAGCCGCTGCTGCACACGATGTACGTGGACAAGCAGCTCGCCGGCATCAAGGCCGTGCAGACCCTCTCCCGGCTGAACCGTGCGCACCCGAAGAAGCACGATGTCTTCGTGCTCGACTTCATGAATGACGCCGACACCATCCAGGAGGCCTTCGTCGATTACTACCGGACGACGGTCCTGGCGGAGGAGACGGACCCGAACAAGCTCCACGATCTGAAGGCCACGCTGGACGGCTACCAGGTCTACGCGGCGGTGCAGGTGAACGAGTTCGTCGAGCGTTACCTTGCCGGGGCGGATCGTGACCGGCTCGATCCCGTGCTCGATGCCTGCGTGGCGGTGTACAAGAACACGCTGGACGAGGACGGGCAGGTCGACTTCAAGGGCAGGGCCAAGGCGTTCCTGCGGACTTACGGATTCCTGGCGGCCATCCTTCCGTACTCGAATGCGGAGTGGGAGCGACTGTCCATCTTCCTGACGTTCCTCGTTCCGAAGCTGCCGGCCCCGGTCGAGCAGGACCTCGCCAAGGGGATCCTGGAAGCCATCGACATGGACAGCTACCGCGTGGAGAAGCAGGCAGCCGTGCGGATCCAGCTTCCGGACGCGGACGCCGAGATTGACCCGGTGCCGACGACCGGTGGCGGCGGCAAGCGGGAGCCGGAGATCGACCTGCTCTCGAACATCCTCAAGACCTTCAACGACCAGTTCGGCAACATCGACTGGGCCGACGAGGACAGGGTCCACCGGCTCATCACGCAAGACATCCCGAACCGCGTCGCAGCAGACCCGGCCTACCGGAACGCCCGGCAGAATTCCGATCGCCAGAATGCCCGCATCGAGCACGACAAGGCGCTGGCGCGCGTGATGACGGCGGTGCTGAAGGACGACACCGAGCTGTTCAAGCAGTTCATGGACAACGAATCGTTCCGGCGCTGGATGACCGATACCGTCTTCGGCCTGACCTACCACGAAGGGCCGCGCGTCTAGCACCGGCGGCGCTGCCACCCATGTCGACCCGCGACCACTGGGAGAGCGTCTACGCGTCCCGGGCGACCGACGCGGTGAGCTGGTTCCAGCCGCGCGCCGAACGCTCGCTCGCGTTCATCCAGGCCACGGGCGTGCCGCGCTCGGCGGCCATCATCGATGTCGGTGGCGGGGCGTCCACGCTGGTCGACGATCTGGTCGATCGCGACTACACCGGTGTGACGGTGCTGGACCTGGCGGGCACGGCGCTCGCCGCCGCGCGGGCACGGCTCGGCCCGCGGGCGGCGCGGGTGCGCTGGCTCGAGGCGGACGTGACCCGCGTCGAGTTCGCGGAGGGGGCCTTCGATCTCTGGCATGATCGGGCCGTGTTCCACTTCCTCACCGAGGCTGACCAGCGTGCGGCGTACGTCGCCGCGGTGTTGCGCGCGCTGCGGCCGGGTGGCCACCTGATCGTCGCGACCTTCGCGCAGGACGGGCCGGTCCAGTGCAGCGGCCTGCCGGTCGTGCGCTACAGCGCGGACTCGCTGCAGGCGGCGTTCGGGCGGCAGTTCGCGCTCCGGCGGCACGAACGGGAGGAGCACCGCACGCCGGCGGGAGCGGTGCAGGCATTCGTGTACTGCGGGTTCCAGCGGGAGGCCCAGGCGCAGGCCCCCCGGGCCGCGGGGCATCCCGCATGATTGGCGCTGCCCCGAACCTGCGCTCGACCCTGACCTGCCCGGTGTGCAGGGCGCGCAGCGACGAGACGATGCCGATCGACGCCTGCCTGTACTTCCACGAATGTGCCGCCTGCCACGCGCTGCTGCGACCCAAGCCGGGTGACTGCTGCGTATTCTGTTCCTACGGCACCGCCCGGTGCCCACTCGTACAGATGGCGGGTTCGTGTTCCGGTTGTTGATTGGCGCGGGGGGACGGCGGTATCTCGCACTGACGCCCGCTCACTCCACCCGGTACCCCGCCGGCGGACTGAACACGAACGGCCCGTTCAGCGCCTTCAGCAGCGCTCCGTCGCGCTTGTAGACATCCTCGCGGAACTGCACCTGGCCATCGGGGCCGGGGAAGGCGGTGAGGTACAGCAGCATCACCGTGATCTCCTGCGGCAGGCGCACGTCCTGCGTGCGACCGCCGGCGATGGCGGCATCGAGGGCCTCGCGGGTCCAGCGCTGGTCGCCGGCCAGCAGCAGCCCGGCCAGCTCGATCGGCTTCTCGATGCGGATGCAGCCGGAACTGAAGCTGCGCTCGGCGCGCGCGAACAGTTCCCGGGCCGGGGTGTCGTGCAGGTAGACGAGGTGCGGGTTCGGGAACATGAACTTCACGCGCCCGAGCGCGTTGTCGGGCCCGGGGCCCTGGCGCAGCAGGTAGGGGAAGTTGCGCGCGGTCGTGGTCTTCCAGTCGATGCCGGCCGGGTCGATCGTGCGGCCGCGGCCGTCGATGACCTGCAGCCCGCGCGTGGCGAGGTAGCCGGGGTCCTGGCGCAGGCGCGGGAGGATGTCCTGCCGCAGGATGGTCGGCGGCACGGTCCAGGTCGGATTGAGGACGAGGTACTGCATGCGGGCCTTGAACACGGGCGTCTGGCGGTAGGGTTTGCCGACCACCGCGCGGCTGTCCCATACGGTCTTGCCGTCGCGGACCCACGCGGCATGGTAGGCCGCGATGTTCACGGCGATGAACTCGCGCTCCAGGTCGCGGAACACCCAGCGGATCCGTTCCAGGTTCAGGCGCAACTGCTCGATGCGCGCGGCGACGGGCACGTTCAATGCGGCGAGCGACTTGCGGCCGAGCACGCCGTCGTCGTCCAGGCCGTTGCGGCGCTGGTATGTGCGTACGACCTCGACGAGTGCCTCGTCGTAGCGGTCGTCGTCGGCCGTGCCGATCGCGGCGGGGTAGTCCTCCGCCGCGAGGCGTTGGCGCAGCAGGCGCACGCGCACGTCCGTCGCGCCGGGTTTCAGCGACGGGCCCTCGGCGAGGAGCGGCCAGTCGCCGGTCGCCGCGTACGCGCGGTAGCGCGCCAGTGCGCTCGTCAGCCCGGTGTAGTACGGGCCCTGCGGGCGCAAATCGTCGAGCGTCTGCCCGAGCTCGGGCGAGCGGATGGTCTGCGCCAGCCAGGTGGCCGGGTTCTCCAGCGTGAGTTCGCGGCTGAAGTTCCATGACGGATCGAGCTTCTGCGGGTCGA
This sequence comes from uncultured Gammaproteobacteria bacterium, assembly GCA_964404305.1. Lineage (GTDB taxonomy): Bacteria > Pseudomonadota > Gammaproteobacteria > JADZEE01 > JADZEE01 > CAYOJP01. The sequence goes on from CAYOJP010000054.1 coordinate 3,508, forward strand.
CCTTGCCGAAGCGCAGGTGATAGGCGAGGCGCACGAGCGCGTCGCTCAGCAGCAGTTCGAAGTCGGCGGCGAGGGTGGCGTCGTTCGGCAGCTCGGCGGCGCGGGCGAGCAGTTCCTGCAGTGTCGAGACGTGGTAGTCGCCCGGTTCCAGTCCCTCGTCCGCCGTCCGCGTCGCGATGCCGACGAGCAGATCCGGTTGCCGCGGGTGCGTCCACTGCGGGCGAAAGCCGCTTCCCTGGTACAGGCGGGCGAGCAGCGGGGTGGCCGCCAGCGTCCGGCCGCGCACGACCACCCGCCCGCTCGTGCCCGGCGCGAGGCGAGCCTCGATCGCGGCGGCAACGGCAGGCGTGTCCGGGATGGCCGCGGCCTTCGCGACGACAGCGAACCCGGCGAGCAGGCAGGCGGTGAGGAGGCGGGTCGGGCGGAACACGGCAGGGGCGACGGGCATGCGGAGTGGCGTCATTGGGGTGAGGGCCCGATGCACCTTATACTACGGACCGGATCGCGTGCATGCCGGGGGAGCCGATGCAGGGTCGGAACGGCGGGTCGGGCAGGACCGGCGGACAGTCGCGCCGGGGTTTTCTCAAGGCCATGGGCATCGCGGTTCCGGCGGCGCTGGCGCTGCGGTCACGGCCCGCCACCGCGGCCACGGAACGCGTGCTCGCGTTCCACAACACGCACACGGCCGAGAAGCTCGAGGTCGCGTACTGGCGCGACGGCGGCTACGACGAGGCGGCCTTGCGGGCCGTCAACCACGTGCTGCGGGACTTCCGCACCGGCGACGTCCACCCGATCGAGCCGGGCCTGCTCGACATCCTCCACACGGTGCAGACCACGCTGCGCCGCGAACTGCCGTTCCACATCATCTCCGGCTACCGCGCGCCGGCGACGAACGCGCAGCTCCGCGCGAAGTCGCACGGCGGCGTCGCGCAGTACAGCCTGCACATGGACGGCCGCGCGATCGACGTGCGCCTGCCGGGCGTGCGGACCGCGACGCTGCGCGAGGTGGCCGCGAAGCTCGCGCTGGGAGGCGTCGGCTACTACCCCGGCGACGACTTCGTGCACCTCGACACCGGCCGGCCGCGCACCTGGTAGGCGCTGCGGTACGGCCGGCAGCCCGCGCAGGGAGCCGGTGTCGCCGCTCAGGCCGCGCGCGGCTGGCCGGTGACGACGTCGGCCTCGATCACCTCGCAGATCTCGATCTCGGGGTTCGCCTGCGTGTACTTCGGCCAGTCCTCGGTCAGTTGGCGGCGCGCATCCTCGATCGCGAACAGGCTCAGCATCGTCTCGGCCTCGCGCCGCTGCGCGAAGAACAGCGAGCAGATGCAATGGTGCGGGCCCGTCACCGCGCCGCCGGGCGCGGCCTTGTTCTCGTCCACCTGCACCCGCAGCGGTCGCAGGGCCTTGTGCTTCGCCAGCAGCGACAGCCCGAGCGGCAGGTGCGTGGCGTAGTAGTGCTTCCAGTCGAAGGTCGAGCCGGGCTTGTTCGGGTACAGGATCCGCACGCAGTACATGGGTCGACTCCTCAGCCGTTGTTGCCGCGCCAAGCGGCGACGCGCGCGTCCACCGCGTGGTGGAAGTTGCGCAGCGCCAGTTCCTCGTCCTGGAAGTGGAAGTGCCCGATGCCGCCGGAGGCCAGCGCCGGTTGCACGCGCTCGTGGGTGACCGAGTCCTCCATCAGCGTGTCGCGCAGGCCGACCTTGTTGTATTCCTGCATGAAGCGCTCGCCGGCGTTGCGCGGCGGCACGGTGTTCACGCCGATCTCCCACACCGCGCGGTCGACCGCCAGCGGCCAGACGTTGTACATCCAGTAGCAGTCGCGCATCAGCCCCATGATCACGTTGGGGAAGAAGAAGTACAGGTTCATCGACCCGCGCAGCGGGTAGCAGGCCGGGTCGGTGGCGAACGCCTTCGTGAAGGCGAAGCCGTCGAAGACGCCCAGGCCGTGCCGCATGCTCACCTCGCCCACGGGCGAGGGCGTGTAGGCCGGCGGCGGGTCGACGCCGATGACCGCGTGTTCGCCGTGCGTCTCCATCACCGAGTGGCGCAGCACCATGCCGGCGGCGGCGGTCGACCTGGCCAGGCTCTTGGCGTGCAGGAAGGGCACGTGCCAGCCCTCGAGCTGGGCGTCGAGCAGCACCTTCCAGTTCACCTGCTCGTCGATGGTCCAGAACTCGCGCTTCGTGATCTGCCCGAACGGGTAGGTGGCGAGCATGTCGACGAGGGGGCCGAGGAACTCCCGCAGCGTGTGCTTCGGACCGGGGTCCAGGTGCACGAACAGGAAGCCCTGCCACTCCTCGAGCGGGATCGGGGTGAGGTCGAGCGTCGACCGGTCCAGGCCCTCGGTCCAGAAATTCTGCGCGTCGGTCATGTGCGCGAGCCGGCCGTCGGTCTCGTAGGCCCAGCCGTGGAAGCGGCACATGAAGCGGCCGCGGCAGGTGCCCTGCGCATCCCAGGTGATCGGGTTGCCGCGATGCTTGCAGATATTGTGGAAGGCGCGCACGACGCCGTCGCGACCACGCACTACCAGCACCTGCGTGCTGCACACGGCGATGTCGCGGACGAAGAAATCCCCCGGGTTCGGCAGCCGCTCGACGCGCCCCACGATGAGCCACGAGCGCCGGAACACCGCCTCGCGCTCGGCCTCGAACCAGGCCGGGTCGATCGACGGCGCGACCGGGATCGGCGCGGTGCCCAGCGCCGGGTAGTTCGGGGTGCGGGTCTTGTAGGTGCAGGTCACGGGCTCACCTGGCCCTGCTCGGCGCTGCCGGCCACGAAGCGGGTCATCTCCAGGCCGAAGGGGTGGTCGGGCTGCCCGTACAGCTCGACGGCGACCGAGACCTCCGCGAGCGACAGCAACAGGTGCATCAGCCGCGCCTGCGGCCCGTCGAGGCCGTCGAGCGGGAAGCCGTCGAGGTACTCGAGCGCGGCGGCGGCGCGTGGCAGCAGGGCGTCGTAGAACGCGCGGATGTCCGCCATCGGCGTCGCGAGGCGCTTGCGCAGCCGCTCGGGCTCGGTCGGCAGCGCCCACCCGGTGTACCGTTCGAGATCCGCGAATGCGGGCGGAAGGAGGGGGCTGGTCACGGTCATGTGTACTTTCTCCAGTGCTTCCGGGGTTGGGGGCGGCACTCACGAGCGTTCCCCGCCGCGGAAGATACAGGGAAGTACCTGCAACCGCGGCGTCGGACAACAGCCGGACAGTGGCGACGGGTTGCGACTCGCCCCCGCCGTCGGTCAGGCCGCGAGCAGGCGGCCGGTGACGACGTCGGCCCCGACGACCTCGCAGATCTCGATTTCGGGATCGACCTCGGTGTAGTTGGGCCAGTCCGAGGTCAGCAGGCGGCGGGGCTCTTCGATGTCGAACAGCGCCACCATCGCCTCGGCGCTCCTGCGATCCGGGAAGAACAGCGAGCAGATGCAGTGGTGAGGGCCGTGCACCGGCTTGCCGCCGTGGCTCATGTTCTGATCGACCTCGACCTTGAGCGGCTTGATGCCGACGTGCTTGTTCAGCAGGCCGAGCCCGAGCGGGAGATGGACGTCGTAGTAGTGCTTCCAGTTGAAGTTCGAGCCGGGCTTGTTCGGATACAGGATTCTCACGCAGTACATACCGCACCTCCCTCTTGGCCGGGTCGTTCGTCCCCATGGACGGGCGACATTCTCTCGTTCAGCAACCGCGACCGCCTGCCGCTGCCGCGAGCCGGCGGTCGACCGCATGGTGAAAGTTTCGCAGCACCAGTTCCTCGTCCTGGAAGTGAAAGTGCTCCATCGCCCCGGAGCCGAGGGCCCGCTGGACGCGCTCGTGGGTGGCGGAGTCCTCCATCAGCGTGTCCCGGAACGCGATCTTGTTGTACTCCTGGCAGAAGCGTTCGCCCGCATTGCGCGGCGGCACCGTGTTCACGCCGATCTCCCAGATGGACCGATCGACGGCGAGCGGCCAGACGTTGTACATCCAGTAGCAATCGCGCATCAGTCCCATGATCATGTTGGGGAAGATGAAATACAGGTTCATGGCGCCCTTCAGCCGGTAGCGCGCGGGATCGGTGCGCAGCGCCTTTTCGAAGGCGAAGCCGTCGAACACGCCGGTCCCGTGCTTGAGGCTCACCTCGCCCAGCGGCGAGGGCTTGAAGCTCGGCGGCGGATTGGTGCCTTCGACGCCGTGCGGCCCGAGTGCGTCCATCACGCTGTGCCGCAGCAGCACGCCCTGCGCCGCGGTGGACTTCGCCAGGCTCCGGGCGTGCAGGAACGGCACGTGCCACCCCTCGAGTTGCGCGTCGATCAGCACCTTCCAGTTGACGGTCTCGTCGATCGCCCACCAGTCGCGCTTGCTGATCTGCTCGAATGGATAGGTGTCGAGAGCGTCGCCGACCGCGCCCAGGAACTCGCGCAGCGTCTGTGCCGGTGCCGGCGCGAGGTGTACGAAGATGAAGCCCTGCCAGAGGTCGACGTGGATGGCGCCGAGGTTCAGCTCTTCCCCGCGCTCGACGAAGAAGTTCTCCTCGTCCGACATGTGCGCGAGCCGGCCGTCGGTGTCGTAGGCCCAGCCATGGAAGCGGCAGACGAAGCGGCCCCGGCAGTTGCCGTGCGCCGCCCAGGTAATCGGATTGCCGCGATGCTTGCAGACGTTGTGAAAGGCGCGGACGACGCCGTCCTTGCCGCGCACGACCAGCACCTGCGCCCGGCAGATGTCGATGTCGCGCACGAAGAAGTCGCCGGGGTTCGGGATGCGCTCGACGCGGCCGACATTGAGCCAGGACGTGCGGAACACCGCGTCGCGCTCCTGCTCGAAGACCGCCGGATCGATGCTTGGCCGGACCGGTACCGGGCCGGTGCCGAGTTCCGGAAAGCGTGGGGTGTGGGTCTTGTGCGTGAGGGTCATCGCGTCATCCTCGCCGTTCAGCGCGTGGCGGTGCCTGGCTCGGGC
>CAYOJP010000054.1:8528-17534 GCA_964404305.1 uncultured Gammaproteobacteria bacterium
AGGCCTGCCGCGCGGTGGGCTTCCTCATCGTCACCGGCCACGGCGTTCCGGCCGACCTGATCGAGGACCTGCGGGCGGTCACCTGGCGGTTCCTGAACCTGCCGCCGGCCGTGAAGCTGCAGTACCGGATGCGGCCGGATCGTTACCGCGGCTATGCCGTCCCCGGAACACAGTCGCTGGCGGCGAGCTACGGGCACGACGCGCCGCCCGATCTCAAGGAATCATTCTCCATCGGTCCGGTCGACGTGCCGGACGACGAGTACCATTCGCCGGCGCGGGCGGGGGAGTTCTTCGCCCCCAACCTCTGGCCCGCGGAAATCCCGGAGTTCGAGGGTATCTGGCGACGCTATTACGGCGAGATGGAGCGCCTGGCGACCGGGTTGATGCGCGTCTTCGCGCTGGCGCTCGACCTGCCCGAGCGCTACTTCGACGACAAGGTCGACCGGCATCTCACCGACCTCAGCGCGATTCACTACCCGCCGCTGCAAGCCGAACCATTGCCGGGGCAGATGCGCGCGGGCCAGCACACCGACTTCGGCAGCCTGACGATCGTGCAGCAGAACGACGCGGTGGGCGGCCTGCAGGTGCGCCTGGGCGAAGAATGGATCGACGTGCCGTACGTGCCGGGAGCGTTCGTCGTCAACATCGGGGACCTCATGGCCGAGTGGACCAACGACCGCTGGGTCTCCACCATCCACCGCGTCGCGACGCCGCCCCGGATCAACGATCCGGCGTCGGATCGCCTGTCGTTCACGTTCTTCTTCCAGCCGAACTACGACGCGCGCATCGAGGTCCTGCCGACCTGCTGCGGACCCGGCAATCCGCCCCGATACGCGAACACGACGTCGGGCGCGCACTTCATCAGCAAGCTGCACGCGCTGCGAACGCCGGAACTCGGGGCCGGCGGGAGCGGTTGAACCGTGACGGATCGCAAGGCCGACCGCATCGCCCCTGTAACGTGCCCGGTCGGCAGCGGCTGCGCGAGGCGCGCGGCGGCAACGGGGATCGCAAGCCGGTGAGCGCGGCGCCAAGCACCCTGCACGTGGCGGCCGTACAGTGGCGGATGCGGCCATACGCGTCGTTCGCGGCCTTCGCCGATCAGGCGCGCCGGCTGCTCGACGCGAGCGCGGGCGCCCGCGTCGTCGTGTTTCCGGAGTACTTCACCCTGGCGCTGCTGCCCGCCCACCCGGACTGGCGCGCCGGCAGCGAGAACTACGCGGCGCTTGCCGATTTCACGGACGAGTACCGGGCGCTGTTCGCCGGCGAGGCGACACAGCGAGGGGTGAACATCGCCGCCGGGACGCACCTGGTCCGTGGCGAGGACGGCACGCTCGCCAATGTTGCGCACCTGTTCACTTCCGGCGGGACGGTGTACCGGCATGCGAAGACACATACTTTCTGGGAGGAGAACCGCTGGGGGGTCGCCGACGGGCAGTCCTTCGACGTGCTCGAACTCGACGGCGTCGGCCTCGCCATGATGATCTGTTACGAATCGGAGATGCCGGAGGTCGCGACGATCCAGACCCGCCTGGGCGCCGAGGTGCTGCTGTGCCCGGCGTACACCTTCAGCGACGCCGGCGTGTGGCGCGTCCGGCACTGCTGCCAGGCGCGCTGCGTGGAGAACCAGGTGTACGTGGTGAACGCGTTCCTCGTCGGAGCGACGCCGCCGGGCATGGCGATCCATCCGGCGCACGGGCGCTCGGCGGTGCTGACGCCCTGCGACGCCGGGTTTCCCGACCGCGGCATCGCCGTGGAGGCGCCACCGGACGAGGAGACCGTGATCGAGTGCCGGCTGGATCTCGAGGCGCTGCGGGAGAATCGGCGGAGCGGTGCGGCGACGACGCTCGTCGCGCGGGATCGCCACCGCGGTCTGTATGCCCGTTACGACGCCGGCGGGACATGAACCGGGAGGGGCCAGGGTGAACGACGGGTACCGCAGCGTGGCACTGACGGACGACGACCTTCGCGTGCGCTTCCCGGAGCACGACTACGACGGCTACTGGATGTTCGGTGGCATCCGCGGCGACGGGCCGTGGCAGGCCCTGCTGGTGGGCCTGAGCCTCGGCGTCAACGACGGTTACGACTGGGGCTTCATCGACGTGAAGCCGGATACGAACTTCTGCCTGTACGCGCTGAACCTGATCGGGCGGGAGGAGTGTGCCGGCTACCTCGAGCAGCCGATCCACCGGCACCGGTTCCGCTATGATCGCCGCCGCCTCGACATCCGCCTCGACGACCGGCTGCACGTGACCGGCGAATGGCCGCGAATCAGCTACTACGTCGCGAGCGCCGACAGGTCGCTCATCGTCGAGCTCGAAGGGCACATGTCGATCGCGCACTGGTCCCCCGACATGATCCTGCGCGGGACCAGCTGGGTGACGGTCGCGATCCCCGATCTCCACTTCCAGGGCCAGGTGACGGTCCACGGCGAGCGACACGAGATCTCGGGCATCGGCACCCTCGACCATCCGATGGGCAGATTGTTCCAGAGTCCCACCAGCCCGGGTATGGGCCACTGGGAGTACAACTGCATGATGCTGAACGAACGCTACGGCCTGTACCAGTGGAACATCGTGGATGGCAACGGCGAGATCCTGGCTAGCGAGGCGGTCACCGACTTTCCCGACGGTCGGTATCACGTCGGTCGGCTTCAGCTCGAGTACCTGGAGTACGAGGATCGGGGCCCGGTCCACGTGCCACGGGCCTGGCGCTGCCGCATCGAAGCCGATCACGGCACGTTCGAGCATGTCGTGCGCGCCGTCGGCCAGCCCTGGGACGGTACGCCGCATCGTGTCGGCGCACCGTTGCCGAATTTCCTCCTGCTGCTGGAGGGTGAATTCACCGGCACTGGCGGCAGCCGGGTACAGGTCCGGGGCAAGGGTACCGGCGAGACCGTGATATCCGAACGTGACCCCCGCACCGGCCGCCGGCAGAAGCCGTGGTGAGACGCCTGCACGCCGCCGTCCGCCCCGACGCCGCCGTCCCCCGCCCGGGCAGGGCAAGCCGGATCGGGGACCCGACAGACCCTCGCAACCCGCCCGAAGGAGACCGACCATGAACACGCTGGTAACCCCCGAAGTGCTCGCAATCCTGGCGGAAGTCGAGGAAAGCGTCGGCGACGTCCTGGAAGCGAAGACGATGCCGCGCGGGGCGTACGCATCGCGCGCGTTCTACGAATTCGAGAAGGAGGCCATCTTCGCCCGCTCCTGGATGTGCCTGGGACGCGCCGACGACGTGAAGGAGCCCGGTGACTACGTGCGGGTGGACATCGACACCGAGCCGCTCGTCATCGTTCGCGATGCCGAGCGCAGGGTGCGGGTCCTCTCGGCCGTGTGCGCGCATCGGGGGCATCTGGTCGCGCAGGGTGCCGGGAACTGCGGGCGGCTGTTCAAATGCCCGCTGCACGGCTGGACCTACGGACTGGACGGGACGCTGCAGGGCGCGCCGTACATGGACCGCACGGCACCGGTGGAGCGGTTGCGCGCCGAGGGGATGAACCTGCCCGAGCTCAGGGTCGAGATCTGGAACGGCTTCATCTTCGCGAACATGGATCCGGACGCGGAGCCGTTCGCCCCCACGGTGCACAAGCTGGAGGCCGAGTACCGCAACTACCGCATGGACGAACTGGTCAGCATGCCGACCGTCGATATCCCGAACAACCACTGGAACTGGAAAGGCATGCTGGAGAACGGGATCGAGCCCTACCACACCGCCTTCCTGCATCACACGATTCACGACTGGGCCCACGCGCGCCTCGCGACCTTCGTCGACTGGGACGACGACGACGGCGCGGTGTTTCATCCCACGGGTTCCTACGAGCATGACGGCGGGTTCAACGCCACCGAGAAGGCGCTGTTGCCGACGATCGCAACCCTCGGGGAGAAGGAGCGGAACCAGATCCTGTTCGCGACGATTCCGCCGACTCTGTTCATGGGTGCGCTGCCGGACTACGTGTTCTACTACCTCATACTGCCGACGGGTCCCGAGACCTGGAACCAGCGCATCGGCATGTGCTATCCGAAGGAGACGGTGCGCCTGCCGATGTTCGAGCGACTGCACAAGGCGACGATCGACGGCATCCTGATGTTCGTCGACCAGGACAACGATGCCGACATCTCGGTGCAGCGGGGCCAGCGCGCGCGGATGCGCGGGCGGGGCCGGTATTCCTACCTGGAGGAGACCCTCGTGCAGCAGAACCGCTGGTTGCTCAAGCGCTACCGGGACTACGTCAACGACGTGACCGGCGGGCGCTACGAGGAACTGATGCGCAAGCCCCGGGCCGATCTGGCGCGCGGTTCCACCGCTGCGTCGCGGCCGTCTCTGCGAGCGCTGAAGTAACGCCGTCATGCAGGTACGAGCGAACGGCGAAGGGGAGGCGGCCGATGCGGCGGCCCTGGCGCGGCAGTACTTCGAGGCGGTCGGGCGCGGCGACCGGGCGTGCCTGATGCAGCTGCTGGACGAGCAGGTGGTCTACCGCTTCCCGGGCCGCAGCACGTACGCGAGGGACTACGTCGGCAAGGCCGCCGTCATGGCCTACCTGGAGCGACTGGCCAGCGAGACCGGCGGCCAGCTGTCGGTGAAGGTGCTCGATGTCCTGGGCGGGACGGCTTACGCCGCCGGCGTGGTCGAGGCGACCGCGACCCGCAAGGGCCGGACCCTCACGTGGTCATTGATCGGACTGATCGAGGCCGCGGCCGGCAGGATCGTGCGCATCACGCTCTACTACCGCGATCAGTATGGAATCGACGACTTCCTCGGGGGGGCCGTGCCGGTCGCCGGCCCGACCGGCGGCCACGCGGCGGAGAGCGGACGGTGATCCGCATCGTCCTCGACCCGGAACGCTGCATCGGGCAGAGCATGTGCGAGGCCATCGTGCCCGAGATCTTCGAGGTGCGGGACGACGGCAAGGCCTACGTGACGCAGATGACGGTCGGCGACGAATGGCTGCGGGAGCTCCAGCAGGCGGTGTCGGAATGCCCGACCCGGGCAATCTCGCTGGTGTTCGAATGAGCGGCCGGACGGCGGTGACCGCCGTGGCGTGCGCCGAGTGCACGCCGCTCGTGGCGACGGGAGGGAGTGACGCGTGCGTGCATTGATCGTCGAGTCGCCGGGAGGACCGGTCGAGCTGGTGCCGGACGTGCAGATCGACCGCCCGGCGGACGACGAAATCCTGGTGGACGTCCGCTGCTGCGGACTGTGTTCGACCGACGTGCACATCATCGAGGGCACGATCCCGTTCCCGATGCCGGCGATCTGCGGGCACGAGGTGGCAGGCTCGATCCTCGAGCTCGGCGCGCGCGTGACGGGCCTGCGGCCGGGCGACGAAGTCGTGGTCTCCTGTCGGCCGGCCTGCGGGCGCTGCTACTGGTGCCTGCGCGGCGAGCAGCACCTGTGCGGCAATTCGCTCGGCTGGGCCACGGGATTGCTCGATGGCGAACGCACGGGGTTGCGTCGCGGCGGCCAGCCGGTCTACCGGGGCGTGGGGGTCGCGGGTTTTGCCGAGCAGGTGCTCGTCAAGGCTCCGGCCGCGGTGCGGCTGCCGGCGGGCGTGCCGCTCGATCTCGCGTCCATCCTCGGCTGCGGCGTACTCACCGGGGTCGGCGCGGTTTTCAACACCGCCCGGGTCGAGGCAGGCGCGACCGTGCTGGTCGTCGGACTGGGCGGGGTCGGCATGTCAGCGGTGCAGGGGGCGCGCATCGTCGGGGCCTCCGTGATCGTCGGGGTGGATCCGGCCGCTGAACGACGCGAACTCGCACTGCACCTCGGCGCGACGCACGTGCTCGATGCGTCACCCGGCGAGGTGCTGGAGCTAGTACGGACACAGACGCGCGGATGCGGCGTCGATCATGCATTCGACACCGTCGGAGCGCAGGCCACGACCGCGCTCGCCTTCGACGCGACGCGCGCGGGCGGCACGGTCGTGGTCGTCGGCGTGCCGCCCGGCGGCGCGTCGATCACGCTGCCGGCCGGCGCTCTGGTGTCGATGGAGAAGAAGGTCACGGGCTGCTTCGTCGGGTCGGGGAATCCGGCGTTCGAGATCCCGCGGCTCCTGCGCTTGTGGGAATCCGGACAGTTGCAGCTCGAGCCGATGGTCACCCGGCGTCGCCCGGTGACCGAACTGAACGACGCGATCGCCGACATGAAGGCGACTGTCGGCTTGCGGACCGTGCTGACGCTCGCTTGAGCGGGCCGGCGAGGTAAGGGAGGGATGCCGATGGGACGCTTGCTGGAACTCGACACGCCCGGCGGCCGGCTGGGCGTCTGGGCGGTCGGTACGGAGGCCGGGGCCCCGGTCATCCTGCTGCAGGAGTACTGGGGGCTCGTCGACCAGATCAAGGGCGTCGCTGACCGTCTGGCGGCCGAGGGGTTCTCGGTGTTCGTCCCCGACCTCTACGGCGGCCGGGTGACCAGCGATCCGCAGGAGGCCGCGGGTTTCATGCAGCGCCTCGATCCGCGCCAGGCGGCCGGACAGGTCGCAGGCATCATCGACCACCTGCACACGGGGGCGCCGGCGCCGCTCAAGGGGGTGGGATGCGTCGGTTTCTGCATGGGCGGCGGTCTCGCCCTGTACCTCGCCGCGGTGGAGCCCCGGCTCGCTGCCTGCGTCGTCTACTATGGCGCCCTCCCGTGGCCGGAGACGGGCTTCGACCCGGCTGCCGTAAGGTGCCCGATGCTCATGCATTACGCCGAGCACGATCAATGGGCGACCGTCGACCTGGCCCGGGACTTTCACGAGCGGATGCGCGGTGCGGGCGTGGACGCGACGCTGCACGTCTACGCGGGCGCGGCCCATGCGTTCGTCGACGAGACACGCCCTGCCAGTCACGATCCGGTCGCGACCGCCCGGTCCTGGCAGCGGACGGTCGAATTCCTGCACGGACGCCTGGAAGCCGGGGTGTCATGATGCGCGAGCTGCGCGAGGCAGGCGTTGCGGGAGCGCCGGCATGACGCTGCGCGATGGCGGCGCCCGCGATCACCGTGGTTACGGCCCCCGTCCTCCGCCTGCCGACTGGCCCGGCGGCGCCCGCCTCGCGCTGCAATTCGTGCTCAATTACGAGGAGGGTGGAGAGCGCTCGATCCTGAATGGTGATGCCTGTTCCGAGGACTTCATGACCGAGGTGCCGATCGGCGCCGCGCGGCAGGGCCGTCGCCACCCGACGTCAGAGAGCCTCTACGACTACGGCTCGCGCGCCGGCTTCTGGCGTATCCTGCGCCTGTTCGGGCAGCACGGGCTGCCGCTCACGGTCTATGCGGTCGGCCGGGCGCTGGAACTGAACCCGGAGGCGGGCGCTGCCCTGCGCGCGGCCGGCCACGAAGTGGCGGCGCACGGCTACCGCTGGATCGACTACAGCGCCGTGCCCGAGGAGATCGAGCGCGAGCACATCCGGCTGAACGTCGCTGCGATCGAGAAGGCGACGGGGACACGCCCGGTCGGGTGGTTCACGGGCAGGACCAGCGAGAACACGCGCCGCCTCGTGGTCGAGGAGGGCGGGTTCCTCTATGACTCGGACGCCTACGACGACGATCTGCCGTACTGGGTCGGGGTCGGCGGGCGTGCGCACCTCGTGATCCCCTACGCCTTCGACACCAACGACATGAAGTACTCGGTCAGCCCGGGCGCCTTCAACTCGAACGACGACCTGCTGAGCTACCTGCGCGATGCCTTCGATGTCCTCTACGGCGAAGGCGCGACCACCCCGGGGATGATGAGCGTCGGCCTGCATGGCCGGGTCATCGGCCGGCCCGGTCGATCGATGGTCCTGCAGAGGTTTCTCGATTACGTGAGCAGGTTCCCGGACGTGTGGATCTGCCGCCGCGTCGAGATCGCGGAGCACTGGCGCCGGCGGCACCCGGCGCCTCCGGCATAGGCGTCACAGCATGGGAGATATCGCGATGTCAGCACGCAGTTACCACCTCGCGCGCGTGGTCGTCGAGGGACAGCCGCTGGAAGGAGTCGTGCACGGCGGGTTTCATGTGCCTCCGCCGGCCGGGCCGGAGGAGCCCGCGCAGGTGGCGTGGCGCCTGCACCTGGCGACGACCCGGCGCATGGACTGGCAGCCGAATCGGCACTATGCGCTGGTGGTGGAGACGCTCGAGGGGCCGGCGTTCGAGGTCTCCGGCCGGCTCGTGGATACCGACGGCAAGGCTCACGACTTCGCCGGGGTGGGACTCCCGGACGCCCTGGCAACGCCGCTGACCGGCGAGCCTCGGGACTGAATCGCCGCGCGACGCCGCCGGATCTGCCGGTACGGGCGGCCCGGTCGCCGCCTCGTCAGAGCACGCCCTCGCGCACGATGAAGTCGCTGATCGTCGCGACGCCCACGCCGGCGCGCAGGTTGGTGAACACGTAGGGGCGCTCGCCGCGCATGCGCTTGGTCTCGCGCTCCATCACCTCGAGCGAGGCACCCACGTGCGGGGCGAGATCGATCTTGTTGATGACCAGCAGGTCGGAGCGGGTGATCCCGGGCCCGCCCTTGCGCGGGATCTTCTCGCCCTCGGCGACGTCGATGACGTAGATGGTCAGGTCGGCCAGTTCCGGGCTGAAGGTCGCGGCGAGGTTGTCGCCTCCGCTCTCGACCAGCACCAGGTCCAGGTCCGGAAAGCGCCGGCACAGGTCGTCGATCGCGGCGAGGTTCATGGACGCATCCTCGCGGATGGCCGTGTGCGGACAGCCCCCGGTCTCCACGCCGACGATGCGCTCGGCCGGCAGCGCCTGGCTGCGGATCAGGAACTCGGCGTCCTCGCGCGTGTAAATGTCGTTCGTCACGGCCGCGATCTCGTAATCGTCGCGCAGGTGCTTGCACAGCGCGTCCATGAGCGCGGTCTTGCCCGAGCCCACCGGTCCGCCGATGCCGACCCGCAGTACCGGTCGCGTTCCGTCCGTCATGCGTCATTCCTCCGTCTTCGAATGGCCGCTTGGAGTCGGCGATCGTTCTGCAATGGCGCAGGTGCCGGGTGGCACCGCCGCGACGCGCTCGAGTACGTCCCTGTATCGCTCGGTCGCGC
>CAYOJP010000055.1:0-17338 GCA_964404305.1 uncultured Gammaproteobacteria bacterium
GCGGGCTTGCCCGCGATGGCCTTTTCCCGGGCGGCACCCACCGCTATCGCGGCTGAAGCCGCTCCTACAGGTGCCTCGGCACACCGTCGAGCGAACGTTCCTGTAGGAGCGGGCTTGCCCGCGATGGCCTCTTCCCGGGCGGCACCCACCGCCATCGCGGCTGAAGCCGCTCCTACAGGAGTCTTGCTCCGGCGTGGGTGCGAAGCGCCTGTAGGAGCGGGCTTGCCCGCGATGCCTTCCCCGGGGTTGGCGCCAAGGGCAATCGCGGCTGAAGCCGCTCCTGCAGGCGTACTGGCCGGGCGTCGAGGGGCTATAGCCAGATTGCATCCCACAGGGGGTAATCCCCGGCCTTGCGCACGAGCCCCGCCCTGACGGGATTGGCCACCACATATCGCGCCACGTCGCGGACATCCTCGTCCCGCCGCAGGGCGTGATCGTGATACCCGCGCTGCCAGATCGGCCCCGTCCGGCCGAAGCAGGCGTTCAGGCGGGTTGCGCTTCGCCCTTTCACCTGCCGCATCACCTGCGGCAGCGATTGCCCATTCAGCGCCAGCAACCAGTGCAGATGATCCGGCATCAGAACCCAGGCCAGCGATTCCACGAGCCCCGCATCCGCCGCCGCCCGCAGTTCGGCCACGACCATGCGTCCGGTCGTCCAGGTCGAAAAAAGACGTTGGCGTCCCTCCGTCACGGTCGTGACCAGGTAGACACGGCCGTCTTCGGATTGGCGCCCCTTGCGAAGCGTCCAGCTTCGATGCTCTTGCATGTGACCACTCCCTGGTCGAGCGATGATTGATTCCGTTCGCCATGCACGGCGCCCCATCGCGGCTGAAGCCGCTCCTACAGGAGCGCTGCCCAACGCGCGGTGCGAAGCTCCTGTAGGAGCGGGCTTGCCCGCGAAGCCTTCCCCGGGGTTGGCGCCCACCGCTATCGCGGCTGAAGCCGCTCCTACAGGAGCGTTGGCCCGGCGTCGAGCAGACGTTCCTGACGCCATCGCGGCTGAAGCCGCTCCTACAGGAGCGTTGGCCCGGCGTCGAGCAGACGTTCCTGACGCCATCGCGGCTGAAGCCGCTCCTACAGGAGCGTTGGCCCGGCGTCGAGTGGACGTTCCTGACGCCATCGCGGCTGAAGCCGCTCCTGCAGAAGCGCTGCCACGGCGTCGGTGCGGACGTCGGCGTCATCGTCGCTCCTTCACGAGCCGCGGGTTGCCAGCACGTAGACGAGCAGCCCGATGAAGATCACGAGGACCGTGCCGGCCGCGCCCAGGGCCCAGGCCCAGCGGGAAATGCCATGTTCGCTCTCGGGCTCGGGTGCCGGCAGCGGCGGCGCGTGCCGGACGGGGGCGGTCTGCAGCGTGACCAGGCGATCGACGGCCTGGGCCATCTGCGCCAGGCGTGCCTCCAGATTCTGGATATCCGGGCCGGCGGGCGCCGATGGCCTGCGCGTGGCTGCGCCGGGGTCCTCCAGGCGGATGTCATCGCCCGGGAGCTGGGAGATCTCCTGGCTGCTGTCGGCCGGATCGGTGCCCTGCTCCACCCGCAGCTCGCCGGTGACCGTCGCCAGCGCCGCGGGCCCGAGCGCGTGCAGGCTCTCGAGCGCTCCATGGAGCAGCAGCCTGTCCATCAGCGTGTTGATGCGCCTCGGCACGCCGTGCGTGAACGCGTGTATCGCTTCGAACACGCCGGCCTCGAAGGCCGGATCGTCCTTCCAGCCGACCTTCTTCAACCGATGCAGGATGTAATCGCGCACCTCGTCCACGGTCAGCGGCTTCAGGTGGTACGCGGCGATGATGCGCTGGCGCACCTGCTCCAGACCCTGCGCGCGCAGCACCTGCCGGAACTCACGCTGCCCCAGCAGGAAGCTCTGCACCAGCGGCTGGCCGTTGTAGTCGAAATTGGACAGCATGCGCAGTTCCTCGAGCGAGGGCCGCGGCAGGTTCTGCGCCTCGTCGATGACGATCAACACCCGCTTGCCGTCGTCGACGCAGGCGCGGAAGTGCCGCTCTAGATTGGCGAGCAGCACGCCCTTGCTCGCCTTGTCGTACTGCATCCCCAGGTCCGCGGCCACCAGTCGCAGCAGGTCGTGCTCGCGGACGTTGGTCGAGACCACCTTCGCGGCGACGACGTTCTGGCCGGCCAGCTCCTTGAACAGGTTGTTGACGAGCATGGTCTTGCCGGTGCCGACGTCGCCGGTGACGACCACGAACCCCTGGCCCTGCTGCAGCCCGTAGCGCAGGTACGCCATCGCGCGCAGGTGGCCCTTGCTGCGGAAGAAGAACTTCGGATCGGGGTTGAGCTGGAACGGCTTGGCCGACAGCTGGTAGAACTTCTCGTACATGACAGGGTGCGATCGTCCGGCGGCCGGCGCTGTTCAGAGCGCGACGTTCACGAAGGCCGATATCTGGTTTTCGCGGTAGTTGTTGATCACGCTGTCGGACTCGCTGCGGTAGTGCTGGTACCGCAGGATGCCGCTCAGGCTGCGTCCGAACTGGTAGCTCAGGTAGGGCGAGAGACTGTAGCTGGTCGTCTCGATCGCATTGGTGCCCAGGACTTCCTCGCTGCGGGAGAAGCTGATCCCGGTGCCGGAGCGCGTCGACAGGGATCGGCTCCACGACACGCTGAATCCCTGCACATCCTCGTTGTCGAGGCGCGTCTCGTAGTCGCGACTGATGTCGTAGACACTCAGTTGCGCGCTGCTGCGTTGTCCGGCGTACGCGACCCCCATGTCGAACTCGCTGTTGATGTAGACATCGTCGTCGAGCCGCGGGGTCGTGACGGACAGGGGAATGCGCGAGGCCTGGTTCGGATCGAAGACCGGCTGGCCGCGCGCATCCACGAGCGGAACCAGCTGCTGCTGCGCCAGCGCCGAGCTGGCGGTATAGGGATCCTCGCGATAACTGGCCGTGAACACGAGCCGGCGCCGCTCGTGCCTGGCACTGAAATAATAGTTCGTCCCGAAGTAGCGGTCGCCGGTACCGAATGCAACCTCGGTCCGCGGGCTGGGCGTCCAGGCACCGCCGAGGGTCCACATGAAGCCGCCCGTGTCCCGCGACCTGATCGAGCCGTAGGAATTGGTCTCGTGGCCGACCGACGCGTCCAGCCGCCACTGCCGGCGCAGCGCCACGCCGAAGTCCACGCCGTAGTGCTTGAACTCGGTTTCCGAGCCGGCATCGTAGTCGGTCGTCTGGTTGTCGTACGTCGCCGTCCATTGCACCCTCTGGAACCTGCGCCCGGACGACAGGGAGAAGACGTTGCCGGTCAGCGTGCTGTTCGACCCGGCGACTCCCGCATTCTGCTCGTACGTGGTCTTCTCGTAGTTCAGCCGGGCTTCGGCGTCCGCCCAGGCGCCGAAATGGTGCCGAACGTAGGGCTCCACGCCGTAGATCAGGGCATCGGCGCGATTGCCGCTGCCCGAGATGTTCGAATTCGTGAGTGGGGCTGCCGGGTCGACCAGCGCCTGCGTCATGAGCGCATGGGCGTCGACGAACACGATGTTCTCCACCAGTTCGGCCCCCGAGTTGGCCTGCAACTGGTGATTCATGGCGTCGCGTTCGGATTCGCTGGCGTAGAACAGGTTCTGGAGGTTGTAGTCGACGTTCATCTGCAGGCGCGCGCCGGCCCCGCGCACGGAAATTCCCGGGGTGACCTCCGTGATGAAGTCGCCGATCTCGTCGACGGGCGCCAGGTTGATGTTGTCGCTGTAGATCTCGCCGGCGGAGAACCGCGGGGTGATGTCCCACTGCGCGGCCCCGGCGCTGCCCGCGAATCCCAGGGCACAGGCGAGCGCGAGCGCGCGCAGGCCCGCGGAGTCTTGCGTCCGCGGCCGAGCGCCGCCCGTCGCCGCGAGTCCCGTCGGCAGGGACGGACCGGATCGAGGATTGTGTAGCCGGTGGCGCGGCGCGGACCTGCGCGCCGCGGCGGACCGGTGACGCTCAGTCGGCTTTGGCACGAGAGTTCGGCTGGTGGTAACCGTAGCCGTACCCGTAGTAACCGCCGCCGGCCCGCGCCTCCTTGGACTTGTTGAGGACCAGCCCGGTGATGGTCGTGTGCGACATCGTCTCCACCGCCTGCCGGAGAGTCTCGTGCGTGGTCTTGCCCGCCTCGACCACCATGAGGATCTGACCGACGTAGGGGGCGAGTGCCACCGCGCCGCTGGTGGCGAGGATCGGCGGGCAGTCGAACAACACGACCCGATCCCGGTAACGCGTGCCCAGTTCCACCGCCAGCCGGCGCATGGCTTCGCTCGCGAGCTTTTCCGAGACGACGTCGCGGATCCTTCCGGCCGGCATGAGCACGAGCTTCGGGATGTTGGTCCGGATGAGCACGTCGGGCACGGTGAGGTCGTCGCGCGACAGCAGGTCGAACAGTCCGAGCCGATCCTGGGCGCCGAACAGCCGGGTGAGATCGGACTTGATGATGTCCGAGTCGATCACCAGCACCGTCCGGTCCATCTCCATGGCGATGCTGATCGCGAGGTTGATCGTCGTGAAGGTCTTGCCCTCGCTCGGCACCGAACTGGTGATCATGACGAGGTTCGACGGCATCGCGCTTTCCATCATGCCGGCCACCATGTTGCCGAGCAGGCGCCGCTTGATGTGCTGGTATTCCTCCGCCTTCATGTCGTCGCTCTGGCCCGGCACGAGAAATCCGCGCGACGCCAGGTGATCGAACGACAGGTGCAGCTCCGCGCCGTTCGGGACCGCGATCTGGGCGGGCGAGGCCGGTGGCGGCCTGGACGGCGCCGGCGCGACCGCGGGCGGCGGAACCGGGGCCCGCACGGGCAGTTCGGCCTTCGTGGTCACCACGGGCTCCGTCACGGCAGTCCCCGCAGGCGCCTCGGTACGCCCGGGCGCCGCGGCGGCCGCGGGGTCCGGCGCCGGTGCGACCGGACCGTCGTCGCCTGCGGGAGCGCCGCCGAGCCGCTCCATCGCGCGCTCGATGATGCTCATGCGATGGTCCCCAGCAGGCTCACCAGGTGCTGGTGCACGTCGATGTTCAGGAGCTGCAGCGCTATCAGGCTGCTATAGCAGGTGAACAGGAGCATGAACACCAGCCCGAAGAACACCAGCTCCATGCGCCGTTCGCGCCTCTGCCTCCCGCTCTGCACCAGCGATACGGAGCCGAGGATCGGGATCTGGGCGAACTCCTTCAGCGACTCGGTCGTGTAGAAGCGCGGGAAGATCTGCGACAGCAGGAGCGCCAGCCCGCCCCCGGCGCCCAGGCTGGCGATGAACACCGCGGAGGCCAGCTTGATACGCTCGGGGCCTGACGGGACCAGCGGTACGCGCGGCGGCTCGATGACCTTCAGCTTGACGTCGTCGGCGCTCTTGTCGGCCTCCTCGGACATGCGGGCGGACTCCCGGCGCTTGATCAGTTCCTCGAACTGCGACTTGTTCAGGCCGTAGTCGCGATCGAGCCGCTTGAGCTCCGCCTCGATTTCGGGGACGGTATTGACCAGCTTCTCGAGCGCCTCGACCCGCTTGCCGTACTCCTGGACCCGGCTCTGCAGGGCCGCCACCTCGGCTTCGGCCGCACCGAGCTGGACGCGCATCTCCTGGTAGACCGGGTTCTGGCCCATCTGCGGCATGGCGGAGGGCTCCATCTGGGACAACCGGGCCTGCTCGGCCTCGCGCTCGGCCTGGATCCCCTCGAGGGTCGAGCGGATGGCGGCGACGTCCGGGTGCTTTTCGGTGTAGTTGAGCAGCAACTGGTCGAGCTTGGCCTTGAGGGCCTCCTCCCTGGCGTCGAGCTGCGACAGGACGCCCGAGCCGAGGGTGCTCGGATCGGTGAAGCCGGCGACCGGCTCCTCCCCTTCCACCTGCCGGGCGAGTTCGTCGCGGCGGCGGGTCGCCTCGGTGAGCATCAGTTCCGCCTTGGCCTTCTGATCGACGGTGCCCTTCAGCTGCGCGTAGTAGTCGTCGTCGGAGCCCGGCATGACGCCGATGTTCTTGCGCTTGAACTCCTTCAGGCGCTCCTCGGCCTCGATCAGCTTGCGCTCGTACTCGGCGATCTGCTCGTCGAGGAACTTCTGCGTGACCGCCGTATCCTTGCGGGTGTCGCCGAGCGCCGACTCGAGGAAGGTGTTCAGGAGCTCGTCGACGATCTTCTTCGCCAGCTTCGGATCGTTGCTCTGGTACTTGATTTCGTAGATGTTGTCGCGCTGGCCGACGACCTGAAGCTGCTCGGCCAGCGTGGCGATCAGCTTGTCGAACTCGCGCGGAGTCTTGGCCGTGAGATCGAGATCGGTCCGGCGCGCGACCTCCTCCAGGTTCGGCCGGGTCAGCAGCGTCTGGCGCATCAGCAGCGCGGAATCCTCGAGCACGCGGTTGTTCACCGCCAGCCCCTGCAGGAGGGGGCGCAGCATCGACCGGGTGTCGATGAAGATCTTGGCGGTCACCTCGAACTGGTTCGGCAGCGAGTAGACGTAGGTCCAGCCGCCCGCGCAGACGAGCGCGCTCGCCGCCAGCGCCTGCCAGCGGTAGGGCCAGACCATGCGGACGTAGCTGCGCAGCTGCTGGATCTGTTCGTTCACGACCGCTGGCCTCCTGTCGCGCCGGACCCGGTGCTCAGAACCACGCCTCCGGGATGATCAGGATGTCGCCCGGGCGGACCTCGACGTTCGCGGTGATGTCGCCATCGCGGATGAGATCGTCGAGGCGCACGCGCAGCGCCTGCTGGGAATCGCCCTCGGTACGGACGATGCTCGCGCGGTTGCCCGCGGCGAACTCGGTGAGCCCGCCGACGGCGACGACGACGTCGAGCACCGTCATGTTCTTGCGGTAGGGGATACCGGCCGGCTGGGCCGCCTGCCCGACGACCCGCACCTGTTCGTAGTACTCGCCGACGAAGCCGCCGACGGTCACGGTGACCAGGGGATCGCGGATGTACTCGCCGAGCGCCTTTTCGATCTCGCGCGCCAGATCGCTCGGGGTCCGGCCGCTGGCCGGCAGATCCTCGACGAGCGGCAGGGTGATCTTGCCGTCCGGCCGGACCACGCCGGTCGACGACAGATCGGGATTGCGCCAGACGAAGACATTGAGGTTGTCGCCCGGACCGATGAGGTAGGTCCAGTCCTCGCGCTGTCCGGGATCCGTCACCGGGGCTTCCGGCCCCCGATCGAGGATCGCGCAGCCGCCCGTGGCGAAGCCGACGATGCACAGCCAGCCCATCCGCTGCCACCACCCCGCGCTGTTGACCGATGTCCGCATAGTCGTGCTCCGTTGGAAGTGTATCGACCGCCATCCGCCGCGCTGCACCAGCGGGCCCCGGGAAAGCGGACTCCCGTCGCCCCCGTGATTATGCCCGGGCCGCCGCGTGGTCGTGTGACGAAGTTCCGGAAAATATTTGAAGTCTATACCAATTGACTGTCTGCGTTGACTATTTTCTACACTTTCGGGGCGTCCCCGGGACTTCGCGACCTGGCGCTGGAACCCACGCCGCACCCCCGGCACGGCCGCCCTGCGGGCGGCTTCCATCGGGCGTCCCCCATCGCGTACCCTTGCGTCGCCCGGACCGCATTGCCGTAGCCCCCGGCCCCCCGCCCAGACACCAGGCAGCCCATGCCCGCACCCGCCCGTACGAGTCCGAACACCCGCCCGCGCACCGCCTCCCTCGCCCTGCTGGCATCACTGTTCACGGCCTGCGGCAACCTGGACAACTCGCCGCAGGCGCGGCTCGAGGCGGCCAGGCGTGCCTGGGACAGCGGTGACCGGACCGCGGCAGTCATCGAGCTCAAGAACGTCCTGAAGGAGGACCCCGACCTCGGGGAAGCCCGCTGGATGCTGGGCCGGAGCCTGTTGCTGGCCGGGGACGCGGCGGCAGCCGAGAAGGAAATCGCCCGCGCCCAGGCGGCCGGTTACGACATGCCGGACGTGGAACTGGCGCGCCTGAGCGCGCTGATGCTGATGCGGCGCTACGAGGAGGTCCTGAAGCGCACGCCGGCCATCGATTCGCCGGACGCGACGGCCGACCTGCTCGGCATGCGCGCCGAAGCGCAGATCAGCCTCAACAAGCTCGAAGCGGCCAAGCAAACGCTCGCCAAAGCCCTGAGCCTGCAGCCGGATTCGCTCACTCTGGCACTGGCGTCGGTGCGTATTGCCATCCTCGAGGGGCAGCTGGACCGGGCCATCGAACTGGTCGATGCGGCCGACCGGAAGCACCCCGGCGAGCTGAACCTGGCCCTGTCGCGCGGCTGGGTGGAATCGTTGCGGGGTGCGTCCGAGCAGGCCGCCGCCGCCTACCGGGCCGGCCTGGCAATCGCGCCGGACAACCCCTCGGCGCGCCTCGGGCTGGTGCGCGCGCTGGTCACCGCCAAGGACACGAGCGCCGCGCGGCGCGAACTGCAGCCCCTGCTGGCGACGTTCGCCCGCCACCCGGACGTCGTGTATTTCCAGGCGCTGCTCGACTACCTGGACAACCGCGTGCAGCCGGCCGTCGACGCGCTGCGCAAGAGCCTGAGCCTGGCGCCCAGCCACACCGCCAGCCAGTTCCTCCTCGCGCAGCTCCTGTACCGGCAGCGGCAGTACGAGCAGGCCGACGACCTGCTGCAGCCGGTGCTGAAGAAGTACCCGGATTACCCGCCCGCGGTGGCACTGTTCGCCGCCGTCAAGCTCGCGCGCGGGGCGCCCGACAAGGCGGTGGAGGCCCTGCTGGGCGCCGACCCGGGAACGAAGGGCACCCCGGATCCGTTCAGCCTGGCGATGCTCGGCAGCGCCTACGTCGGCCAGCAGGATTACGGCAAGGCGATCAATACCCTGGAGCGCGCAGCGGAGGCGGCACCCGAGGCGGTCGGCATCCGCACCATGCTGGCCATGAGCCGGATGGCGGGCGGCGACGAGGCCACCGGCCTCGGCGAACTCGAGGCCCTGGCCGCGGAAAGCGCCACGGTCACGCAGGCCGAAAGCCTCCTGATTCGCACCCACCTCGAAGCGGCCGACTTCAAGGCCGTGCTGGCCGACGCCGACCGCCTCGAGGCCAAGCAGCCCGGCACCGCGATCCCCCACAACCTGCGCGGGCTGGCGTGGGTCGGCATGGGCGAGGCGGCCAAGGGTCGCGCCGCCTTCGAACAGGCCCTGGCGATCGCACCGGACCTGATCGCGGCCCAGATGAACCTCGCCAACCTCGACATCGTCGAGCGCAAGCCGGCGGAGGCCCGCGCGCGCCTCGGCCGGATCCTGCAGCAGGCCCCGGACCACGTCGCCGCCTTGACCGCGCTGGGCGGTCTGCAGGCCGGGGCTGGCGAGATCGAGACCGCCGTCGCCACGCTCGAGAAGGCTCGCGCCGCCGCCAGCAACGATTTCCGCTCGCGCCTGCTGCTGGCCGCCCTGTACGAACGCACCGGGCGGGAACCGCTGGCATTGAAGATCGCGGAAGAGGCGTACGCGATCGCGCCGACCCTGCCGCCGACACGCCTGCGCCTGGGCACCGCCCGGCTCGCCAATGGCCAGGCCGGCCAGGCGCTGGAGCTGCTCGAACCGCTCGCCGCCGAACGTCCCGACGATGCCGCCGTCCTGCTCGCGCTCGCGGATGCCCAGGCCCGGACGGGGGCCCTGGAGGCCGCCGCCAAAGCGCTCGACCACGCCCGGGCCTCGGCGCCGGACGCGGCGGCGCCACGGCTCGCCCAGGCGCGCCTGGCCCTCATCAGCGACGACGCGGGCACCGCCGCCCGCATCGCTGCGGAGCTCCAGGGCACGCGCCCCGACGATCCCGACGTCCAGGTGCTGCTCGGGGAGGTCGCAGCGGCGCAGGGCCAGCCCGCGGCGCAACGGACCGCGTGGGAGCGGGCATTCGAGCTTGCGCCGACGACCGCGAATGCGGTGCGCATGTTCGTGGCGCGGGTCGCGGCGGGCGATCAGGAAGGCGCTCTCGCCGGGCTGCGGGCCTGGGTGGTCGAGCATCCGGCCGACGCCACCGCGGCCCTGACGCTCGCCTCCGCGTACGAACGGCTCAACCGGAAGGACGAGGCGCGCGGCCAGTACGAGGCGCTGCTGAAGTCCAGCCCGGACGTCGTCGTGGCCCTGAACAACCTGTCGCTCATCTACCTGGACGCCAAGGATGCCCGCGCCGTCGGCCTGGCCGAGCGGGCGTACGAACTGGCGCCGGGCGACCCGGACGTCACGGATACCCTGGGCTGGATCCTGGTCGAGACGGGCACCGTGGAGCGCGGCATGCAGTTGCTGCGCTCGGCCGTCAAGGCCCGCCCGGACGACTCGTCCTTCCAGTACCACCTGGCGGTGGGCCTCGCCCGCTCGGGGGCACTGGACGACGCGGCCGCGACCGTGAAGAAGCTGCTGGCCAGTCCGGCAGCCTTTCCGGAACGGGCGGCGGCCGAGCAACTGCTGCTCTCGCTGGATCGCTGAGGCGCCGGACCTGTCGCGACGGCTCCAGGGCGCCCTGATTCTGGCGATCTTTACATCCGACGGCCTGGGCTGCGAGTCAATTATGTTCGGTGAATTCAAACAGTTGAACGCTACTGCCGGCGGCGGCGAGGGAGCGGTCCGAGGGGTGGCGCCGGCCTCCCGCAACGAACTGTCAACCAGCTTTACGTTTTTTTCCCCCGACGCCCGGGTCAAGCGGCCCTCGAATTCGCAACTCCATGAATACCCGAAACTTCTTCGAGCATGGCACGGCAAGTGCTTTCCCAATGGCAGCCGGAATCGGATGTCCCGACCCGGGTAGAGCAAGAAACTGAATACAGCCACGGCCGCTACGACGGCCCACAGAGGATAGAACCATGAAACAGACGGCACTCGCCCTTGGCCTGGCACTCGCAGCCACTGCGTCCGCCACCTGGGCCGGCGGCATCCAGATCGACCCGACGGGCGCGGGCAGCATCGGCGCCTCGAAGTTCGTCGTCGGTCCCGGCAACAACGACGGCAACATGCTGATCCGCAACGGCGTTGCGGGCATCGGCGCGGGCAGCGGATCCGGCACCGTGTACATGCACAACGCGTTCGACATCAGCGGCACCATTCCGGGGTTCGAACTGACCTTCGAAATGGTGATCCCGGTCGACACGACCTGGACCGCTCCGGGCGCCGGCGCCGACCTCGATCTCCTCCAGGGGCTGGGGGCCGCCACGTTCAACCTGTACCTCGGCGCCCTCGGCACCGCCAATTCGGCCGCCGGCACGGGGTATAACACTGGCGTGCACATCGCCAGCGGCGACGTCACGGTGCTCGACCCGTTCTTCTTCGGCCAGGTGGGCGCGTCCATCGGGGCGCTGGCGGGCAACAACGCCACGCCTTCGATCGCGGGTGGCGGTTCGCTGCAGGTCGAGGTCAACTTCACCTGGAAGGACTCGGCCTACGTGGTCAACAACATCACGGGACTGCTGGTCGATCTCTCGGCGTCGGAATCCATGTTCCTGCGCTACCCGGCCGGCCGCAGCGCGTCCGCCTTGTTCGACACGAACGGCGCCCTTGCTGGCGGCACCATCGCCCCGTACTTCGGCTCGGACGGCGTGAATGACTTCGACTGCGGTGCGGTCGAGACCTGCGACCTGCAGGTGTCGGCCAACACCACGCTCGACTTCATTGCCGACCGTGTGCCGGAGCCGGCGAGCCTGGCGCTCATGGGTCTCGGCCTCCTCGGCTACGGCGCAGCCCGTCGCCGCCAGTCGAAGATCGCCTGATCGGAACCGGTCGTGGCAGCCGGACGGGGCCCCCAAGGCCCGTCCGGACAAGATTCGAAGCCCCCGCAAGGGGGCTTTTTTTATGTCTCAATCAAACGCGCGCCTCGCATCGGAGGAGCACGCCTGCGGGAGCGAACTCGTTCGCGAATGCTTCGCTACCGTAGCTGCCCACTCCGTTCGCGACCAGAGGTCGCTGCCACAGGTGCGCCGCTCCAGCGTCTGGGTGTCGCTCCCACCAAGGGCCCGCTCCGGCGATCGCGCGAAGCGCCTGTGGGAGCGAACTTGTTCGCGAATGCTTTTCGGTGCGTCCGTGCGATGGCCCGTCCCGCTCACAGCCAGACTGCGTCCCAGAGAGGATAGTCGCCGATTCGCGTGACGATTCCCGCCCGGACGGGGTTCCCCACCAGATACCGGGCCGCCACTATGATGTCGGACTCTCGACGGAGGGCGCGGTCGTGATAGCCGCTCTGCCACACCGCGCCTCGATGGCCGAAGGACGATTTCAGACTGGCGGCGCTGCGTCCTTTCACCCGCTTCATCAGCGCGGGGAGTCCGCCTGAGCGCAACGTCAGCAGCCAGTGCAGGTGGTCCGGCATCAGGACCCAGGCCAGCGATTCCACCAGCCCGTCATCGTGGACAGAACGCAGCTCGGCTACGACCGCACGACCTGCGATCCAGTCCGCAAAGACGCATTGTCGCGCCGCCGTGGCCGTCGTGATGAGGTAGGTGCGGCCGGCTTCGGAGAACCTTCCCCGACGCAAGCGTTCGCTCGAATAGCGTGCCATCTGACCGCTCCATGGTCGTTGGCCGGCATTCGACTTGCGTCAGGCACGCCGGCATCGTGCATCCATACACGGGCTCACCAGGCGTTCGCGACCGCAGGTCGCTCCCACAGGCGCGCCGCTCCAGCGCCTGGGTGTCGCTCCTACAATACGCCCGCTCCTGCAACTGCGCGTAGCGCCTGTGGGAGCGAACTCGTTCGCGAATGCTTTGCTACCTTTGCTGCCCGCCCCGTTCGCGACCAGAGGTCGCTCCCACCAAGGGCCCGCTCCAGCAACCGTGCGTAGCGCCTGTGGGAGCGAACTCGTTCGCGAATGCTTTGCTACCGTTGCTGCCCGCCCCGTTCGCGACCAGAGGTCGCTCCCACCAAGGGCTCGCTCCAGCAACCGCGCGTAGCGCCTGTGGGAGCGAACTCGTTCGCGAATGCTTTGCTACCTTTGCTGCCCGCCCCGTTCGCGACCAGAGGTCGCTCCCACCAAGGGCCCGCTCCAGCAACCGTGCGTAGCGCCTGTGGGAGCGAACTCGTTCGCGAATGTTTTGCTACCGTTGCCGCCCGCCCCGTTCGCGACCGCAGGTCGCTCCCACAGGTGCGCCGCTCCAGCCGTCTGGCTCAGGAGATAGTCTGGGTGAGATCGCTCTCGACCAGCAGCCGGGCGCTGGAGCCGGCGAGCGTGTAGACATTGAACGTCACCAGCTCGTTGGCGCCGGTCGAGTCGATGAAGACGCTGATGTTCTGGGTGCCGGATGCGGCCCAGCCCTGCCCGGTCGACGTGACCGTATCGCCGGCGCCGTCCCCGGTCACCAGCAGGGTGGGAAGCTGGTCGGTCATCTCCAGCACGTCGCGGGCGTCCAGGGCCAGGGTGTTGTTGCCGAAGCCGTTCAACTGGATCTGCTCGATGCCCGTGTAGATGCCCTTGTTGGTGAGCGCATCGAAGTCGAGACCGGCGGCGGCGGCCGTCGGCGTGAGGATGTCGGTGCCGCCGCCGCCATCGACGCGGAACTCGGTGCCGTTCACCCGCAGCACGTCGTTGCCGTTGCCGGCGGACATGCGCACGCCGGCGAAGGCGGCGCTGCTCAGTTCGTCGCCGGCGAGGGTGCCGCGCAGCACCTCGTTGGCGCCGACCGCCGTCCGGTCCGCGGCCGTGGCGCCGGCGCCGCTGAAGTCCTGGCCGTAGACCACGTAGGCCTGGCCGGCCGGGTTGCCGGTCGCGGTGGCGTTGGTGGCGCCCTCGGCGCCGACGACCACGTCGTCGTAGCCGTCGCCGTTGACATCGCCCGGGCCCGCGACCGAACTGCCGGTGGCCGTTCCGACCGCACCGTCCAGCAGCACGCCCCTGCCGGCCAGCTGGCCACCGGGCAGCAGCTTCACGCCGCCACCTTCGGCGGAGATACCGTTGGTCAGGTCGACCACCTGGATACCGGCAAGCGAGGCGATCGAGGACAACGGCGGCGCCGTCGTGGACCCGAACAGGATGTAGGCATCCGACGACCCCGGCGCCCCGAGCACGACGTCGGCGAGCCCGTCGCCGTTCACGTCGCCGGCCGCGGCCGCCGTCGAGATGCTGCCGAGCACGCCGAACCCGGCCGTGGTGACGCCCCCGAGCAGCGTGTCGAGGTCGAGCGGATCGGTGTAGCCGGCGGTCTTGCCGTACAGCAGGAAGGCCATCCCCAGCGGGCCCTGGGTCACGACGTAGTCGTCGATGCCGTCGCCGTTGAAGTCGCCGACGCCGGTGACCGCGGTGCCCAGGCTGACGTTCCCGGCGAGATCGAGCGCGGGGTTCAGGACGAAGCCGTTGGTGCCATTGAGCACCGTCTCGATGGTGCTGCCGGCGATGGCGGTGGCGAGCGTGTTCAGGTCCGCCCGCGTGTCGCCGAAGACGACGTAGATCCTGCCGTCCGGGTTGCCGCTACTGCGGAACGCGCCGATGGCGAAGTCGTCGAAGCCGTCGTGGTTGATGTCGCCGATCCCGGACACCGAGCGGCCGGCGCCGATGTTGGCGGCGTTGCCGGGGAAGGACAGGAAGTTGGCCGTGTTGCCGCTCAGCGCGCTGGCGCCGTCGAGCGTCGCGCGGCTGGAGTTGCCGAACACGAGGAAGGCCTGGCCGGTATCCGCCTCGACGCCGGCCGGAGGGACGACATCGACGTCCTGGAGAGCGCTGCCGAACAGCATGTCGTCGATGCCGTCGTTGTCGACATCGCCGGCGCTGCCGACCGTCGTCGGGATCAGATTGGCCGGGTCGCCGATGAGCCCGGTGAAGCGCGCGCCGTCGTCCAGGCCGTCGCCGTTCAGGTCGTTGGTGCCGGCCAGGCCCGAGACGACGTCCGCATGCAGGCCGCCGAAGCCGTTCGCATTGCCGCCGTTGGTGGTGTTGTCGCCGTACACGAGGTAGGCGCGGCTGTCCTCGCCGGCGCTGGAGTTGCGCTCGCCGAGGAGCAGGTCGTTGATGCCGTCGCCGTTGAAGTCGCCGCCACCGGCCGCCGTCACGCCCATGCGCGTCCCGTCATTGCTCTCGCCATCGAGACGGACGCCGTTGGTCCCGTTCAGGTTGGCCAGGTTGAAACCGGTCGTGCCGTTGGCGAGCACGCCGAGGGCGGCGTTGGTGCCGCCGAAGACCACGTAGGCCGCGCCGCGGTTGAAGCCCTGGGAATCCACGCCGACGAGCTCCGCGCCCCACGCGGTCACCAGGATGTCCGCCAGGCCGTCGCCGTTCACGTCACCGATGCTGCCGGCGGCGCTGCCCAGTTGGTCCGAGAACGCCACGCTGGCATTGCCGCGCACCCCGTTCAGCTTGAGACCGTCGGCGACGCCGTCGGCATTGATGTCGCCGCCGTTCAGGTTGACGAGCGTGAATGACGTGACGGGCACCGCCACCACGTCCACCGCCGCGGTGTCGGTCGCGGTGCTGAACGCGGTCGCGCCTCCCGTCACCGCCACGTTGTTGGCGGTCAGGCTGCCGTTCGCGCCGGTCGTGCCATCCCAGGCGTGGAAGGTGAGGCCGTCGCTGACGGTCCCGACGAAACCGCCGGTCGGCTGGAAGAACACCGCGGTGGTCGCATTGGCGAGCAGCAGCCGGCCGTCGGTCGCGTTCACCGCGCCCACCTGCGTCCACGCCGTGCCGTTGTTGGTGGTGAACCACCACACGCCGTTCGTGCTGTTGGTGGCGGTGATCGCGATGCCGAGCACCGCCCCGGTATCCACGTCCCCGACGTTGTCCACCTGGCCGGCCGGGCTGGCGAAGTCCACCAGCGCCGACACCAGCGTCGCGCCCACCGTGGCGATGGTCTGGCCGTTGGTCGGGGCAACGGCGATCTTGGAGACGTCGACGAGCTCGGGGCTCTTCGAGGCGTCGAGCGTCGGCGCGTCGTTCACCGCCGTCACGTTGAGGCTGATGGTGCCGTTCGCCGGTCCGGTCGCCGCCGCGTCGCGGATCTGCGTCGTGATGGTCGTGTTGACGTCGCGATTGGTGGCGGGGACGAACGCCACCGCCGCCAGCGCGGCGTTGACGTCGGTGACGCTGCCGACGGCCTGCCAGACGTTGCCGACGAACGTGCTGGTCAGCGCGCCGAAGGCGCCGGTGGTCAGGGCATCGCCGGCCAGCGCGCCGTTGAGCGTCAGCGTCGCGGTGAGGGTGTCGCCGGTGTCCACGTCCGCGATCACGATGTCGTTCAGCGCGACGCTCGCGGCGCCCTCGGTATAGGCCTGCGTCTGCGTCATCTGCGCATTGGCTGTCGGCGCGTCGTTGACCGGCGTCACGTCCAGGGTGATCGTGCCGTCGGCCGGGCCGACGCCGAAGGAGTCCTCGACGTGGGTCGTGATGAAGGTGTCGACGTCGTTGTTGGTGGCCGGCACGAAGGCCACGGCCGCCAGTGCGGCGTTGACGGCCGCCTGCGTGCCCGTGATGGTCCACACGCCGGTGCCGGGCGTGTAGATCGCAGCCCCGCTCACGGTCAGCGTGCCCGCTGTTTCGTCGTCGAGGATCAGCGTCGCCGTCAGCGTGTCGCCGGCATCCGGGTCGGTGACCACGATGACGTCCAGCGCGACGCTCGCGGCACCCTCGGTGTAGCCCTTCGTCTGCGTGAGGTTGGTCGCATCCGGCGCGGTGTTGTCGACGATGCTCATCGTCACCTGGCCGTCGTCGCTGACGGTGCCGTCCGAGACGGTGTAGGTGAAGGTGTCGGTGTCGACCGTGGCGCCGACCGGGTCGAACTCGCCGTTCGGGTCGTAGGTCAGCGTGCCATCGGGATTGAGGACGACGAAGGCGCTGCCGGCGGCCGGCGCGACGCCGACGACGGCATTCGCGACGAGGTCGAAGATGTCGTTCGCAACCACCGAGACGCCGTTGATGTGCGTGACCGTGCGCGTGTCGCCGACGTCGGCGTCGGTCTCGTTGCTGCGGACGTCGAAGGTCTGCGTGGCGATCTTGTTGACCGTCGCCGCGTCGTCCACCGCGGTGATCGGGTCGTTCACGCCCGTGACCGTGACGGTGACGGTCGCGGTGTCGGTGGCGTCGCCGTCGGTCACCGTGTAGGTGAAGGTGTCGCCCACCGTCTGCCCGGTCCGCAGCGCCTGCAGGGCCGCGGCCCCGGTCGGGTCGTAGCTGTAGGAGCCGTTGGCGTTGATCGTGACCGTCGCGCCCTGCGCGCTCGTCACCACCGCGGGCACCGCCGTCAGCGGTTCCACGTCCACGTCGGTATCGTTCGCCAGCACCCCGGCCGCGCCGACATTGAGCACCGTGTCCTCGTTGGTCGCGCCGGTGTCGTCCACGCCCACGGGGGCGTCGTTCGCGCCGTTGATCGTCACTGTCACCGTCGCGGTGTCCGTCAGGCCGGCAGCGGTGCGATCGCTCACCGTGTACGTGAAGGTGTCGGTGGCGGTCTCGCCGCTGTCGAGCGCCTCGAACTGGCCGTTCGGGTTGTAGGTGACGGC
>CAYOJP010000056.1:0-17195 GCA_964404305.1 uncultured Gammaproteobacteria bacterium
CGGCAACTGCCAGAACTTGCGCTCCGCGCCCCAGAAGCAGCCCAGCCCGAACACCGCCTGCGCCAGGCCGGCCGGGAACGGTCCGGTGAGCGGATGGCCCAGCACCGCGTGCCGTTCGGGCACCGGCATGGGCTCGCCGCGGCCCGGCAGTGCTTCCGCGGCCGACGGCATCCGGACGTCCTTGAACATGCGCAGCATGGGCAGTCTCCCCGTCAACGAATGTGAATTCTGCGCGCCGGCGCCCCTCCGGTGCCAGCCCGTCCCGGACGCAAGGCCCTGCCCGGGAACGGTTCCGCCGACACCGGGGGTGGGCGCCGGGCGACCGGTACCCGCGGAAATATGCATTCACCCATATTGCGACGCACCATTTCCGCGCTAGAATCCGCCCTATTGCGGCGCGCCATCGCGCGCTGCCAGGACACGCTCACCAGCGAGAGGGAACACGGTGGAAATCAGCGGCAAGGTAGCAGTCATTACCGGCGCGGCCAGCGGCATCGGCCAGGCCGTCTCCTTTGAACTCGCGCGACGCGGGACCCGGTGCATCGGGCTCGTGGACATGACGCCGGAGGTCGAGAAGACCGCCCGCGCCATCAACGAGGACCTCGGCCGCGAGGTCGCCATTCCGTACGTGGGCAACGCGACCGATCAGGCGTTCCGCACCCGCGTGTTCGACGACCTGTGCAACCGTCACGGCGTGGTCAACGTCTGCATCCCGGCCGCCGGCATCACGCGCGACTCGCTGTCGGTGAAGGTGAACAAGAGCACCAACCGCGCCGAGATCTACCCGCTGGAGATGTTCGAGCTGGTCGTCGATGTCGATCTCATCGCCCCTATCTACTGGGCCCTGGAGACGATTGCGCGCATGGCCAACTACCGCCTCGCCAAGGGCCTGAAGAAGTGGGATCCGGGCGAGGGCATGCAGGGCGTGATCGTGTTCATCGGCTCGGTCTCCTCGCAGGGCAATCGCGGCCAGCTCTCCTACGCCGCGTGCAAGGCCGGTCTGGAGGGCGCCGCGGCCACCCTGCGCAAGGAGGCGATTTTCCACGGCGTTCGCTGCGGCCTCATCCACCCCGGTTTCACCGACACGCCGATGGTGCGATCGCTGGGCCAGGAGTACATCGCCAAGCACATCCTGCCCTCGACGCAGCTCGGCCGCCTGATCCGCCCCTCGGAGATCGCCGACGCGATCTGCTTCCTGGTGCAGAACTCGGCGGTCAGCGGCGAGTTGTTCGCCGACGCCGGCTGGCATCCGTCGGCGGCCTGAGCGGACGCTGACTCACGGTCCCGGCCCGGGCCCGGCACGCAGCGCTTCCAGCAGCTCCTTCGCGGCCGGCACGTCGGGCGCCGCCGCTTGCAGGCGTGCGGCATACTCGAGCGCGGCGTCGCGATCGCCGGCGTCGCGGCTGTAGAGGGCCGCGGCCAGCAGCAGTTCGCGGTCATCCGGTGCGCGGGCGAGCGCCCGTTCGAGTACCACCAGCGCTTCGGGCCCACGCCCGCGCTCGTGCAGGGCGACGGCGTGGACGTACGCGAAGCGCGGCTCCTGCGGCGCCAGGGCGGCCGCCCGGGCCAGTTCCGGCAGGG
Organism: uncultured Gammaproteobacteria bacterium; assembly: GCA_964404305.1. GTDB lineage: Bacteria > Pseudomonadota > Gammaproteobacteria > JADZEE01 > JADZEE01 > CAYOJP01. Next base: position 1,582 of record CAYOJP010000056.1, read on the forward strand.
CTTCCTCGTGCCGCTCCAGGCGCACCAGCGCCAGGCCCAGTGCATGGTGCAGCGGCGCGCTGTCCGGCGCCGCCCGCAACCCGTCGCGGAGCAGGGTCTCCGCCTCGCGATCGCGTCCCTGCACGCGGCGCAGATCGGCAAAGTTCACCCACGCGGGCACGTGCACCGGGGGCAAGGCGAGCGCCGCGCGGAACTCGGTTTCGGCCTCCTTCCCGCGGCCCCGCTGCGCGAAGTACGTGCCCAGGTTGGTGCGATGCTCCGGACGCTCGGCGTGCAGGCGCTGCGCCGCGATGTACTCGTCCGCAGCCCGGTCGAACGCAACCTGCTGCGGCCGTGTGAGCGCCGCCGGCGGGACGGCCGCCAGCACGCGCGCCGCCTCGATGCGGACGATCAGCACCGGATCGTCGAGCAACGGCGCGAGGAGCGGAACGCGCTGCGCCGGCGCCAGCAGCTCGAACGTCGCCACGGCGGCCTGCCGCACCAGCGGGCTGCCATCGCCCAGCGCCCTGCGAGCGGCGTCGATGCCTGCCGGGGCCGGCGGCAGGCGCGCCAGGGCTGCCGCCGCCGTGGCCCGCGCAATCTCGGGCTGACCAGGGTCCGCCAGCACGGGCGCCACTCGCGCGAGGGCATCGGCACCCGGGGCGGCGAACCGGTAGCGCTGGAAGCCCGCGGGCCGCCGACCGTACCACTTCTGCGTCTGCTCCGCCGCCCACTGTGCCGTCCGGTCGCCGTGGCACTGGTTGCAGGCATTCGGCACTCCGTCGCTCACGCTGAGATCCGGCCGTGGCACCCGCAGGCTGTGATCGTGGCGCGGGTCGACCACCATGTAGGTGGTCGCCGGCATGTGGCAGGCGATGCACTGGGCGCCCGCCGTGCCGGGCACGTGGAAGTGATGGGAGGCGGCGTCGTACCTCGCGGGCAGGTGGCACTGTGCGCAGACCCCGTTGCCCGGCGCGCGCAGCTTCAGGCCGTGCGGCTCGTGGCAGTCGCTGCAGGTCACGCCCTGCCCGTACATCCGGCTCTGGACGAAGGAGCCCCACGTGTAGACCTCGTCGCGCTGCTGGCCGTCCGGGTGATACAGGGGCGGGGTGATGAGGGCGGGCAGGTAATGGTCCAGGAACGGCCTGCCCGCGGCGTAGTCGCCGGCGACGGGGGTCCGGCGGGAGTGACAGGGCGCGCACGCCTCCCCTTCGGCGCGCAGGGGTTGCGCCCGCGACGGGCGCGCGATTCCGCGCTGCGGATCCATGGTCCACGCCTGCGCCTGCCGCTCGCGGAACGACACCGTCAATCCGCGCGTCGCGTCGGCGTCGCCGGCGGCAGGCGCCCGCGTGCCTACCCGCCGCGCCCAGTCCACGTGCTTCGATCCCGGCCCGTGACACGCTTCGCAGGACACGTCGATCTCCGACCAGGCCGTCGCGAACGCGCCGGTCGTCGCGTCATGGTTCTTTACGAGATTGGTCGAGTGGCAGTCGGCGCACATGGAGTTCCAGTTCTGCTGCGCACCGGTCCAGTGCAGTTCGTCGTCGTGGGCGATCCGCTCGCCGGGGTACAGGTGGAACCAGCGCTGCCCGCCCTGCGCCCGCGCGCGGGTGTCCCAGGCGATGGACAGCGCCTGCAGGCGGCCGCCGGGAAACGCGACGAGGTACTGCTGCAGGGGCATCACTCCGAACGTGTACGCGATCTCGTAGTCCGCGAGCGTTCCGTCCGGACCCGCGGTGTTGACCAGAAAGCGGCCGGCGCGCCGGAAGAAGGTCGACGTGACGCCATCGTGGGAGTACTTCGCGCCGGAGAAGTCGCCCAGGACGGACTGCTCGCTGGCCGCCTGCATCGCGAGATCGTGGTGCGAGCCCTGCCAGTCGCGGTACTCCCCGGCGTGGCAACCCGCGCACGCCCGGCCGCCGACGTAGGTCGGCGCGGCGACGGGTGCAACCGCGACGGGCCCGCGAGTCGCCGGAGGCGTGGTTGCCGCGCCCCCCGTGCCGCCCCGGAGCTGTTGGAACACGAACCCGGCCAGCACGAGCAGCGCGATCGCAGCCGGCGCGAGCCACCGCAGGCGGACCCCGGACGGACCGGCCGCAGAGGACGGGATCGCCGCGTCGTTCTCCTGCGCCGCCTGACGACCGCTGCGGCTCGCGCCGCTACCCTTCTTCCGGGCGGCCACGACGGGGGTTCGCACACGGCCCGCGCACGGCCCGGCCAATCGCGCCGGTCCCGGGGCCGTCGGGAGGCGGCCTCATGCCCGGGGCGTCGCGTCGCCAGCGGCCGGCGATGGCCCGACGGGCTTGATGCCCAGCGAGCCCCCCAGCCCCTGCGAATCGCCGATCCGGGCCAGTGTCAGATCCTCGGGGAGCGAGTAGCGCTCTGCGATCGCGCGATCCAGCAGCGCGATCTGCTGGCGCAACTCCGCGTGCCGGCGCGCCGGCAGGATCTCCATGAGGTTTTCCAGCATGGAACGCAGGCGCCGGACGACCTGGACGCTGCCGCTGCCGCAGTGGCGGATCTCGGTGCAGGTGAGATGCACGAAATCCTGCCAGTTCGGGGTGCGGTAGATGAGCCGCAGTTCCCCGTCCGCGTCGCGGACCTCCTCGCCGCTGATGTGCCGCAGGCCGACCAGCCGCAGCAGCCGGTGCAACTGGTCGAGGGCGAGCACGGCCGTCGTCGGGTCGTTGATGGCCGCCGACAGCGCCTTGATCGCGATATCGACCAGGATGCGGAACGCGAAGGTCGGGTCCTCGTCCATGGTCCGCTCGGAGCCGAGCGCGACGGCCGCGCGCAACTCCCGTTCGGCGATGCCGCTGGCGCCGCCGTGCAACAGGAACAGCGGTTCGTCCACCGCCAGGAAATCGCCCACCTGCGGGACGAACTCGATGATTCCGCCGGCGCGCCGGGCCAGTTCGACCAGCCCGTCCTGATCCAGCGCGAGCACGATCCCGGAGACGCCGTTGTGGACGAGCGTCCGTTGCGGGGACGGGAGCCGGCGCGACGAGGTCTCGGGCCGCGGATCGTCCACCGTCAGCGGATAGACGCTGCGGATGACCGTGATTCCGTACTCCCCGACCCGGTACGCGATGGCAACCGGGCGCAGGAGCCGTGCCGCGTAGTCGATCAGGTGCAGGAACACCGCCACCGATATCAGCGCGAGAATGCCGGCGACGAAGGCATTGAACTGCGGGACGCTCGTTTCGCCCATGCGCGTCAGCACCCTCACGCTGAAGAGCATGGTGAACACGAAGTAGCCGACGGTCAGCCGGATCGCGTTGTCGCGCAGCAGCGTGGTGGCGATGATCCGCGGCGTGTACTGCCCGCCCGCGACCTGGACCGCGACGAGCAGCGACCCGAAGGTGAAGACGAGGAACGAGACGTTGAGCGTGATGGCCGTCTCCAGCAGCGACCGCGCGCCTGCCATGCTGACGCCATAGAACGCGGTCGTTGCGTCGATGCGCCCGGTGCGCGCCAGCCAGCTGTCCGTGCTGGCCGTGATCGTCCCGAACACCATGTAGACGAGGATGGCGGAGAACGGGACGATCCACAGCGAATCCCGGACGTAGCTCCGGATGGAGTACCAGCGGTTCCAGGGCATCAGCCTCGCGCGCATGCACTACACTCCGTCTGCTCGGGACTCCGCGCGGGGACCACGCGGCGTCCGCGTCCGCGAACCCGCCAGGCCGGGCGCCAGCCATCGCCTGTCTTCCTTGCGCGCCGGGCGGCAATACTCGCAGCCGGCGGGCCACGCTGTCCACCGTCGTCCGGCCTGCACGCCGGTGGCGCCAGGTCCGCCTGCGGCTACCTCTGCACGTGCCTGCGCGCAGCGCGCCGGACCTCGAGATCGCAGGCGCGGTTGCGTCGGCCGCGCGAGGCCGGGATCGGGATGGCGGTCATCGCTCCGGGCGGGCGGTGCGGCGGCACCGCCTGCCTGCGATCGGGACTGGCCGCATGCCAGGGCTGCTTGCGCTTCCATGCTGGACTTGCGCGAAGGCAACCTGATTTACTGCCGGGTCAGCGGCACCGCCCCCGGCATACCTCCTCCCGTCCCTCGTCAAGCCGACGGTCGGCCGCCCGCACAGGAGAATGCAATGAAACCTCGCGATCGGATCCTGACGCTGCATTTCACCGACGGCACCAAGCTGTCGTTCGATTTCCCGGAGCAGACGGCCAACATGGTCGCCAAGGCGGTCAAGCTGGACGAAATACTCAAGGGTGATCACCTGCTGATCGAGGCCGACGGCAGCCTGATGGTCTTCCCGACGGTGAACATCAAGTACCTGCAGTTCACACCGGTGAACGGGTTGAACCTCGAGGACCTCAAGTTGCCGCGAAACGCGATCGTCGGCGCGACCATCTCCGGCTGAGCGCGCGGACCGGGACCGCTGCCGGCACGACGCCGCCGCGCCCGCGCAGACCGGGTCCGGAGTTCCCGGCGGGAACAGCGCCTGTCCGCAGCCTCGATCAGGATTCCGTGGGCGTGAGTTCGCCCGCCAGGTAGCGCGCCAGGAATTCGCTGAACGAGATCCGATCCGACGCCTCGATGTCGCGCTGCTCCTGCAGGGAGCGCCGCGCCAGCGCCTCGAACTCGGCACGCGTCGCGTCGTCCAGCGGCCGCGCGCGCATCCAGGCGGCGTGGTGCAGCGACAGGCCCAGCGCGAACTCGCTGAATGCCTGGCCGCGCTCGCGCATGGTCGCCAGCACGCGGGCCGAGGGCAGGGATTCCGGATCCGCGATCTTGTCCCGCTGCGCGGCCAGCGCGGTGCCGTAGGGCCGCTCCGGGATTCCCGTGTCGAGGAGCTCGCAGATCGGCTCCAGGTGGGCGCAGATCTCGTGCGCCCAGTCGGTCAGCAGCAGCCAGCGGCCGGCGACCTGCAGCTTCAGTCCCGGTTCGCGGCCGCGCAGCGCGACCGTCATGTCGTTGTACGACAGCACCCGCGCCTCGTGCGCCGCCACCGACGGGCTGCCCAGCAACCCGCAGAACAGCATGAACGCCTCCATGAAGTACAGCGACTCCAGGTCGACCCCGACCGGATCGAAGGGGTTCACGTCCAGCGCGCGCATCTCGACGTACTCCACGCCCCGCTCCCGCAGCGCGCTGCTCGGCTTCTCGCCGGTGCGCGTGATCTGCTTGGGTCGCATGAAGCTGTAGAACTCGTTCTCGATCTGCAGCACGTTGGCGTTGAGCTGCCGCCAGCCCTCCGGCCCGCGCACGCCGATCGCCTCGTACTCCGGGTAGGGGGTGCTGATGGCGTGCTCGAGGCTCGCCACGTAGGCGTCCAGCGAGTCGTAGGAAACGGCCAGCGCCGCCTGGTTCTTGTTGCGGTAGCCGATGTCGCTCATCCGCAGCGAGGTGGCCCACGGCATGTACAGCGTGCGCGGGTCGAACTCCTGGAAGCGCGAGGTGCGGCCGCTCAGGAAGGACTTGCACACCGCGGGCGAAGTGCCGAACAGGTACGGCACCAGCCAGCCGAGCCGCTGGAAGTTGCGGATGAGGCCGAAGTAGGCGGCGGCGACGTACTCGCGCCGGCCGGTGCCCGCGCCTTCGGCCTCGTGCAGGAGGTCCCACAGCCTCGCGGGTGCCGAGTAGTTGTAGTGCACGCCGGCGATCGCCTGCATGCGCCGCCCGTAGCGCCAGTCGAGACCCACGCGGTAGACGTGCTTCAGCGTGCCGATGTTGGAGGTGCCGTAGCGCGCGATCGGGATCTGCTTCTCGTCGCCTACGGCGCACGGCATGCTGGTCGCCCACAGCATTTCCGGCGCGATCTTGGCGTACACGAAGCGATGCACGCGATCGAGAAAGCCGAGCGTGTCGCGGGTATCGACGTGCGGCGGCGTGATCAGCTCGATCAGCGCCTCGGAGTAGTCGGTCGTGATCCACGGGTGCGTCAGCGCCGAACCCAGCGCGGGCGGATGTCCGGACTGGGCGAGCGCGCCGTCCGCCAGGCAGCGCAGGCTCTCCTTCTCCAGCCCCTTCAGGCCGTTGCGGAGCCAGCCCCCCCCGCCCGCCGCGCCGATGCGCCGCAGGCGCTCCTCCAGGAGCGCGTACACGACCGCCCCTTCAGCGCTCGGCCGCCGGGCGCTGCGCGTCGTCGCCGGCCGGCTCGGCCGGCTCGTACTGGGCGCCGACGATCTCCACCGCGCGCCGGGGCGAGCGGTTCAGCAGCAGCCGGGTCACGTCCGGCCGCGAGTAGTGCCCGGCGGGATCGGCGGCGGCCTTGGCGTACGTGATCAGGCCGAGGTCGACGTCGGCGTACAGCAGGCCTTCGGCGTCCGGGGCCAGCGGCTCGGCGAGCGGCGCGCCGTCGGGCCCGTAGATGCGGGCGTGCCCGCCACCCGGCTTGAGCAGCGCGCGCTTGTCGTCGCTGTCGCACAGCAGGTCGATCATCGCCTGGCTCACGACGCCGCACGGCGCGACCACGAAGCACTGCCCTTCCGCCGCGTACAGCTGGCTCGCGGCGGTGTTGACCTGCGGGCCCAGGGCGTAGGCGGCGCCCTCGTACAGGCTGAAGCTCGGCCACGCGCCGACGTGGATCTGCTCCTGCATCGAGTACATCGCGTACTTGGTCAGCGGCTGCAGGTGCTCCCAGCAGCACAGCGCGCCTATGCGCCCGAGCGCGGTCTGCTGCACGACGAGATCGGACCCGCCGCCCTCGCCGAACACCGTGCGCTCGACGTGCGTGGGCTTCAGCTTGCGGCGGTGGAACAGCACCTTGCCGTCCGGGCCGAACAGGGTCTGCGCGAGGTACAGGCTGCCGCCCTCGCGCTCGCTGCAGCCGGCGACGACGTGGATGCGGTGCTGCGCCGCGGCAGCGGCCAGCCGTTCGAACCCGGGGCTGCCGACGGCCAGCGAGTTGTCATGGTAGGCCTTGAAGAAACGCATGCCCCAGGCTGGCGAGCCGAGCCACACCCACCACGGGTACCCGGGTATCCAGGTCTCGGGGAAGGCGACGAGCGCGGCGCCATTGCGCGCGGCCTCGGCAATCAGCCCGATCGCCTTGTCGAGCGACGCCTCCAGGTCGAGAAACGCCGGCGCGGCCTGCACCGCGGCGACCTTGAACTTGCCCTGCTCCTGCGTCATGGTGCTGTCCTTCCCCGAACCGGACGGCGAGTATACCCGACGCCCGCGGCCCGTCAGCCGGCGCTTCCGTGGCCGCTGCGCGCCGGCGCAGCGTGAGGAGACGACCGATGGCCCGAGTCCCGCTGATCGATCCGGCAACCGGCACCGACCCCGAGGTCCACGCCATCTGCGAGTGGGTGACGCGGATCGAGGGCGCGGTGCCCAACCACTTCAAGGTCGAGCTGAACTTCCCCGAGTTCTTCAAGGCCAAGCTCGGCGCGAGCCGGATCCTGTGGGAGGCGGGCGAGCTGACCCTGGAGGAGATCCAGCACGTCGGCATCGCGGTCTCGCACGCGAACGGCTGCCCGTACTGCACGGCGGCGTTCTGCACGATCCTCGACTACGGCCTGGGGGCCGGCGAAGCGCAGGCGCGCGCCCTGCTGCGCGACGGTCCGGCCGGGCTGCCGCCGGGGCGACTGCGCACGCTGCTCGAGTTCGCGCTCGCCGTGAACCGCGATGCGGCGGCGGTCACTGACGGGGACGTCGCCGGGCTGCGGGCGCTGGGGCTGGGGGACCGCGGCATCGTGCAGCTCGTGCATCTGGTCAGCGACTTCGCGTCCTACAACCGGCTGAACCTCGCCCTGCAGACCGACTATGACTACCGCAACCTGTGGCGTCAGCTCGCCTTCGGACAGGGCGCGCGGGAGGGAGATCCCGGCGATGATGCCCGCGGCGTGCGCCGCGCGTGATCCCCCTGCGCATCAACGGCGTCGCGCGCGAGGTCGAGGTCGCCCCCGACACGCCGCTGCTGTGGGTGCTGCGCGACACGCTGGGCCTGACCGGCACGAAGTACGCCTGCGGCGCGGGCCTGTGCGGCGCCTGCACCGTGCACGTGGACGGCGCCGCGACGCGGGCCTGCGTGCTGCCCGCGAGTGCCGCGCACGGTCGCGCGATCACGACGATCGAGGGCCTCTCGCCAGACGGCGCGCGTCACCCCGTCCAGCAGGCGTGGATCGCCGAGGACGTGCCACAGTGCGGCTACTGCCAGCCGGGCCAGATCATGGCGGCCGCGGCCTTCCTCGCCGCGACCCCCGCGCCCGACGACGCGCAGATCCGCGCGTCGGTCACCAACCTGTGCCGCTGCGGCACCTACCCCCGCATCTTCCGCGCCATCCGCCGGGCGGCCGCGCTCAGAGCGGGATCTGGATGAAGTGCTCGTAGATCCCGTCGGCGCTGATCAGGTCGACGCGCTTGTGCCGGATGCGCAGCCCGGCGCCCTCCCGCACGAGGCGATGGGTGTAGTGACCGCCGTACGGCTGCCACGCGTCGCGGCGGAACTCCAGGACGTGGAAGGTCGAATGCACGAGCAGTTCGCCTGCCGCCCCAGTGCCGCCGTCGATCGTCACATTGCCCACCACGCGGGCCGTGCGACCCGGCGGCTGCTGCGACCAGGAGCGCGGGTGCTTCAGCTTGCGGATGCGGGCGTCGAGCAGCGGCTTGTCCTCGTAGATGATCGAGGCCTGGTGGATCGGGTCGGCCTGCTCGCGGTCGTAGGGGATCCAGTAGGTAGCGTCCTGCGCATACAGGCCGAGCCATTCCTCCCAGCGCCGCGCGTCGTCGAGACAGCGGGCCTCCAGGAACAGGAAGTCCTCCACGGCTTGCCGATCGCCGGCGTTCACGGGCTCTCTCCGGCGCTCATGTAGTCGAGCCAGGCGCGGTACTGGCGGCGCTGGAACACCTCGCTCGTGCCGACGCGCGAGCGCACGACGGCGCCATCGTCGCGGTCGTCGCCGTGGTTGCGGTGCATGCTCACCCAGTCGTGGCCCTGCGCCTTCAGGCCCTCCTGGCAGCGCCACCAGGTCTCGTAGTCGTCGGCGCTGATGATCGTCGCCGGCGAATTGACGACGTTCGAGTAGGCGACGTTGCGGGCGACGAATGCCGGCGGCGCACCGCGCAGCCGGAAGTGCCAGATCTCCATCAGCGTCCGATCCGGGGCGAGCGGCTTGACCACCCGGATCTGCTGAAATGCGGACATGATCGACAGGCAGGGATAGATCACCGTGTGGTGGTAGTTGCGGGAGAGGATCGCCTCGGTGCGCGCCTCGCCGTGGCGCTCGCGCATGCAGCGCTCGTACTCCAGGGTCGCGGCGTCCTGCCCGCGCGCCTCCATGTAGCCCTCGAAGTTGGAGTGGCCGTAGGGGTAGTTCGCGGAGTTGAGCTTCGGCCAGATCGAGTCCGGATCGGGCGGCGTCTGCGCCGCGAGCAGCTTGAGCGGGAGCGGCGGCTCGGCGCCCGGATAGTACTCGCGCGCCACCGCGCCGGCCGCCTGCACGGAGGACTGGTGCACGATGCCGGCGTGGACCGCGTCGAGCTGGTTCTCCAGGAACAGCTTCCAGTTCGAGTGCTGGATCGAGCGCGCGCAGCCCGGCGTGCACTCCACCTCGCCGTCGGGCGCGCGGTCCACCATGTCGTCGAACGCCACCGCGGCGCCGCCGAGGAAGGTGCGCAGATCCGGGCCCGCCGGCGCCAGGCTCGCGAACACGAACCCGCGGTAGTCGTCCACGCGCGGCAGGGCCCGCAGCGAGAACGCCGGATCGTCGGGCGCGAAGCCGGTGCCGTCGTAGCCGCCCGGCAGCGGGACCGCGAGCAGGCGGCCGTCGGTGCCGTAGGTCCAGCCGTGGTAGTTGCAGTAGAAGTTGCGCACACGGCCGCAGCGATCGCCGACCAGTTGCGCGCCCTTGTGCGCGCAGCGGTTCTGGAGCACGTGGATGCCGCCGTCGGCGTGGCGGACCATGATCACCGGGACGCGCGCGACCTCGGTGGCGAAGTAGTCGCCCGGCGCCGGTACCTGGCTCGCGTGCCCGACATAGATCCAGGCGCGCCCCCACAGGCGCCGCATCTCCAGCTCGAAGATGCCGGGATCGAGGTACACCGAGCGGTGCACGCGATCGGCTTCGACGAGGGTGGCGGGATCCGGATCCGGTTCGCGACGCTGCATGGCGGCTGCTCCTGTCCCGTTGCGCTCAGGCCGCGCCGATGCCGGCGCGCTCGGCCAGTTCCACGACCCGGTCCTCTGCGACCTCGTGCGCGTCCGCTGCGCGGCGGAACGCGGCCGGACGCATGCGCGGCTCAGCACCCGAGCGATAGGCGGCACCCGCGGGGGCCCAGCCATGCTCGTCCCGGAGCATGACCCGGACGATGTCGGGCCGGCCGTAATGGCCGGCGGTGTCGACGATGGCCTTGAAGGCCTTGATGTGCGCGGCCTCCAGCACCGCGTAGACGAGCCGGCTGCCCTCGACCGGCCCGACCAGCGGCAAGCCGATCGGCCCGACCACCTGGCTGCCGCCGCGCGACCAGCCGATGTGGAGGCGGTCCCGGTGCGGAAAGTCCGCGGGGATGTCCTCCGCGGCCTGGATCGTGCACGCGCACAGGGTGTAGCACCCGGCCTCGAACGAATGCATGCGGGTGGCCGTGTGCCCCCAGAAGCCACCGGTGTTGTCCCATTCCTGCAGGCGGGGACCGGCGGTCAGCCCGAAGGCGCCGGGGAATACGGCGACGTGGATGTCCTCCCCCATCTCGATCATGGCCGCGCGGATCGACGTGACCGCGTTCTCGCCGCAGACGAGTCCGCCGATGCGCCCGATCCCGGTGTCGTAGACGGCCAGATCGCCGACGTCGCCTCGGCCCCAGAACAGTTTCTCGACGAAGGTCGGCAGGAGCTTGCGATGGCGGCCGAGCAGCGTGCCGTCGCAGTCGAAGTACAGGAGCGAGTTGTAGATCGTGCTGACCCCGGGGCGCGGGTCCATCTCGTTGCAGCCGAGGACGCAGTACATGTTGGCACGGCGCAGCGCCTCGCCGATCCGGATCGTCTCCTCCCCGGGCACCACCACCGCGGCATCGTAAAACCACTGCCGGCCCTGCGCCCACGCGCCGAGGTCGCTGTCCCAGCCCTCGGTCCAGTAGGGGTAGCCGGCCAGCCACACTTCCGGGAACACGATCAGCCGCGCGCCCTGCGTCGCCGCCTCGGCAATCGCGGCGCAGGCGCGCTCGACGCAGGCGCCACGGTCGAGGAAGGCGGGCGAGATCTGCGCTATGCAGACCTGCACGCTGTCGTGCCCGCCGAGGACGGGTTTGGGGGACCGGGACCGCGCTGATGCCATGGTATGCTCTCCGTGCCCGGGTGCTGCCCGGGTGCCACTGATGGTCGCGTCATGACCCTCCGGCCGCTATCCGCCCGCTGCAACCCTGTCCGCCCGCTGCAAGGGCGCTGAGACGGCACGCATGGCTACCGGTCCCCACCCCACGCTCGCCTGGGACGTCCGCACGGCGGATGTCGACGCGGTGCGACGCACGGTGGCAGGACTGTTCAAGCCCTTCGAACTTCTCACCCGCCCCCACCGCGCCTATCGCGCGGGGCTGTACTGCCGCCCGGTCGGGCGCGCCACGCTCGCGGTCATCGAGTACGGCGACCGCGTCAGCCTGCGCGCCGCGGCGCTGCAGGACCTGGTGCTCGTGCAGCTGCCGGTGCGGGGCTCGTTCCGCGCTGGCAGCGGCCGGCATGCGACCGAGGTGCGTACCGGCAGCGCGCAGATCGTGCTGCCCGATGCCCCGGTGGTGATGGAGTGGTCGCCTGACTGCCAGGCGCTGGTCGTGCGCTTCGACGATCCGGCTGCGGTGGCAGCGCTGCTCGGCGCCCGTCCGGCCGCCGCCCGCCGCGAGCCGCGCCGACCGGTGGTCGTGCCGTTGCACGCCGGCGGCGGCCGCTCGCTCGGCCGCATCCTCGGCTTTCTCCAGGACGAACTGGCCGACGGACTGCTGCACGCGGTCGCCCCGGAACTGCGCCGCCAGGCCGATGCGCTGCTGCTGGCCTACGCGTCGGTGGCCCTGCAGGGCGCAAGCCCGGGCACCGGCGACGCGGCGACCGTGCCGGGCTGCGTGCGGCGGGCCGAGGACTACATCGAGGCCAACCTCGCCGCCGCCCCGGACCTGGCCGGCATCGTGCGCGCCGGCGGCGCGAGCGCGCGCACCCTGTTCGCCGGCTTCGCGCGGGTGCACGGCATGGGTCCGATGGCGTGGCTGCGCTGGCGGCGGCTGCAGCGGACGCAGGCCGAGCTGCTCGCGGCCGCGCCCGGCGAGACGAGCGTGACTGCCATCGCCCTGCGCTGGGGCTTCACGCACCTGGGCCGGTACGCGAGCAGCTATCGGCACTGCTTCGGCGAAAGCCCGTCCGCCACGCTGCAGCGCCGGAGCAGCGGACGATGACCTGCGACCCGCGCCGCTTCGGCACACCGGGTGCGCGAGGTACGTACGGCGCGCTGCGCCGGTGCCCGGCTCCTGCAGAAGCGGGATTGCCCGGCGCCAACACGCAACTCCGTGCAGGATCGGGCTTGCCCGCGATGGCTCTCCCCGGGGTTGGCGCCGCTCCTTATCGCGGCTGAAGCCGCTCCTACAGGTGCCTCGGCACGACGTCGAGCGAACGTTCCTGTAGGAGCGGGCTTGCCCGCGATGGCCCTCCCCGGGGTTGGCGCCGCTCCTTATCGCGGCTAAAGCCGCTCCTGCAGGTGCCGTGGTTCGACGTCCGCACGCAACTCACTGCTCCCCGAACAGCGCCGGTTGCGTCTCCTCCCGCTCGTGCCGATCCCGGAAGTTGCCGAGTCCCACCCCGGCAAGGCGGTAGCGCGTGGCCGCCGGCAGGTCGATGCGTTCCAGCAGCGCCAGCGCGATCGCCGTGACCTCGGCCGCGTCCGCGGGCGGCGCGGCCGGCGTATGACTGCGCGTGAGCGACCGGAAATCCCGCGTCTTCAGCTTGAGGATCACCGTGCGCGGGATGCGATCCGTCTTCGCCCGTGCGCGCCAGACGCGCTCGGCAGCGGCCTGCACGGCGGGGACGAGCGCGGCGAGCGCCAGATCCTCGTCGAAGGTGTCCTCGGCCGACAGCGACTGCACGGGACGGTCGCTGCGCACCGGGCTCGCATCGACGCCGCGCGCGAGTTCGTGCAGGCGCGTGCCGTAACGGCCGAACCGCTGCTCGAGCGACTCCCGGGGCAGGCCGCGCAGATCCGCGATGGTGGTGACCCCGAGAGCCGCGAGTGCCGCCCCGGTCGCGCGCCCGACACCGGGCAGGCGCTCGACCGGCAGCGGCGCGAGAAACGCATCGGCTTCCTCGGGCCGGATCACGAACAGGCCGTCCGGCTTGCGCCAGTCGGAGGCGATCTTGGCGAGGAACTTGTTGGGCGCGACGCCGGCGGACGCGGTGAGCGCGGTCTCCTCGCGGATGGCGCCGCGGATCGCCTGCGCGACGGCGGTGGCGCTGGGCAGGCCCGACAGCGCCGCGGTCACGTCGAGGTAGGCCTCGTCGAGCGACAATGGCTCGACGAGATCGGTGTGCCGGCGGAAGATCGCCTGCACCTGCCGGGACACGGCGCGGTACCGGGTGAAGTCGGGCGCCACGAACACCGCCTGCGGGCACAGCCGCTCCGCGCGCAGCGCCGGCATGGCCGAGCGCACGCCGTAGCGACGGGCCTCGTAGGACGCGGCGCACACGACCGAGCGCGGCCCGCGCCAGGCGACGACCACCGGCCGCCCGCGCAGGCGCGGGTCGTCGCGCTGCTCGACGGACGCATAGAACGCGTCCATGTCGACATGGACGATCTTGCGCGGCGCCCCGCCGCCGGCCGCCCCGGTCACCGCCGTCGCGGGACGCCGTTCATCGCCAGTGCGGCGGATAGGTGCGCTCGTAGCCCGGCAGCGATTCGACCGCCCTGTTCCAGCGCGCGATGCCGGCAAAGCGCTCGTCGAACGGCCGCAACCCGGGCGCCAGCGAGGCGGCCGCCTCGCGCGCGAGCGCGCGGCGCAGGAGCTGCAGGTTCGGATACAGGGCGAGGTCCGCGGCCGACAGGACTTCGCCGGCGAGCCAGGGCTGTTGCGCGAGCCTGGCGTCGAAGCCGCCCAGTTCCGCCGTCAGCGCGGGCAGTTGCGCGCTCACCGTCTCGCGCTGCTCCTCGACCCTGCCCTGGAACACGGCCCGGACGAGATCGTAGAGATTCGGCTCCAGGTAGGCGCCCTGCTCGCAGATCGACTGCATGACGCGCCCGGCCTCCTGCGGATTGCGGCCGTACAGCGGCGGCTTGGGGTAGCGGCAGTCGAGGTAGTACAGGATCGCGAGCGACTCGTACACGACGTGGCCGTTGTCGTCCAGGACCGGCACCTTGCCGCGGGGATTCAGGCGCAGGAACTCCGGCGTCTGCGTCTGCTTGTCCGCGAAGCTGAGCAGCTTCGACTCGTAGGGGACCGACTTGACCTCGAGCGCGAGCAGCGCCCGCCAGGCGAACGCGCTGCCGCTGCCCCAGTAGACCGTGATCGCCATGCCGTGCCTCCCCCCCGCGCGTGTGAGCCGCCGGGATGATCCGCCGCGGCGCGCGCGCGTGCAAGGTCCCCCCGCGAGCCGGTAGTCTATGCGGATGTCCGCCGTCTCCCCGCGCGCATGAGCGCGCCCGCCCCGTTGCACGCCACCTGTGTCCGCGGTGCCGGCGAAGCCGCCGGCTTCACCGGCCTGTCCTGGGTGCGCGACCAGCTGCTCGCGCTGACCGGGATCGATCCCTACCCCGGCACGCTCAACCTGCAGGTGGCGCACGGTGAGCCGCTGCGCGCCTGGCACGCGCTGCGCGCGACGATGGCGGCGACGCTGGTGCCGCCCGATGCGGGCTGGTGCGCGGCGCGCGTGACGCGCGCGACGCTGGCCGGCCGGCTGCCGGCCGCGATCGTGTGGCCGCTGGTCCCGGGCTACCCCGACGACCGCATCGAGGTCCTGGCCGCGGTGGGCCTGCGCGCGACGCTCGGTCTCGGCGACGGCGACACGGTCACGGTCGAGGCGCAGCCGCCGCTGGCGGTCGGCACGGTCATCTTCGACGTGGACGGCACGCTGGTCGACTCGCTGCACGCCTACCGGATCATCGCCGAGCGCGCCGCGGCCCCGCTCGGGTTCCCGATCACCGACGAGCAGGTCCGGCGCGCGCTCGACGGCGAGACCGAGGACTTCTGGGGCCTGGTGATTCCGCCCGACCACCCGGACCGCGACGCCGCGCGGCGCGCGCTGCACGCCGCCGCGGTGGCCTGCGCGCCCGAGGTCATCGCCGGGCACGCGCGGCCGCTGCCGGACGTCGCGGACACGATCGCGCGGCTGGTGTCGCGCGGCTTCCGCCTGGGCATCGTCACGGGTTCGGGCGGCGAGACGCTGCGCTTCCTCGCGGCGCAGGGGCTGTTCGACCACTTCGAGGCGGTGATCACCGCGCGCGACGTCGAGAGCCGCAAGCCGCACCCCGAGGGCCTGCTCGCCTGCGCGTCGCGCATGGGCATCGACCCGGCGTCGGCCGTCTACGTCGGCGACTCCGGCGCGGACGTGCGGGCCGCGCGCGCGGCCGGGATGCGCTCGGTCTCGGTGCTCTCGGGCGCCGGCACCGGCGCGACGCTCTCGGCGCACGGGCCGGATCGGCTGATCGTCGACCACCGCGGCCTGTCCGCGCTGCTCACCCTGGCGTCCGGACCCGCATGAGCGCCGCGACGGGCACGGACG
>CAYOJP010000057.1:0-17061 GCA_964404305.1 uncultured Gammaproteobacteria bacterium
GTCCGTGCCGCGGCGCGCCCGCCGCGTCACGGCTCCCGGCGAGGTGGCGGCCGGCGCGCCGCGCGCCGCGCGCGCCAGCGCCCGACGAGGTGCAGCCGCCACAGCCAGTGCACGCCGAAATAACCGACCAGCGCGAATGCCCCTCCTACGGCGAGCGAGCCGAGCGCCAGCGGCGGCCAGATCGCCTGCGCGGTCTGCGCGATCCAGTCCCAGTTCACTGCCACGCCGGCGCCGTCCTCCGCCGCGCGCCCGAGCAGCCAGTCCCGACCGGCCCCGGCGGCATGCTCGAACCAGCGCCAGACGACCTCGATCCTGACCGGCCCTGCCGGACTTCCGAGCAGCCAGTTCCCGGTGTGATACACGAGCCAGAGCAGCGGCGCCATCGTCAGCGGATTCGATGCCCAGGTGGCGACGATCGCGACCAGCAGGTTGACGCGCAGTCCGACCGCGAACAGTGCCGCGAGCACCGTCTGCCCCGGCACCGGCAGGCAGGCGAGGAACAGCCCGAGTGCCGTGGCGCCGGCCGTGGAGCGGCGCGTCAGGTGCCATAGCTCCGGGTCGTGGAGACGCTGCCCGAGGAAGCGCAGGCTGCGATGGCCCGCGACGTGATGCCGGTGCGGGAGCAAGCGCTGCAGGAATCGGCGTGGGGTCATCGGGCCTGTGAGCGTCGCGTATGTGCCCGCCGCCCGTGGCTCGCTATTATACCGGCAGACGCCGCGCGGCCGGATGCCGCGTGGGCCGGATCACGGCTTTCGGTCACGGACGACCGCGGATGCGCGCTGCGCTGGCATTCTTCCTGGGTGTGCTGCTCGTGCACGGGCTGCCGGTACCGCCCGGGCCCTGGCTGTTGCCGTGCCTGCCCCTGTCGCTCGCTGCCGCCTCGCGCTGGCCGGCGCTCGCGTCGGTCGCCTGGTTCGTGGCCGGAGCGCTTTGGACCGCCATGGCGGCGCAGCGTTTCCTGGCGCAGGCGCCCCCGCCGGCCCTCGATGGCGAACACGCGGTGGTCGAGGGGCGCGTGCGCGGGCTGCCCGAGGCCGGCGACGGACGCCTGCGCTTCGAACTGGATGTCGACCGCCTGCGCAGCGCCCGTCGCGAGTGGCCCGTGCATCCCCGCCTGCGTATCGACTGGTACGGAGCCCCGGCGCTGGCCCCGGCGCCAGGCGAGCGCTGGCGGCTCACGGTGCGACTGCGCCGCGCACGCGGTCTCGCCAATCCGGGCGGCGGGGATTTCGAGGCGTGGCTCGTGGGGCGCCGCATCCACGCCACCGGCGTCGTGCTGCCGGCGAGCTCGAATGCGCGGCTGAGCCTGCCTGCCCGTGCCGACCTCGACCGCATCCGCGGCACGCTCGTGGCGCGAATGCACGCCGCGATCGGCGCACATCCCCGTGCCGGGATCGTGGTGGCGCTGGCAACAGGGGATGCGAGCGCGATCGGGGATCGCGACTGGGAACTGCTCAGGCGCACCGGTACCACGCACCTCGTCTCGATTTCGGGGCTCCACGTCGGGCTCGCCGCGGCGTTCGCCTTCGTGCTGCTGCGGTTCGCCTGGTCGCGGGCGGCGGGACTCGCGCTGCGCGTGCCGTCGCCGCGTATTGCCGCCGTCGGCGCGATGGTCGCGGCCGCCGGCTACGCGGCACTCGCCGGCTGGGCCGTGCCCACCCAGCGCGCGCTCGTGCTCACGCTCGTGGCGATGGCCGGGCTGGTGCTGGCGCGGCCGGTTCCGGCCGGCCCCCTGTTCGGCGCGGCGCTGCTCGCCGTGCTGGTCGTGGATCCGTTCGCACCGCTGGCGATCGGTTTCTGGCTGTCCTTCGCGGCGGCGGGGCTCATCGTGTTCGCCGGCGCCGGGCGCGCGCCGCGCGGGCCGCGCTGGCGGCGGGCGCTGGCCGTGCAGGGCGCGATCGCCATCGGCCTCGCGCCCCTGCTGCTCGTGTTCTTCGGCCAGAACCCGCTGCTCGGCCCGCTCGCCAACCTGATCGCCGTACCGTGGGTGAGCTTCGCGGTCGTCCCTGCGGTGCTGCTGGGCGCGGGACTCGTCGTGCTGGCGCCTGCCGCCGGTGTCGGGCCGCTCGCTCTTGCCGCCGTGCTGCTCGACTGGCTGTGGGTGCCGCTCGGCTGGCTCGCGCAGCAGCCGGCCGCAGTCTGGAATCACGGCGCGACGGGTCCGCTGGTCGCGATTCCCGCGCTCGCCGGTGTGGCGTTCCTGCTCCTGCCGCGGGGCCTGCCCGGTCGGTGGTGCGGCATCGTCTGGCTGCTGCCGCTCGCGTTCCCGGTGCTGGAACGACCGGCCCACGGCACATTCATGCTGACGGTGCTGGACGTCGGCCAGGGCCTGTCCGCGGTGGTGGAAACCCGGTGGCACGCGCTCCTGTTCGACGCCGGGCCGCGGCACCCGGGCGGCTTCGACGCCGGGGCGCGCGTCGTCCTGCCATACCTGCGCCGCCGCGCGCTGCGCGCGCTCGACGCCGCCATCGTCAGCCACGGCGACCTCGACCATGCCGGTGGCTGGCCGGCCGTCGGCGCGGCGATGCCGGTCGCCGCCCTGCTGTCGAGCGCGCCTCTGGCAGGCTCTGCGCCGTGCGCGCGCGGCCACCGCTGGCGCTGGGACGGCGTGGAGTTCGAGATCCTGCACCCGGCGGCGGGCAGCGGCGGGCGCGACAACGATCGGTCCTGCGTCCTGAGGGTTGCCGGTGCCGGCGGCAGCGCGCTCCTCACCGGTGACGTCGAAGCGAGCGCGGAGCGGGATCTCGTCGCCCGCGGGCTCGCGCCGGCCGACGTGCTGGTCGCGCCTCATCACGGCTCGCGCACGTCCTCCAGCGCCGCGTTCGTCGCGGCGGTCGCGCCGCGCCACGTACTCATCCCGGCCGGCTGGCGCAATCGCTTCGGGTTTCCGCACCCGGAGGTGCTCGCCCGCTACCGGGCGCGTGGCAGCGAGCCCGTGGTCGTCGGTGTCGCTGGCGCGACCCGCGTCGAACTCGACGGCCGCGGCCGCCCGCCCGACGGCTGGCGCGCGCATTCGCGGCGCTGGTGGCGGGCGCGGTGAGCCCCGGTAACGGCGCACCGGCGATGACCGGGGTGGATTAGTACCGTCCCGCGCCCCTACAATTCCGGCGGCGCGTCGCCGCCGTTTCGTTTTCGCAACGCGTGCGCACGGCGCGTCCGCGCACGCGAGGAACCGACATACCGTGTTCGAAATAGTCAAGGCGGGCGGCTGGCTGATGCTGCCCCTGATCCTGAGCTCGATCGCCGCCATGGCGATCGTGGTCGAGCGGTTCTGGTCACTGCAGCGGCGCCGGGTCATTCCCGAGCATCTCCTCGCGCAGGTCTGGCAGTGGACGCGCGCCGGGGTGCTCGACGCGCAGCACATCCAGGCCCTGCGCGCCGGTTCCCCGCTCGGCCGCGTCCTCGCCGCAGGGCTCGTCAACATGCATCACGACCGCGCCGTGATGAAGGAGGGCATCGAGGAGGTCGGCCGCCACGTCGTCCACGATCTCGAGCGCTATCTGAATACGCTGGGCACGATCGCGTCGATCTCGCCGCTCCTCGGTCTGCTCGGGACGGTCAGCGGCATCATCAAGGCGTTCGCCGCGCTGGGCGCGGGCGGGGTCGGCGATCCGGCCGCGCTCGCCGGCGGCATCGCCGAGGCGCTGATCACGACCGCGGCGGGACTGTCGGTCGCCATTCCGGCGCTGGTGTTCTACCGCTACTTCAATGGCCGCGTGACCGATTATGTCGTCATGATGGAGCAGGAGTCGCTCAAGATGATCGAGATCATCAAGGGCGAGCGCGAGGCCGCGACGGAGCCCGCGCCGTGAACCTGCGCCCGCGACGAGGCGGCGAGGACCTCGAGATCAACCTGGTCTCGCTCATCGACGTCGTGTTGCTGCTGGTGTTCTTCTTCATGACCACCACCACGTTCATGAAACGCGCCGAAATCGAGGTGACGCTGCCCCGCGCAGGGGCCCAGGCGCAGGTGGACGAGAAGGCGCCGATCGAGGTCTCGATCGATCGCCAGGGCCGGTTCTTCGTCAATGACCGCGGGCTAGTGAACGGGCAGGTCGACACGGTCCGGCAGGCGCTGCAGGATGCTGCGGGAGGCGAGCGCGACCCGACGGTCGTCATCAACGCGGATCGCGCGACGCCCCATCAGTCCGTGATCGACGTCCTGGATGCCGCCCGCGGGCTCGGGTTCGTGCACGTGACCTTCGCCACCGAAGTGCGTCCCGACGCCGATCGCTGAAGCAGGATGCCGCTGACCTGCGCCGAGCTGTGCGCGTCCCCGCCGACCGGCGGCGGTCGGGCATGACCCTCGCGCGCTGGTTCGAGAGCGAGGTCTGGTACGGCCGCAGCCCCTGGGCGCTGCCGCTGGTGCCGCTGTCCTGGCTCTATCACCTGGCCATCATCACCCGCCGACAGGCCTATCTCTCCGGCCTGTTGCCGATCGTACGGTTGCCGGTGCCGGTAATCGTCGTTGGCAATCTGACCGTCGGCGGCACGGGCAAGACGCCGCTGGTCATCGGCCTCGCGGGCCTGCTGCGCGAGCACGGCTATACGCCGGGCATCCTGTGCCGCGGCTACCGCGGCGTGGCGAGCCGCTGGCCGCAGCAGGTGCGGCCCGACAGCGATCCGGCCGTCGTCGGCGACGAGGCCGTGCTGCTGGCGCGGCGCACGCACTGCGCGGTGGCGGCCGGTCCAGACCGGGTGGAGGCGGGGACCGCGCTCCTCGAGCACCGTCCCTGCGACGTGCTCATCTGCGACGACGGATTGCAGCATCACGCGCTCGCTCGCGACGTGGAGATCGTGGTCATCGACGGCGTGCGCCGTTTCGGCAATCACCGGTTGCTGCCGGCCGGACCGCTGCGCGAGCCGCTCGCACGCCTGCAGACGGCGGACCTGATCGTGGCGAACGGCATCGGCGCGCGCGGGGAGTTCCCCATGCGGATTATCCCCGGACCGCTCGTCGGCGTGGCCGACGACTCCGCACGCCGGCCGCTGGCCGATTTCGCGCACAAGGACGTGCACGCGGTCGCCGGCATCGGCAATCCGGAGAATTTCTTCGCGCTGCTGCGCGCGCAGGGACTGCGCGTGCACAAGCACCCGTTCCCCGATCATCACCGTTACAACGCAGGCGAACTCCGCTTCGATGACGATCTGCCGGTCATCATGACCGAGAAGGACGCGGTCAAGTGCCGGCGGATCGCCGGGGCGGGACAATGGTACCTGCCGGTGACGGCAGCGCTGCCGGAGGTGTTCGAGCATCGCCTGCTGGCTCTCATCAGGAGAAACGCCGATGGACAAGCAACTGCTTGAGATACTCGTCTGCCCCGTGACCAAGGGGCCACTCGTGTACGACCGCGAGCGACAGGAACTGCTGTCCCGGGCGGCGCGCCTCGCCTACCCGATTCGAGACGGGATCCCGGTCATGCTGGAGGACGAGGCGCGCCAGCTCTCCGAGGAGGAGCTGGAACGGCTCAAGTGAGCTTTCGCGTCGTCATCCCGGCCCGCTATGCCTCGACGCGGCTGCCGGGCAAGCCGCTCGCGCGCGCCGGCGGGCGAGCGCTCGTCGAGCACGTGCACGCGCGCGCTGTCGCCAGCGGCGCGGAGCGGGTGGTGATTGCGACCGACGACGCGCGGATTGCGGAAGTCGCGGGCGGCTTCGGAGCGCAGGTGGTGATGACGCGCGTCGATCACGTCTCCGGCACCGATCGGCTCGCCGAGGCGGTCGCCACGCTTGCGTGGCCGCCCTCGACGGTCGTGGTGAACGTGCAGGGCGACGAGCCGCGCATGCCCGCGGCCGTCATCCGCCAGGTCGGCGAGGCACTCGCGCAGGACGCGGGGGCGGAGATGGCGAGTGCCTGCGCGCCGATCACGTCGCGCGCCGAGTTTCTCGATCCGAACGTCGTGAAGGTGGTGCGCGATGCGCGGGCACGGGCGCTGTACTTCAGTCGCGCGCCGATCCCGTGGCCCCGCGATGCGGACTGCGATGCTCCGCCACCGCCCGAGGCGCGCCGGCACATCGGCATCTACGCCTATCGCGCGGGTTTCCTCGCGCGCTTCGCCGTGCTGCCCGCGGTGGCGATCGAGGACATCGAGAAGCTGGAGCAGCTGCGGGCGCTGCACCACGATGCCGCGATCGTGGTGGTGGATGCCTGCGCCGCGGTCGGGTCGGGGATCGATACCCCCGCCGACCTGGCGGCGCTGCGGCAGGAACTGGGTGACTGAGGCCCCGGGGCGCGGTCGGCGGTTGCCGGCGCGCGGTGGCCGGCCTCAGCGGGCGCGGAACGTGATGCGGCCCTTGCTGAGGTCGTACGGGGTGAGTTCGACGGTGACCGTGTCGCCGGTCAGGATCCGGATGTAGTGCTTGCGCATCTTGCCGGAGATATGGGCCGTGACTACGTGCCCGTTCTCCAGCTCCACCCGGAACATCGTGTTGGGCAGGGTCTCGACGACCTTGCCCTGCATTTCTATGTGTTCTTCCTTCGCCATTCCCTTACGTGCCGTTGCGCCTCCGCCCGGTCCAGGCGGCGCGCCATTCTGCCGGAAAGCCCGCCTGGCCGCAAAGACCGGCGCGCGCTCATGCCTCGCAGGCCCGGGTCCAGTGACCGTCCACGTAATGCTCGAGCGGCTGATACTCGTTCTTGTAGAGCATCTTGCGGCAGCCCTTGATCCAGTAGCCGAGATAGACCCAGCGCAGGCTCTCGCGTCGCGCATAGGCGATCTGGTGCAGGACCGCCTGCCGCCCGAGGCTGCGACCGGACAGATCCGGATCGAAGAACGTGTACACGGCAGACAGGGCCTCGGGCATCCGGTCGATCACCGCGACTGCGACCAGGCGGCCTTCGAGCCGCAGTTCGTGGAACTCGGTCTCGCTCCAGGTCGCGGTCAGAAAATCCATGTAGCTCTCGACGGTCGGGTTATCCATCCCGCCTCCCGCGTGCCGCGACCCCAGGTAGCGGCGGTACAGGGCGAAATGCTCGACGTCGAAGGCCGCCTCGCGGACGCGGACCTCCAGGCCGGCGTTGCGTCGCTGCGTGCGCCGCTGTGACCGCGAAGGCCTGAACTCGGCGACCGGAACCCGCACGGGCACGCAGGCGCTGCAGTGGGGGCAGCGCGGCCGGTACAGGTGCTCGCCGCTGCGCCGGAACCCGTAGGCGGACAACTGCGCATACAGCGTCGGTGTCTTCGTGATCGAGGGGTCGGCGAACAGCGTCACTGCCTCGCGGCCCGGCAGGTAGCTGCATGCGTAGCGCGGCGTGGAGTAGAAGGCGAGCGACAGGCCGCGCGTGGGGCGGGTCATGGCCGCGCCTCCCAGTCGCGCCAGGCGCCCGCGGCCGGCGCCTGCGCACACAGCGACTCGAGCGCGGCGAGAAAGCGTTCGCGCGGCATGGGCTTCGCCCCCAGGCTCTCGAGGTGGGGGTTGGCAACCTGGCAGTCGATGAGCGCGTAGTCCCAGCGGTGCAGGTTGTGCGCGAGGTGCGCGAGCGCGACCTTCGACGCATCGGCTTCCCGACTGAACATCGATTCGCCGAAGAACACCCGGCCGATGGCGACGCCGTAGAGGCCGCCGACGAGCACGCCCTCGCGCCGGCACTCGACCGAATGGGCGTGACCGCGGGCATGCAACTCGGCATAGGCGCGCGCGACGGCAGGCGTGATCCAGGTGCCGTTCTGGCGTGGCCGGGGCGCGGCGCAGGCCGCGACCACCCCGGCGAAGTCCCGGTCGGTGGCGACATCGAGCCCGGCGGTGCGCAGCCGCCTGCGCAGGCTGCGCGACACGCGCAGGCCGGCCGGATCGAGCACGCAGCGTGGATCGGGCGACCACCACAGGATCGGCTGATCGTCGGTGTACCAGGGAAAGATGCCGCGCCGGTAGGCGTCGAGCAGCATTGCCGGGGTGAGGTCGCCACCGGCCGCCAGCAGGCCATCGGGATCGCGCAACGCCTGCTCGGGCGCCGGCAGCCCGTCGGCGAGCCGGTTGGCGGCGATCCAGTAGACAGGCTGCCCCATGGCCGTCGCACCCGGTCAGCGAGGATCCATGGAAGTCGTTGCGCGGTGCATGTCCATCGTCATGTGCCCGTCCGCGGCTCGGCCGTGCCCGGGCCGTCGCCCGTGGCGGGACGCCGGCTCGCTCTCAGCCAGACTCGCGATAAGGCGAATGGGCGTCGAGTTCCTCGATGTGGGACTCAATGACCCGCGTCTCGCGGCGCAGGAAATCCGCTACCGCGGCGCGGAAGCGCGGGTCGGCGATCCAGTGTGCCGACCACGTCCGCACCGGCAGGAAGCCGCGCGGGATCTTGTGCTCGCCCTGCGCGCCGGCGTCGAGTCGCGCGAGTCCGTGGGCGATGCAGTATTCGATGGTCCGATAGTAGCACAGCTCGAAATGCAGGAACGGGAACTGCTCGCTGCAACCCCAGTGCCGGCCGTACAGCGTCGCGCGACCGCGCAGCGCGAATGCGCCGGCCACGTATTCCCCGGCGCGGCGCGCGAGGAACACCAGCGTCTGCGCCGGCATCCGCAGGCCCAGCGCGCGGAAGAACGGCAGCGTCAGGCGCGGTTCGCCCCAGCGGCGCTCGAAGGTCGAACAGTAGAATTCGTGGAACACCTTCCAGTCCGCATCCCGCATCGTGGCGCCGTCGCGGATCTCGAAATCGATGCCGGCGGCCGCGACTTCGCGGCGCTCGCGCTTGATCTGCTTGCGACGCTTGGAGGACAGCGCCGCCAGGAATGCGTCGAAATCCGGATAGCCGGCGTTGTGCCAGTGGTACTGCACGCCCATCCGCGCCAGCAGCCCGCCCTCGGCGAGCGCGGTCCGATCCTCGTCCGCCGGAAACAGGCAGTGCACGGACGACAGGCCGAGTTCGGCCGCGAGCCCCGTGGCACCCTCCACCAGCGCAGCGCGTATCGCGCCGGGGTCGGAGGCCTGCGGATCGACCAGCAGGCGCGGGCCGGTGACCGGGCTGAAGGGCACGGCGTTGACCAGCTTCGGGTAGTAGCGGCCGCCGGCCCGTTCGTAGGCCTCTGCCCAACTCCAGTCGAAGACGAATTCGCCGACGGAATTGGCCTTCAGGTAGAGCGGCATCGCGCCGACGAGGCGAGCGCCGCGGGTGGCGAGCAGGTGCATCGGCTGCCAGCCTTGCGGCGCGAGGCAGTCGAATTCCTCCAGCCCGGCCAGGAACTCGTGGCGCAGCAGCGGCTGGTCGTCGCCGGTGAGCCGGTTCCAGTCGGATGGGGAGACGGACGCCAGGGCCTGGCAGGCGCGCACCTGCATCATTCGGGAACGACCTGCACGCCGCCCAGGGCTGCCCGGACGGCCGCATGCGAGCCGGTGAGCGGCACGCTGCCTTCGTGGTAGCCGGCGGTGCCCGCGTAGCGGTACACCAGCCGGGTACCGTTCATGATGTGGAACAGCAGGGGGGCAATGACGCGGCGGTTGCGCACCTGGCCGAGCTCGAAGATGCTCCAGCGGCCGCCCTGCGTGCAGGTGCTGTCGGGAGGCGCCACGGCGAGATCGTCGACCTGCAGCGTCGGACAGGTGCCCTCGCGCAGGGTATCGAAACCGGCGCTCAGCTCCAGCCGCAGTCGCACGGCATCGCCCTCCCGGTAGATCGCAATCCGGTGGGCGGCGTCGGTCCGGGCGCTGGCCACGCGTCCGGGCGCGGACGGGTCCGGGCCGACCGACCATGACGTGGCGCCGGCGGCTGCCTGCGCGGCCAGCAGCAGGGCGAGCATCATCCAGTGCGCAACGACCACGGCCGGCGATGGTAGCACGCGCCCCCTGGCCGGCCGGCGGAGCGAGCGCACGCGGGCGGCCGCCAGGCGGTCAGGATTTGCGGGAATCACCGCCCGGCAAGTACATCGGCAAGGCCGTGACCTTCTCGCCGCCGACCTCGGTGATCCTGCCCTGGCCCTGCTTGTCGACCTCGTCGATGCGGATCACCGCGTGCACCGGGATGTAGCTGCGGCTCACGCCCCTGAACTCCGATTTCAGGTGTTCCTCGGAAGGATCGAGCACCAGCGAGGATTTTTCCCCGAACAGAATTTTCTCGATCTCGATGAACCCGTACAACGCGCTCTGGTGGATGGCCCTGGCATAGACCTCGTAGACCTTGCCCTGGTTGTGGAAGATGACCTTGTAGATGTGACGGGTTGCCATGCGTGGGTGCGATTTGCGGCTGGAGGGGGGGCGGTCCGCCTGGGCGGGCCGGGGCCCAGCGTAGCCGACGGGCACCGGCGGGCCAAGCGGCGGCCACCGGGCAGCACGGGGACACCAGCTTCAGATCGAGGGCAACCGGTCGGCCCCCGCCGGTGCCAGATCGACGACGCGGCCGGGATCGAACCCCGTAACCCGCTGCAGGCCATGGTAGCCGCGGGGGTTGCACAGGACGCGCGTGGCCCCGATCCGGTAGTCGGTCGTCCAGTGCGTGTGCCCGTGGAACCACAGGGCAGGCGCGTGCCTGGCGCACAGGTCGTCCAGGTCGTTGCAGTAGGCGGGTCGCAGCGTCGCGTCCTCGGGACCGCGCCAGCTCCGCCGGGTGGGCGCGTGGTGGGTCACGACCACCGTGGGCCCCTGCCACGGTCGGGCCAGCGCCGTGGCCAGGAAGCTGGTGGCGCGCCGGCAGGCCGCCACCGACGCCTCGGGAGTCCACTGACCGGCCCCCAGCCGAATCTGCTGGAAGTCGTTGAGCGTCCGCCCGGCGGCGCGGAGCAATTCCGGCCGGCCATCCTCGAAGGCGGCCCACAGGGTGCTGCCGATGAAGCGCACCCCGGCGATGTCGGTCACTCCGTTCTCCAGGTACCGGACCCCGGTGCCGGCGGTCGCGGTCTCGATAGCCGCCTGGACGGCCCCCATGTCGCCGCCGTAGAACTCGTGGTTGCCCGCGACGTAGACAACCGGCTTGCCGAGCCCGGCGAGCCAGTGTGCCCCCGCCGCCCCGACGCCGATATCGCCGGCGGCGACGATGACGTCGGCGCTCGTCGCTGGAACGTCCAGGGGGGCGAATTCGAGATGGATGTCGGAGAAGAACTGGAGCCGCATGGGGACGCCGTTGCCGCACCGCACTCTGGCACGCCGCCGCCGGGCCGGTCAATCGCCGCCAGGGTCCGGACCGCCCGTCGGGGGAGGTTTCCCAAATGCCCGGATCCTGCTAATCTTTCCACTTGAAATACATGTTGTTACGGGATATTTGAAGATAGAGGTTGAGGAATGGTTGCCCAGGCGATACGCAAGCACGGCGCACAAGTGCCGTCGCTTGGACTGAACATGGTCAAGCGGTTGCGCGAGACCGTGCTGCTGGTAGCCGTGGTTGTCGCCGTGTTTCTCGTGCTGGCCATCGCGAGCTACGACCCGGGCGACCCCGGCTGGTCGCACACCGCGAGCGGGAGCGCCGTCCGCAACCTCGCCGGCGTGCTCGGCGCCTGGATCGGCGACATCCTGCTGTACCTGTTCGGTTACGCCTCGATCCTGTTCGCGTTCGCCAGCGCTGCCGCCGGGTGGATCTTCTACCGGACGCCGCCGCGCGCGGCAGCCGCCGGCAATGACTACTTCTACCTCACCACGCGAGGGGTCGGCTTCCTGCTGACGCTGGCGCTGGGCGCCGCGCTGCTGTGGCTGCAGATCGACGGTGAGACGCTGCCGCACACCGGGGGCGGCGTGCTCGGCGAGGTGGTCGGACGCCTGCTGCTGACCGCCTTCGGTCCGGTCGGCGGCGCGCTCCTCCTGCTCACGCTGCTGCTGGCCGGCATCACCCTGCTCACCGGACTGTCATGGGTGTGGCTCATGGAGACCACGGGGCGCTGGACGCTCGTCGGCCTCGCCCGCGCCAGGGCCGCGACCGGGTGGACCCGCGAATGGCTGCAGGGGCGTCAGGCCCGGCGCGAACGCGAGGCGATTGTCGCGGTGGAGAAGCGCAGGGTCGAGGCGCGCCCGCGCCCGCGTATCGAGCCGGTCATCTCGAACTTCGAGGTCGGGGATCGCCTGGAGAAGGAGAAGCAGCAGGTGCTGTTCGACCTGCCGGCGGATGCCTCTGTGCCCCCGCTCGACCTGCTCGAGGTCGCGCCGCAGGAGAGCGGCGGTTATTCCGCCGAAGCGCTGGAGGCCATGTCCCGCCAACTCGAGCTGAAGTTGCGCGACTTCGGGGTCGAGGCGCAGGTCGTGGCCGTCCATCCCGGGCCGGTCATCACGCGTTTCGAGGTGGACCCCGCGCCGGGGGTGAAGGCCAGCCGGATCAGCGGGCTGTCGAAGGATCTGGCCCGCTCGCTGTCGACCGTCAGCGTGCGCGTGGTCGAGGTGATTCCCGGCAAGTCCGTCATCGGGCTGGAGGTGCCGAACGAGAAGCGCGAGACCGTCTTCCTGCGCGAGATCCTCGGTGCGCGCGAGTACGAGGAGAGCGCCTCGCCGCTGACTCTGGCGCTCGGCAAGGACATCGCCGGCAAGCCGATCGTCGTCGACCTCGCGCGCATGCCGCACCTGCTCGTCGCCGGGACCACCGGCTCGGGCAAGTCGGTGGCGCTGAACGCGATGATCCTCAGCCTGCTGTACAAGGCGAGCGCCGCCGACGCCCGCATGATCATGATCGACCCGAAGATGCTCGAGCTGAGCGTCTACGACGGCATCCCGTCGCTGCTCGCGCCGGTGGTGACCGACATGAAGCAGGCGGCCAACGCGCTGCGCTGGTGCGTCGCGGAGATGGAGCGGCGCTACACGGTGCTGGCGGCGCTGGGCGTGCGCAACATCGCCGGCTACCACCGCAAGGTGCTGGAGGCCATCGAGCGCGGCTCGCCGCTGGCCGATCCGATGGCGCGTCCGCTGCCGTTTGCCGAGGAGGGCGGCCCCGTGCCGACGCTCGGCAAGCTGCCCTACATCGTCGTGGTCGTCGACGAACTCGCCGACATGATGATGACCGTCGGCAAGAAGGTCGAGGAACTGATCGCGCGGCTCGCGCAGAAGGCGCGCGCCGCCGGCATCCACCTGATTCTCGCCACCCAGCGGCCTTCGGTCGACGTAATCACCGGACTCATCAAGGCCAACATACCGAGCCGCATCGCGTTCCAGGTCTCGTCGCGAGTCGACTCGCGCACGATCCTCGACCAGCAAGGCGCGGAAAACCTGCTCGGCCACGGCGACATGCTCTACCTGCCGCCGGGCACCGCCCTGCCCACCCGCGTGCACGGCGCGTTCGGGGCGGATCACGAGGTGCACAAGGTCGTCGAGAACCTGCGCGCGCGCGGCGCGCCGGAGTACGTGGAGGCGGTGCTCGCCGGGCCGCCGGAAGACGGCGAAGAGGCGCTGCCCGGGATGGAGCCGGACGACGGGGAGTCCGACCCGCTCTACGACCAGGCGGTGCGCATCGTCACCGAGTCCCGCCGCGCCTCGGTGTCCGGCATCCAGCGCCGCCTGAAGATCGGCTACAATCGCGCCGCCCGGCTGGTGGAAGAGATGGAACGTGCCGGAGTCGTTGGTGCGATGCAGTCCAACGGGTCCCGCGAGGTCATCGCGCCACCGCCGCCTAAGGACTGATTGCGGCGCGCCGGCGTCCCGCAGTCCGCCGGGAGCCCCGCATGATCTCGCTGTGCCGCAAGCTCGCCTGCCTCGCCCTGCTGCTGCCGGCCTGCACGGCCATTGCCGCGGAGGGCGGACGCGCGCAGCTCGATGCCTACCTTGCGGACCCCCGCGCCTGGAGCGCGAGCTTCGAGCAGATCCTGAGCGACGGCGACGGCCGGCTCATCGAGCGCGCCGAGGGCCGGGTCGTCATTGCCCGGCCGGGACGCTTCCTGTGGCGCTACTCGTCACCGTACGAGCAGCTCATCGTCGCCGACGGCGAGAACCTGTGGGTCTATGACGTCGATCTCGAGCAGGTGACCCGCCGCCCGCTCGCCGAGTCGCTCGGCACGAGTCCCGCGGCATTGCTGGGCGAGAGCCTCGATCTGGAAGCGCGCTACCTCATCACGGATGCGGGCACCCGCGACGGTCTCGACTGGGTCGAATTGCGACCGATCGCCGACGACGAGCAGTACGCCGGGATCCGGATCGGCTTCGCGGGCGATGTGCCCGAGCGGATGGAACTCGACGACGCGCTCGGCCAGCAGTTGCGGCTGCACCTGCGCGACGTGCGGCGCGAAGCCGACCCGGACGAGGAGCAGTTCCGGTTCGTGCCGCCGCCCGGCGTCGACGTGCTCGACGGCAGTGCGCAGCAGGATCCGCCGTGAGCGCCGCGGCCGGGGGAGCGGCGCCCGAGTACGGACGCCCGCTGGCGGATCGCCTGCGCCCGCGCACGCTCGCGGAATTCGTCGGCCAGGAGCACCTGCTCGCCCCCGGCAAACCGCTGCGCGCGGCGATCGAGGCCGGAGCGCCGCATTCGATGGTGCTGTGGGGGCCGCCCGGCACCGGCAAGACCACGCTGGCGCGCCTCGTCGCGTCGCACTGCGATGCCCGGCTTGCCACGCTGTCGGCCGTGCTGTCCGGCGTCAAGGAGATCCGCGCCGCGGTCGACGAGGCGCGCGCGCTGCGCGCGGGCGAGGGGCGTCGCACCGTGCTGTTCGTCGACGAGGTCCACCGTTTCAACAAGGCCCAGCAGGACTCGTTCCTGCCACACATCGAGGATGGCACCATCGTGTTCGTCGGTGCCACGACCGAGAACCCGTCCTTCGAATTGAACAACGCGCTGCTCTCGAGGCTGCGCGTGTACGTGCTGCGCCCCCTCGGCATTGCCGACGTGCGCCTGCTGATCGAGCGTGCGCTCGCGCGCTACGCCGACGAGGGCGGGCCGGCGATGGCGCCGGCGCTGTGCGAGCGATTCGCGGCCGCAGTCGGCGGGGATGCGCGCCGCGCGCTCAATCTGCTCGAGATTGCCGCCGATCTCGCCACCGGCCCGCAAATCGACGAGACCCTGCTCGAGGAGGTGATGACCGGGGCGGTCGGTCCCCGCTTCGACAAGGGTGGTGACGAGTTCTACGACCAGATCTCCGCCCTGCACAAGGCCGTGCGCGGTTCCGCGCCCGATGCGGCGCTGTACTGGCTCGCGCGCATGCTCAAGGGCGGCTGCGACCCGCTGTACGTCGCGCGAAGGGTCGTGCGCATGGCGGCCGAGGACTGCGGCAACGCCGATCCGCGGACGCTCGATATCGCCCTCGCGGCCTGGGACGCACTGGAACGCCTCGGCAGTCCGGAGGGCGATCTGGTCCTCGCCCAGGCCGTCGTCTACCTTGCCTGCGCGGCGAAGAGCAATGCCGTGTACGTCGCGTTCGGCGAGGCGCTGGCTGACGCCGAGCGCCATGGCGCCGCGGCCGTCCCGGCGCACCTGCGCAACGCGCCGACGAAGCTCGCGAAGGAGCTCGGACATGGCGCGGCCTACCGGTACGCGCACGACGAACCCGACGCCTACGCCGCGGGCGAGTCGTACTTCCCGCCCGGACTCGCCGGGCGCCGCTACTACCGTCCGGTGCCGCGTGGCCTGGAGATCCGCATCCAGGAGAAGCTCGCGCGGCTCGCGGAACTCGACGCGCAGGCGCACCGGGGCGAGCGCAAGTGAGCGGGGCGACCGGATGCTGACCGGGTGGGTCATGGTCGCCGCCGGTGGCGCGGCCGGGGCACTGCTGCGCTACGGCGCGGGCGCCGCCGTCGCGCGGACGTTCGGTACCGCCTTCCCGTGGGGCACCCTGATCGTCAACGTCAGCGGCTGCTTCGCGATGGGGCTCCTCTACGTGCTGCTGGCGGAGCGCGCCGCATTGCCGGCGGAGTGGCGCCTGGGCCTGATGGTCGGCGTGCTCGGCGCGTACACGACGTTCTCCAGTTTCTCGATC
Organism: uncultured Gammaproteobacteria bacterium; assembly: GCA_964404305.1. Lineage (GTDB taxonomy): Bacteria > Pseudomonadota > Gammaproteobacteria > JADZEE01 > JADZEE01 > CAYOJP01. The sequence continues at coordinate 15,796 of CAYOJP010000057.1, forward strand.
GAGACGCTGGTGCTGCTCGAGGGCGGACTGTGGTGGCGAGCCGCCGCGAACGCGCTCGCGAGCTTGGTCCTGTGCCTGGCCGCCTGCGCCGCGGGCCTCGCGCTCGCGCGACATCTGTAGCGGGGCAGCGGGACGACCCCTGGAGCTTCACCTTCCCGACGTTCAGCGAGGAACAGGACGATGCTGGATCCGCAACTGCTACGCTCCGACATCGAGGCTGTGCGCGACGCGCTCGGACGCCGCGGCTATGTGCTCGATGTGGCGGCGTTCGCGCGGCTGGAAAGCGAGCGCAAGGAAGTGCAGGTCGAGACCCAGCGGCTGCAGGCCGAACGCAATGCGCGCTCCAGGGCCATCGGCGCCGCCAAGGGGCGGGGCGAGGACATCGAGCCGCTCAGGGCCGAGGTCGCGGCGCTTGCCGATCAACTCGCCGCCGGCGAGGCGCGGCTCGAGCAGTTGCAGGCGGAGATGCGCATGCTCGCGCTCGGGGTGCCGAACATCCCGCATGCGAGCGTTCCGGCAGGGGGGGGCGAGCAGGACAACGTCGAGGTCCACCGGCGGGGCGAGCCGCGCCGCTTCGACTTCGAGCCGCGGGATCACGTCGATATCGGCGAACGTCTCGGACTGATGGACTTCGAGGCCGCGACGCGCATCTCGGCGGCGCGATTCGTGGTGCTGGCAGGCCCGCTCGCGCGGATGCAGCGCGCGCTCGTGCAGTTCATGCTCGACCTGCATACCCGCGACCATGGCTACACCGAGGTCTACGTGCCGTTCCTGGTCAACGCCCGGAGCATGGAGGGGACCGGCCAGTTGCCGAAGTTCGAGCAGGATCTCTTCGCCGTGCCGGGGCACGGGTTCTACCTCATCCCGACCGCGGAAGTCCCGGTTACCAACCTCGTGCAGGATCAGATCGTGGACGCCGCGCGCATGCCGTTGCGGTACGTCTGCCACACGCCGTGCTTCCGCAGCGAGGCCGGTTCCTACGGCAAGGACACCCGCGGCATGATCCGGCAGCACCAGTTCGAGAAGGTCGAGCTCGTGCAGCTCGTGCGGCCGGAGGACTCCTACCGGGCGCTCGAGGAACTCACCGGGCACGCCGAGGCGGTGCTCGACCGGCTCGGGCTGCCGTTCCGGCGGGTCGCGCTGTGCGCGGGCGACATGGGCTTTTCGTCCGCTAAGACCTACGACCTGGAGGTCTGGCTGCCGAGCCAGGGGCGCTACCGCGAGATCTCCTCGTGCAGCAACTTCGAGGCGTTCCAGGCCCGCCGG
>CAYOJP010000058.1:0-9778 GCA_964404305.1 uncultured Gammaproteobacteria bacterium
ACCGTCCGCGACTCGGCCCCACCCTGAAGACGGGCGCCGCCGGCCGGCCGTCCCCTCGCGGGGCTCGACCGGCCGGGGCGCCCGCTGCCCTGCAGGCGGGCAGCGTCCGGGGGGTTACTCGTGCTCGCGGGGCATGAACCCCAGCCCCTTGGTCCAGGCCTCGGAGACCTGGTCGCCGGTCATGCTCATGGACTTCATCCCGGCCGCCAGTTCGGCGGTCGTGACGAGGCCGTTGCCGTCGGCGTCCAGCTCGGCGAAATGGTCGGTCATCCACGGCTGGAAGCCGGTGAAGCGGGAGCCGAGCTGGTAGTCCTTCACCTCGGGCATGCTCAGCATGCCGTCGGCGTCGGCATCCGCGCCTTTCATGATGTCGGTCCAGGGCATGAAGCCGCCGGCGCCGGCCGTGCCGCAGGCCGCGAGCAGTGTCAGGGTCACGAGAGTCTTGTTCATGTCAGTGCCTCCTTGGGAGGGGTTCGTTTCAGGGCAGGCGCAGTGTGGTCGCGCCGGCCCGTCGCCACGAGTGACTCACCGTGAGTAACAGGGCGGGGGGCGCGGACCGGGAACTTGCAGCGGCGGCGCTATAATCGGGCGGTCCGTGCGCAGCCGCCGGGAGCGGTCGTCGATGAACGAGAGGGAGCCGGAACTTCCCGCACCGGAAGCAGTCCGGGCGCAGCTCGAGCGCATGCTCGCGAGCCCGGTGTTCGCCGGGTCGGCGCGGCAGCTGCGCTTCCTGCGCTACATCGTCGAGGAGCGCCTCGCCGGGCGCGAGGAGCGCCTGAAGGGCTACACGATCGGCATCGAGGTCTTCGACCGCGCGCCCGACTTCGATCCCGCGCTCGACTCGATCGTGCGCGTGGAGGCGGGCCGCCTGCGCGCCAAGCTGCGCGAGTACTACGAGGAGCACGGGCGCCTCGATCCGGTCCGCATCGAGCTGCCCAAGGGCAGCTACGCCGTGCGCTTCAGCGCCGCCGGCGTCCCGCCACCGGCGCCGCGCGCACAGCCGGGCCACGCGGTCGCGGTGCTGCCGTTCGCGAGCCTGTCCGATGCGCGGGACGACGGCCATTTCGCCGACGGCATGACCGATGCCGTCATCAACCGGCTCGCGCGCAATCCCCTGCTGGGCGTCACCTCCTACACGTCGGTCATGCGCTTCAAGGGCGCGACGCGGGCCCTCGGCGAGATCGCCGCCGCGCTCGGCGTCGATCGCGTCGTCGAGGGCACGGTCACTCACGCCGGCGGCCGGGTGCGCGTGAGCGTGCAGCTCATCGACGCGCGCAGCGACCGCCACCTGTGGGCACAGTCCTACGATCACCCGGCCGACGACGTGCTAGCCGTGCAGGAGGCGGTCGCGATCGAGGTCAGCCGCGCGCTCGGGGCGGCGGTGCTCGCCGAGGCACGCCACCACCGGGTCAATCCGGAGGCCTACGAGGCGACGCTCCTCGGTCGCCACTACCGCATGCAGTTGACCGAGGAGACGCTCGACAAGGGCATCGCGTACTACCGGCGCGCGGTCGAGATCGAACCCGCGTACGCGGAGGCCTACGCGGGGCTGGCCGCCTGCTACTGTTCCCTCGGCTCGCTGGGTATCGAGAGGCGGCCGCCGCACGACGTGCTGCCGCAGGGCATCGCCAGCGCGCAGCGCGCGCTCGAGCTCGATCCGGACGACGTCGAGGCGCACGCGTTCCTGGGCATCATGCTGCTGAAATACGCCTGGGACTGGGACGGCGCGCGCCGCGAGTTCGAGCGCGCGCTGGCGCTCGCGCCCAACGACTGCCGCGCGCTGCTGCAGTTCAGCCTGTACCACGAGTCGCTCGGCGAGCATGCCCGCGCGCTGGAACTGGCCGCGGAGGCGGCGCGCCTCGACCCGCTGTCGAAGCCGGTGCTGATGAACCTCGGCTGGCAGTGCCACCAGGCCGGCGAAAGCGCGGCGGCGCGCGCGCGGCTCGAACGCCTGACCGGGCTCGAGCCCGGCTTCTGGGGCGGCTGGTGGGCGCTGGGCCACGTCGAGCGCGAAGCCGGCGCGCACGCGCGGGCGATCGACTGCTTCGGACGCGCGGTCGCCACCGGGAGCGGCGGCACGCTGCCGCTGGAGGGCCTCGGGCATGCCTGCGGCGTCGCGGGCGACGCGGCCGGTGCGCGCGAGGTGCTCGCGCGCCTGACCGCGGCGGCGCAGGCGGGTTACGTCTCGCCCTACCGCATCGCGACCGTGCACGCGGGGCTGGGCGCCGCGGACGCGACCTTCGAGTGGCTGGAGCGCGCCCTGGCCATGCGCTCCCGCTCGCTGGCGTGGCTGGCGGTCGCGCTGGAATACCGACCGTATCGGGACGATCCGCGCTTCGTGGCGCTGGTCGAGAGGATCGGCATTCCCCTGTAGATTGTGCACCCACTCGCTCCGGCGCGGATGCTGCCCGATTCCCGGCGACGGATCGCGGCTCAGCACCTGGCAACGATAGGACCATCCTGCGACATGCCCACGCTCCCCTCCCTGTTCGTCAGCCACGGTGCGCCCACCCTCCTGCTCGAAGGGGGAGCGACGGTGGAGTTCCTGTCCGGCCTCGGCGCGACCCTGCCGCGCCCGCAAGCCATCCTGTGCATCTCCGCGCACTGGGACCTCGCGCAGCCGCGGGTGAGCGCGGCGCCGCGGCCGGAGACGATCCACGATTTCTACGGCTTCCCCGAGGCGCTGTACCGGATGCGCTACCCGGCTCCGGGCGCCCCCGCGCTCGCGGCGCGCACGCTGGCGCTGCTCGGCGAGGCGGGCATCGCCTGCGCGGCCGATCCGGACCGCGGCCTCGATCACGGTGCGTGGGTGCCCCTCGCCCGCCTCTACCCCGACGCGGACATACCAGTCACGCAGTTGAGCGTGTCGAGCAGTCGCGACATGCGCTGGCACGTCGCGCTCGGGGCAGCGCTCGCCGCGCTGCGCGTCGAGGGCGTGCTGATACTGGCCAGCGGCGGCGCTACCCACAACCTGCGCGAGTTCGGGCGCTACCGGCTCGAGGATCCGCCGCCGGCGTACGTAGAGGAGTTCGACGCCTGGCTCGAGGAGACAGTAGCTGCGGGCGACGTGCAGGGCCTGTGCAACTACCGCGAGTACGCGCCCCACGCGGCGCGCAACCAGCCCACCGAGGAGCATTTCGTGCCGCTGGCGGTGGCGATGGGGGCCGGTAGTGGTGGCGGTCGCCGGCTGCACGCGGGCCACACCTGGGGCGTGCTCAGCATGGCGGCCTGGGCCTTCGATTGACCTGCGCTTCGGCGCCGGCGGGCAGTCAGCGGCGTCCGCGCGCTCGCCGTCGGAACGGCGAATACCGGGGCTGCATGCGGGGTAGGCCGGCTGTCGCTCGACGTGCAAGCGGCGCCGGGGACCGACCGGCCGCCGCTCAGATCGCGTGAGTGGCCGGTGGCACCGACGTGTCTGCGGGCGGGGCCGGGGCCGCCGGGGGCGGATTCTTCAGCGCTTCCTCGAGCCGGCGGGCGAAGTCCTCGAGCTCCTTCCTCACGGCCGGCACCCGCCGGCCGATCTCGCTGCGGAAGCGCTCGACCTCGCGCTCGATCTCCGGAAGCTGGCGCTGCAGCTCGGCCATCGAGCGATCCATGCGCTCGGCGAGTTCGGCGTTCAGTTCGCGCAGGCGAGCGACCGCCGCGCCGACCTCGCCCTCGGGCGCCAGCATCGCCATGGTGGCGGCGGAGTCGACCCGCCACTGGCCGTCCTCCTCGCGCAGGTGGGTGGCCAGGGGCACGGGCAGCGGCTTGTCGCCGAGCAGGGTGACGGTGGTTTCCACCTGCGCGACCGTGCCGTCGATCACCGTCCGGCCGAAGCGGACGTCGCCCACCGGCAGCACGTTCCCGGCGAAACGCAGCGCCGTGCGGGACTCCCGGGTGACGAACGGGCGGGCGGCGTCCACGTCACGCGCCACGACCGCCTTCCAGTAGCGTTCGGCGACCTGCTGCGGCTCCAGCCGCTGCTCGCAGCCGGTCGCGGCGAGGCCGAGGGCCAGCAGCGCGGCCCAGCGGATGACGGTTCGGCGCACGGTCGCACCTCCGCGGAAGCGACGGCCGGCGCTGGCCGCCGGAACCGATGATAGCGGGCGCCGCCCGGCGGGGGCGAGCGCGGTACTCAGCGCCGCGTGGTCTTGACGTTGTCGATGACGAGCTTGGGTTTCAGGACCGGCAGGATCCCGCGCTGGATCATCGCCTGGTTGAGATCGTCGTACAGGTCGCTCAACTGCGATCCCAGGTTGTCCCGCAGCGTCTCGCAGGTGAAGCGGTGCACCCGCGTGGAGGTGAGCCGGCGGCGGATGGCGTCGCTGATCACGCGGCAGACCGTCTCGGGCGACAGCGGGTTGTCCTCCTCGCGCAGCGGCCGCTCGGCGACGTGCGCCAGGCGCTGGGTGAGCTCGTAGACCTTGGGCTGGACCTCGCGGTTGAGGTAGTCGACGACCTCGGCGTAGCTGAGGACGTCGTCGAGCCGGTCGGTGCCCACCAGCGACAGGCCGCTCTCGTCCGGGGGCGGCTCCAGCAGCGGCGGCCCGGGCCCCTGCTCGAGATTGACGAAGCGTTCGAACTCCGCCTGCAGGCCGTTGATGATGGCGTCGGCGAACTGGGTGCGGAAGTCGTTGAGGGTGATCACCGCCGCGTCGAGCTGCTTGCGCTCGTGCGGGTGCCTGGCGTCCTTGTGCGCCGTGTGCAGGTGCCCGCCGAGCACCCGCAGGAACAGCGACGCGATCCGCGGCGCGTGGCTGCCGAGGATGCCGGTGCACTCGGCCACGACCGCGGCGCTGTCCGCGGCCCGGTGCGGCGCGGGCGCGCCGGCGGCGACGCTCGCGACCGCGTGCTCGCCGGTATCGTCGCCGGCTTCCGACCCGTGCTCGGCCGCGTACCGCGCCTTCGCCGCCGACCAGACCACGGCCTGGAGCGCGGACAGCGCATCCGGCTCGAGCTTGGCGAAGCGCACGCCGACGCCGCTCGAGAGCACCCGGGCGATGCGGGCCGGCAGGCGCGCGCGCTTGCGCACGCCGTCCACCACTGCCTCGAACTCGATGACGATCGGCATGCCGATCTGCACCGTGCGCGGACCGTCCCCCTTCACCGGCACGAGGGACATGAACAGGCCGGTGCGGCTGACGTCCTTCACCACGCACGGCGCCTGCCCCCGGCCGATGCCGGTGACCATCGCCTGGACGCTGACGTCGTGCCGCAGGCGCCGCCGTCGCTCGTTCTGCTCTTCCTCGGTCATTCTTTCCGCTGTCTGCATCGGCCGCTCGCCTCGTCGCGTGTCCCGTGCCGGCCTCCGGCGGAGGTCGCGGGGCCCACATCCGAGACTAGCGGCAGGTCGCGCCGAAACCTGAGGCGCATCGCCGGGCGCAACCCGCGTGGCCGGGCGGGCGCGTGGCGCATGGTCAGCGGACTCCCCGGCCGGGCTCCTGCCGGCGGCTCCGACGGGGAGCCTCAGTGGTCATGCATGAACTTCATGTAGGCGATGCCGCGCGCGAGCGACAACCGCCAGGCCAGCTCGACGGTGTCGTCGAACTCCGGGTCGTACTCGCGCACCGTCTGGATCAGGGTCTCCAGCCACAGGTCGTACAGGTGCGGCTGGATGTCGCGCTCGCGGCGCGCGTGCAGCTTCGCGGTGCGCTCGAGGTGGGAGTACAGCTCGGGGGTGCTGAACAGGTAGGCCACGTAGTGCAGGGATTTCTCCAGCATCCCGATCTGGCGGGCCATGTCGGTATTCTTGAACTTCTCCTGGACTTCGGGCGAGGACGCGATGAACCGGTCGTAGAACGCCCGCAGGAAGGTGGGAGCCTCCGGACGCGCCCGCATGACCCGTTCGTAGCTCGCGTCGAACAGGTGCTCGAAGTTGAGCTTCACTGCCGGAACCATCTGCGCCGTTCCCGGGTCCGCCCCGCGGGGCAATCGTGCAATCCTACCTCGCCCCGGGGCTGGCGGCCACGGGGCGGACGGCGCCGGACCCGCACTTCAACCTTTTCCGCCGTCGGCCGCTAAGTGACACAGCGGAATCGTGCCGCACCTGACGTCGGGAAATCCTGGACGCCGGTGCCGGCCACAGTGATCGACATTTGCGCTCTGCTATATAGACTTGGACCACGCGTGGGGCGAGGTGCGCGGCCCCGCGCCCGTGCGCGACAGCCCCGAGGGACAGCCCATGAACCGCCCCCGTAAATCCGACTGCCCGCTGTACGAGCTGCTGCGGAACGGCGAACTCGAGGAATTCAACCGCCGGCACGCCGCCGGCGCGCACTGCGAGCTGGTGGGCGCCGATCTCAGCCGGCTCGATCTGCGCGGGCTCGACGCCCGCGGCCTGGACCTGCGCGACTGCTACTTCCGCAGCTGCGACCTGCGCGGCATCGACTTCCGCGAGACCCGCCTGGAGGGCGCGAGCTTCGCCCAGGCGCACGTGTCGGGCTGCTACTTCCCCCGCGAGCTGCCCGCGGCCGAGATCGAGCTGTCGGTGAACTTCGGCACCCGGGTGCGGTACTACTGAGGGCGCGGCTGCGCGTGCCGCGGGGTCAGTCGCCGACCTTGCGGTGGATGTGCGGGAGGGTGTCGGGCTCGCCGCGGCGCACGTAGCGCGACTCCCCTTCGATGGCGGTGACATTCTCGTAGACGCCGTCGTCCCTCTTCACCAGCTTGGTGAAGCCCTTCTCGCGCAGCGTCGCGTTGCCGGTGGGGATCGCGATGTGGGGCGCCGAGATCACCTTCTCGACCGGCGCCATCGGATCGGTGTCGCCCAGGGGGATCTGCGCCGCGTAGCACAGTTCCATCCAGTAGCGCAGGCGCGCCGCGATCGGGTGACGTACTTCCACGGTCACGCCGTTCGCCGGGCAGCGGTAGTCGTAGCAGGGCATCGCGTCGTCAGGACCGGCGCCGGGGTCGCGGCCGTGCGGGCGATTCCACGGGCACCTTCAGTCGATCTCGAACACCGCGTCGACCTCCACCGCCGCGTCGAGCGGCAGCGCCGGCGCGCCGACCGCGAACCGCGCGTGGCGCCCGGCCTCGCCGAAGACCTCGACCAGCAGGTCGGAGGCGGCGTTGATGACCTGCGGGTGGGCGGTGAACGCCGGGACACAGGCGACGAACCCGCCGACCTTGATCACCTGTCGCACGCGGTCGAGGTTGCCGTCGAGCGCGCGCGCGAGCTGCGCCAGCCCGTTCAGCATGCACAGCCGGGCCGCGGCCTGGCCCTGCTCCAGGCTCAGGTCCTGGCCGATCTTGCCCGTGTACTTCACCACGCCGGCCTCGAACGGCACCTGCCCCGCGACCCAGGCCTGGCCGCGCGAGAGCACGACCGGCACGTAGTTGAAGCGCGGCGGCTGGACCTCCGGCAGCAGGATGCCGAGTTCGACGAGGCGTGCGGCGATGCGTCCGGTCATGCTGGCTCCTAGATGCCCATGTTGCCCAGGGTGGTGAGGATGTCGTTCAGGATCCGCGTCGCCCGGGGGTGACTGGTCTCGAAATGCTCGAGCGCGCCGCGCACGGTGTCGGTGAGCGCGCGATGGCGCTCGCGGTCCTGCGGCTGCGCGAGCTTCGCCTCGATGCCGTCGATGAGGGCCGAAATGCGGGCGCGCGCGGGCCCCGCTTCCGGGGCGAGGGCTTCCAGTTCGCGCCGCAGGCGCTCCAGATCGGCGTTGAGGTCGTCGGTGGTCATGGCTTGCCGCGGTCTGCCGGCGGTGGCGCGCGGCGACCGGATTATATGCCCGGAGGGCAGCCGTGATCCCGATCATTGCGCCGCAACGCCGGCAGGGTACAAGCTGACCGGCGTCCTCGGCGCCGCGCTCGCGCGGTCGGGGCGCTTGCATCTCCCGGGCCCGACCATGCGCAAGAGCTCCATCATCGAAGTCCTTGGCGAGCGCGCGCTGCTGCTGCCGCAGCGGCTCGCCGACGCGCTCGCCGCCAACGACCGCCTGAAGTACTACTTCAGCCTGCTGCAGGCCGGCGCCGCGCGTGCGGCCGATCCGCAAGGCCCGTCGCCGCCGGAACTGCGCGCCGAGCGCGAGGCGGCCGGCGTACCCGATGCGGCCCTCGATGCCGCGGTGGCGGGCAGTGCCGCGGTGCCCGGAGGCGGCCTGCGCATGCCCGGGCTCGAGCACGTTGCCGCCGCCATTGCCGGGGATCTCGAGGTCATGCTCGCCCCGATCGTCCTCGCCGCGCCCCCGGCCGAAGCCGACGAACTGCGGGCGCGGCTGGCGCGGCTGCTCGCGGCCCTGCCCTCGATCGCCGCGGACACCGCCAGCGCCGGCTACGTCGCGGCGGTCACGCGCGCCCGTCACGGTGCCGGGGACAGCCTCCACCTGCTCGTGATGGACCTGCACCGGCGGCTGAACGCGCTGCAGGCGGCGTTCGCGGCCGAGACCGTGGACGGCGCGCGGGCCTACGGCATCGAGCCCGCGGACCGGCCGCTGGTCGCCGCCTTCATGCGCGGCCTGAACGCCACCGCGCCGCTGAAGTTCGATCACCCCGGCCTCGAGACCACGGCGACCCGGGTGGGCGACGCGCTGGTGATCCAGAACGACATCGGCACCACCGACGCGCACGTGCTGGTCCTGCGGGTCAGCGCTCTGGCGACCAGCCTCACCTATACCGATGTCCACCGCGAGCGTGCCCGCTTCTTCCGCCGGCTGTTCGCGCAATTCGCGGTCGACTGGCGCGAGACCGGCGCCGCGGCCGACGGCCGCCTGCCCGACGCCGCCGAGGGCTACGTCACCCTGGTCGGCGTCTACGTGGCGGGCGAGGCCGCGGAACTGGAGCGCTATCTTGCGTTTCTCGCCTCGCGCATCGTGTTCCTCATCGACTGGAACAAGGCGCGCAAGCGCCTGCGCAGCTTCCTGCGCAAGCGCGACTGCCTCGCGGTGCTCGCCTGGGCGGCCGAGCACGGCCACGGGCATCGCGCCTTCCTGAGCGTGGGCGGGGAGCGGCTGGTCTACGAACTGCTGGAGGCCGCCGGGCAGGCGCCGTTGCGTTACGGGCAGCGGCTCGACGAGGCGCTCGGGCGCGAGACCGCCGTCGCCTTCATGCAGTTCGTCCTGAAGACGGCGGCCGAGGGCCTGCTCGCGGGCCGCTCGCACCGGTTGATCCGGGACGAGGTGCGGGCCGAGCTCATCGGCCTGCTCCAGAGCGTGAGCGAGGGCGTGCTCGAACTCGCCGCCGAGCACGCCATGCTCGTCACCGAGATCGCCGCCGGCGTACGCGATGCGTTGCTCGCCGCCGAGGCCGCGCAGTTCGAGCAGGCCGCGCACCGCGCGCGCCGGTGGGAGAGCGCCGCCGATGCCCTCGTCAGCCGGGCGCGCGAGGCCGCGGTGCGCGCGCCGGACGCCGCCGCGTGGGCGGGACTGCTGGCGCGGGCCGACGACGCCGCGGACGGCCTGGAGGAGGCGGCCTGGCTGCTGACACTGCTGCCCGGGGTCAGCGGCGGCGCGGCGGCGCGCGAGCCGCTCGGCCAGCTCGCCGAACTCGTGGTCGCGGCGGCCCGCGAATACATGAAGCTCATCGAGGTCACCCGCGTCGTCGAGCGCGGCGGCGCGCGCGAGGACACCCAGGACTTCCTCGAGGCGATCGACGCGCTGGTCACGCTCGAGCACCGCACCGACGATGCCGAGCGGGCGCTGCTCTCCGCGCTGCTCGGCGAGGCGGGCGGCGACGGGCGCGCGGCGCTGCTGTATGCGCGACTGGCGCAGGCGCTGGAGGAGACGGCCGACTGCCTGTCGCGCTCGGCCCTGTGGCTGCGCGATCGCTTCCTCGGGGGAGGGCTGGCGACGTGAGC
>CAYOJP010000058.1:9878-16974 GCA_964404305.1 uncultured Gammaproteobacteria bacterium
GGCTGCCGAGTCGGTCGTGTTCGTCGGCGCCGGTCAGTCCGACGTTGCCGGCGTGTCCGAGGCGACGATCGGCGCCAAGGCGTATCACCTGATGCGGCTCGACCGCCTCGGCCTGCGGGTGCCGCCGGCGATCGTGTTCGGAACGGCGCTGTGCCGGGAATTCCACGCGGCCGGCGGCCGTCTGCCGCCGGGCTTTCGCGGCCTGCTCAAGGCGCAGCTCCGGCGGCTGGAGAGCGTCACCGGGCGGCATTTCGGCAGCGCGCGGCTGCCGTTGCTGCTCGCGGTGCGCTCGGGCGCCGCCGCATCGATGCCGGGTATGCTCGAGACCGTGCTCGACGTCGGCCTGAACGCCGAGACGGTGCACGGCCTCATCCGCTCGACCGGCAACCCGCGCCTTGCCTGGGACGCCTGGCGACGGCTGATCGAGGGCTACGCCGAGGTCGTCGATCGCGTGCCGCCCGCGCCCTTCGCGCAGGCGCGGGCCGAGGCGGTGCAGGCGGGGCAGGTCGCGTCCGTTCGCGAACTCGATGCCCTGGCGCTGCGCGCGCTGGTCGGCCGCTACCTCGCCCTCTACGAGGAGCTCACCGGCAGCGCCTTTCCGCGGGACCCCGTCGCGCAGCTCGAGGCCGCGGTCGCGGCCGTGTTCGGATCGTGGCGCAGCGAGCGGGCGCGCGAGTTCCGCCGCCAGCACGGCATCGACGAGGCGAGCGGCACCGCGGTGACCGCGCAGGCCATGGTGTTCGGCAACCAGGGCGGGCGGTCGGGGGCGGGTGTGGGCTTCACCCGTGATCCGGCGACCGGCGCGGCCGAGCCCTACATCGACTTCCTGTTCAATGCCCAGGGCGAGGACGTCGTCGCCGGGCGTCAGGCGGCACACGGCGCGCAGGCCCTGCGCGCGCGGCTGCCCGCGGTGGCGCGCGAAATCGAGATCCTCTGCCGCCGGCTCGAAGCCGAGTACGGCGACATGCAGGACTTCGAGTTCACCGTCGAGGAAGGCGTGCTGTGGCTGCTGCAGACGCGCGCAGGCAAGCGCACGCCGTGGGCCGCGCTGCGCATCGCGGTCGAGCTCGTGCAGGAGGGGCTGGCCACCCCGGCGCAGGCGCTCGCTCGCCTCGACGGCCTGGACCTCGCCGCGATCGAGCGTCGCCACCTGCGGGTGCCCGAGGGTGTCGCGCCGCTGGCCCGCGGCACACCGGCCAGCGTGGGGGTCGCGATTGGCCGCATCGCGCTGGACGCCGGCCAGGCCGCGGCGTTCGCCGCCGCCGGTGATCCGGTGGTGCTCGTGCGCGAGACCACCTCGACCGAGGACATCGCCGCGATGGCCGTCGCCGCCGGCATCCTGACCGGGAGCGGCGGTCGCACCGCGCACGCCGCGGTCGTGGCGCGCGAGATGGGCATCACCTGCGTGGTCGGTTGCCCCGGCCTCGCGCTCGACGCCCGGGCGCGGTACCTCGTCCTGGGCGGCGCGCGCCTCGCCGAGGGCGACTGGATTTCCCTGGACGGCGAGACGGGCGAGGTGCATGCCGGCCGGCTCGACTGCACGCGCGAGCGGCCGGAGGCGGCGCTCGCGACCGTGAGGGGGTGGACCGCCGCGGGCGCCGCCGCTCCGGCGCTCACGGCACGCAGATGATCTCGGTCTCCGGCTCCCGGCGCGGGCGGGCGTTGCCCTCGGCGAACAGTCGCACCCCGCGGTGCACGTACCACGCGCGCCAGCGCGGCATCCCGTCGGCGATGCACAGGTCCCGCAGCAGGTCGTCTGCCGCCTCGCGCTGGGTACGCCAGTCGAGCGCGCCCAGTCGCATCAACTGGTACAGCGCGTCGTGCACGAGCGAGCCGCGCATGAAGTCGCGCGTGTCGAGGGTCGGCCCGCTCGGCCCGTCCCAGGCATAGCCGCTGCGCACGAGCAGGCGCCCGGCGGCGCTCAGGGCGACGAAGCGGAATGCCTGGTCCGCCGGCGGCCGCAGCGGGATCGTGTCCTCGTAGTCCGCCAGCAACTGGTACTTGTAGCGGCGCAGTTCGCGGTAGCAGGCGCGGGCCATCGGCAGTCCTCCTCCAGGATCGGCAGCGGGGCGTGCGGCGCCGCACCATTTCAAGGGGGTCAGACCTCTTGAAGTCCGGCTCAGCGTGCCGGCGGATAGAGCCACCCCGCGAGCAGCCGCAGAACCTGCGGCATGACCACCCAGGTCATCAACGGCACCATCACGGCGACCACCGGCGCGCCGCGCAACCACCACGGCACCGGCTCGAGCCACGGAGCGAGGACGCGCGCCAGTGCGGTGCTGAGCGGCCAGATGACGAGTGCCAGCACGACCGCCATCTTCCAGCGCGGTGGCGCGTGCGCGGAGCCGGCCGGCGGCGTGAACCAGAACTCCAGGCCCGAGATCCGTTCGCGCTGCACATCGCCCTCCACGAGGGGTTCGACCTGCGCCAGCCAGTGCGCGCGTTCGGGTGATCGCTCCCAGGCCAGCAGGTGCGCCTCGTTGTCGAAGCGGAAGATGAGCACGTAGTCGCCGCCGGAGTGCGCGGGCCGCACGACGTTCGCGCCGAGGTGGCCGGGGAACTGCTTCGCCGCACCCAGCACGCCCGCCAGCCAGGCCTCGTACCCGGGCTCGCGACCACGGCGGACGCGCCGCGAGACCACCACCGTGACGGGGCCGCCTGGATCCGGGGCGGGCAAGGCCGCATCGCTCATGCTGTCGAACCTCCTCTCGTGGCGCGACGGCGGCCGCGCAGGGCGCGGACGATCGCGCGCGCCGCGTTGCGGCCCGGCAGCGCGGAGACCCCGCCGCCGGGATGCGCGCCGGACGCGCACAGCCATACCCCCGCGACCGGCGTGCGGTAGCCGGCCCAGCCCGGCGCCGGGCGCTGCATCCAGATCTGATCGAGGTGCAGCGCCCCGTGGAAGATGTCGCCGCCGACCAGGTGGAACTCGCGCTCCAGGTCCGCCGGCGACAGCAGCCGGCGCGCGATCACCGCGCGTTCGAAGTTCGGCGAGTACTGCGCCACGGTGGCGATGATCGCATCGGCCGCCGCATCGCGCTCGCGGTCCCAGTCGCGGCCGTCGGGCAGCCGCGGAGCGAAATGCTGGCAGAACAGGCTCGCGACGTGGCAGCCCGGGGGTGCCAGCGAGTCGTCCATCGCCGACGGGATCGCCAGTTCGATGACCGGCTGGCGCGCCCAGCCGTACGCGAGGGCGTCGCGGTACGCGCGCTCGAGATAGTCGAGCGAGGGCGCGATCTGGATCGAGGCGCGATGGTGCGGCTGCACGCCCTCGCCGGGCCGGGCCGTGAACCGCGGCAGCTCGGACAGCGCCACGTTCATGCGGAAGGTGCCCGAGCCCGAGCGCCAGTGCGCGATGGCGCGCATCAGATCCGCCGGCAGCAGCGCCGGGTCGAGCAGGCGCTCGTACAGGATCTTCGGGTGCAGGCCGGCGACGACGAGCGGTGCATCGAAGCGCGTCCCGTCGCGGGTCACCACGCCCGTCGCCCGGCCGCCCGCCACGACGATCTCGCGCACCGGCGACGCGGTCCGGATGTTCACGCCGTGCGCGCGGCAGGCGCCGGCGAGCGCCTGCGCGATCATGCCCATGCCGCCGCGCACGTGACCCCAGCCCCCCGGCGTGCCGGTCGCCTCGCCGAACACGTGGTGCAGCAGCACGTAGGCGGTGCCGGCGGCCCGGGGCGACTGGAAGTTGCCGACCGAGCCCAGGTAGCCGAACGCGCCCTTGACCGCGTCGCCGGCGAACCACGCATCGAGCAGATCGCCCACGCTCGAGGTGAACAGCCGCGCGAGGAAGGCGCGGGCCTGCGCATCGAGCCGGCGCGCGGGCGCGAGCTGCAGCGCGGCGCCCGCGAGATCGCGCCAGCCGCCGGACAGGTCCGGCGGGGTGCGCAGCGCCAGCGAGCGCAGCACGCCGGCGACCTGCTCCAGCAACGCGTGGAACTCGAGGTAGGCCGCGCCGTCGCCAGGCGCCAGCCGGTCCAGTTCGGCGGCCACCGCGACGTCGTCGGCCAGCGACATGACGAGCGCGTCGTCGCCCGGCAGCAGCGACAGCGCGTCGGCGGTCAGCGGCTGGATCGACAGGCCGTGGCGCGCGAGGTCGAGCTCGCGCTGCACCCGCGGGTGCAGGAGGCTGACGAAGTACGCGCACGCCGAGTTGCGGAAGCCCGGATGGAACTCCTCGGTCACGGTGGCGCCGCCGATGACCTCGCGCGCCTCCAGGACCTGCACCCGCAGGCCCGCCGCGCCGAGGTAGGCGGCGCAGGCCAGGCCGTTGTGACCGGCGCCGATGACGATGGCATCGCAGGCGGCGTTCATGCGGCGCCGCTCACGTCCGGTAGTGCAGCGTCGCGAACAGGTACAGCCCGTACAGCGACAGCAGCATGACGCCGCGCGGCCGCCCGATCCGATCCCGGGTCGGCGAGGTCAGGAGCACGGCCACGCCACCGGCGGCAAGCGCGATCGCGACCTCGCCCCACGGCATCGCGATCGGGTGCACGAGGGCGGCCGCCGCCACGATCAGCAGGCCGTTGAAGATGTTGCTGCCGAGGAGGGTGCCCAGGCCGACCTCGTCGTGGCCGCGCAGGCGCGCGACGAGCACGGTGGCGAGTTCGGGCGCCGAGGTGCCGAAGGCCACGATCGTCGCGCCGACCACGAACACGTCGAGCCCGAGCAGGGTCGCGATCTGCACGCCGCCGGCGACGAGCAGTTGTCCGGACGCCAGCAGCAGCACGAGCCCGGCGACGGTCGCAGGCAGCGGGTGGCGGGCGTCGCCCGCCACGGACGGCTCGTGCCGGCCGCCCCGGCGTTGCCTGCGGGCCTCGCGCACCGTGAGCGCGAGCCAGGTCGCGAAGACCGCCAGCAGGACACCGGCGTCGAGCCGGTCGATGAGCCCGTCGGCGAGCAGCAGGCCGGTGAGGACCGGGCCGAGCAGAGCGAAGGGCAGGTCCCGTTTCAGGATCCCCGGTTCGCTGCGCAGCCCCGCGGCCGCCGCGACCAGGCCGAGCAGCAGCGCGATGTTGACGACATTGCTGCCGAGCGCGTCGCCCAGCCCGAGCTGTGGCCGGCCCGCTGCCGCGGCGCTCAACGACACCGCGAGTTCGGGCGCCGAGGTCGCGAAGGCGGCGACGGTCGCGGCGATCAGGGCCGGCCGCACGCGCGCCCGCCGCGCCAGTGCGACCGTGCCGCGCACGAACAACTCGCCGCCGGCGCCGGCGCAGGCGAGGCCCGCCAGCAGCAGGAGCACGGCGCTCACCGGGGTGCGCCCGCCCGTCGCCGGCCGCTCACACCAGCACCGCGGCCGCCATCCCGAGGAACACGAGGAAGCCCATCGCGTCGGTGATGAAGGTCAGCATCACGCTCGAGCCGAGCACCGGATCGCGGCCGGTCCGGTTCAGCATGACCGGGATCGCCACCCCCGCCACCGAGGCGATGAGCAGGTTCGCGAGCACCGCCGCCGCCATCACGCCGGCGAGCGCCAGGTCGTGATAGATGAGCGCGGCGAGCAGCCCGACGAACGAGCCCCAGATGAGGCCGTTGACCACGCTGATGCCGGCCTCCTTGCGCAGCACGTGGCCGATGTTGTCGCGATGGATCTGGTCGAGCGCGAGGCTGCGGATGACGAGCGCGACGGTCTGGTTGCCGGTGTTGCCGCCCAGGCTGGCGACGATCGGCATCAGGGCGGCGAGCGCGACGAGCTGTTCGATGGTCGACTCGAAGGCGCCGATGACGCGCGAGGCGAGGAAGGCGGTGATGAGGTTCATCGCCAGCCAGGGCCAGCGGTTGCGGGTGCTGCGCCACAGCGGGGCGAACAGGTCCTCGTCCTCGCGCAGGCCGACCTGCTTCAGGCGCTCGTTCTCCGCCGCCTCGCTCATGTAGTCCATCACGACGTCGAAGCGCAGCACCCCGGCGAGCTTGCCGTGCAGGTTCACGACCGGGGCGCAGACGAGGTCGTAGCGGTCGAAGGCGGCCACGGCCTCGCGGGCCGGGTCGTCGGTGCCGAACACGAGCGGCTCGCGGACCATCACCGAGGCGACCAGATCGTCGGGGTCGTGGGTGAGGAGATCCTTCAGGCGCAGGATACCGGTGAAGGTGCCCTCGCGATCGACCACGAAGATCTGGTCGATGACGTCGGGCAGCTCGCCAAGTCGGCGCAGGTAGCGCAGGACCACGTCGAGCGCGACGTCCTCGCGCACCGTGACCATGTCGAGCTCCATCAGTGCGCCGACGGTGCCGGGCGGGAAGCGCAGCACCTCGGACAGCTCGCTGCGGTCCTCGGCCGCGAGCCGGCCCATGATCGCCGTGACCGCATCGCGCGGCAGGCTGGGCACGAGGTCGGCGATCTGGTCGGAGTCCAGGTGCTCGGCGGCGGCGGCGAGATCGCTCGCGCCCATGCCGGCGATGAGGCTGTCGCGCACGGCGTCGGCCATCTCCAGCAGCACCGCGCCGCGCCGCTCGGCGCGCACCAGCTCCCACAGCTTGCGGCGCGGCTCGGTGGGCAGGCGCTCGAGCACGTAGGCGGCGTCGGCGGGGTGCAGGCGGTCCATGCGCCGCTGCAGCTCGGCCGCCTGCTGGCGCTCGATCAGCGCGTCGACCAGCGCCTGGCGCTCGCCGGTCTGGCGGTGGGCCAGGTCGCGGACGAGATCCTGCTTCTCGAGGAGCTCGGCTATCTCCTCGAAGGTCGCCTGCAGGCTGCGGTGGTAGCGTTCGGTGTTCTCGGAGAGCATGCGGCCCGCCCCTGTCGGCGGCCGGCGCTCGCGCGGCCGCGGTCAATCGTCATTCGGTCCCCGGCGCGCGTCGCGCGCCCGCCGGGGCGGTGTCACAGGTCGGGGAACCACGCCGCGTGCATGCGTTCCACGAACCGCACCAGGTTCGCGTGCTGCCGGCCCCGCGCCTGCAGCGGCGTGTCGTACGGCGCCTTGAGCATGCTGCCGCAGAACGCGTACACCCCGATGTCGAGCAGGGTCGGTCCGGCGTCCCCGTGCATGTACTGCCCGTCGCCGAGGAAGTCGGCCAGCGCGTCGATGTCGCGGCAGCCGAAGTCGTAGATCTCGGCCGGGGTGTGCCGGCCCATCCCGTGCCCCCACATCTGCAGGCG
>CAYOJP010000059.1:0-16967 GCA_964404305.1 uncultured Gammaproteobacteria bacterium
GCCGCGGACCCCTGACGGGCCGCGCTGCGCCGGCATGATACGCGACCGCTGCCGGCGAAGAACGGGCCCGGGTCGCCGTTTCCCGCCGCAGCGCACCTTTTCGCCTTCCATCCGGCGGCTGCCCGGATCACCGATCCTGCCCGGGCGCGGACTCCGCGGAATCGGCCACCACTTCGATGACGGTATGCCGCAGCAGTTCCGGCGCCGCGCTCGGCCCGACATGGATCTCGAAATGGCCGGGTTCCAGGCAGGGCTCGAGCCCGGCATCGAGGAATGCCAGGTCCGCGGTCGAGAGCGTGAATGACACCGTCACGCGTCCCCCGGGTGGCACGACCGCCTTGCTCACGCCGCGCAGTTCGAGTGCCGGACGGGCGATGCTCGCGACCGGATCGCGGATGAACAGCAGCACGGTGTCGTCGGCCGGGTGCCGGCCGGCGTTTTCGACCACTACGGTGACCGTCGTGCTCTGCCCCGGACGCAGGACCGACGGCTCCGCCGCAGGCGGGCCGTAGCGGCAGTCGCCATACGTCAGCCCGTGCCCGAACGCGAACTGCGGGGTCACCGGCGCATCGAGGTACTTGCTGGTATAGCGTTCACCGGCGCGGGCCGGGCGCCCGCCCGGGCGCGCGCCGTAGTGGAGAGGGATCTGTCCGGCATCGGCAGGCCAGGTCACGGCCAGCCGCGCGCTGGGCCGGGCGACCCCGAGAATCAGGTCCGCCAGGGCCGGGCCTGCCTGCGCGCCGGCAAACCAGGTCGCGAACACGGTCGACGCGCGGCGGAACAGGTCCGGTGCCACGAGCGGCCGGCCGGCCGCCAGGGCGACGATCGTCCGGGGGGCGGCGGCGAGCACGGCCGTCGCGAGTTCGTCCTGGCAGGGCGGCAGTTCCGGACGGGCGCGGCACGCCGCCTCCCCGCTCATCCACTCGTGCTCGCCCAGGCACAGCAGCACGAGGTCGGCCGTCCTGGCGGCGGCCACCGCCGCCCCGATGCCGCCGGGGAGCGCGGTGTCGACGGCGCTGCCGGCGACCACCGTGACCGTGGCGCCCGGCAGCGCCTGCTGCAGGCCCGCGGCGAACGATACCGCAGCCTCGGCGGCGCCCGCCCCGTACCATGGACCGCGCATGTCGGGGCCCGCGTCGGCCAGCGGTCCGAGCACCGCCACCCGGCGGGGATCGTCCACGACGGGCAGGCGCCGATCATGGTCCTGCAGCAGCACGATCGAGCGGCGCGCCGCTTCGCGGGCAAGCAGGCGCGGCTCGGCAGTCGCTGCAGGGCGGTCGGCGGCCATGCGCCCGTAAGGATCGGCGAACAGTCCCAGCCGGGCCTTCAGGCGCAGCACGCGCGCGACCGCGGCATCGACGTCGGCGGGGGCGACCAGGCCGCGCGCGAGGGCCTGCGGCAGGCCGCGCGCATACGCGCCGCTCATCATGTCGATGTCCACGCCGGCCTTCAGCGCGGCGGCGGCGGCCTCGGCCTCGTCGCCGGCGATGCCGTGCACGACGAGCTCGCCGATGGCCCCGAAGTCGCTCACGATGACGCCGTCGAAGCCCCAGCGGCCGCGCAGGGTGTCACGCAGCAGCCCGACGTGCGCCGTCATCGGGATCCCGGCGAGGTCGGTGAAGGCGGGCATCACCGCGGCGACGCCCGCGTCGACCGCCGCGGCGAACGCCGGCAGATGCACCTCGTGCAGCGTCCGCGCGGACAGCTCCACCGGCGCGTAGTCGCGCCCGCCCGTGACCGCCCCGTACCCGGCGAAATGCTTTGCGGTGGCGGCCAGCACGTCCGCGCGCGCAAGATCCCCGCCCTGGAAGCCGCGCACCTTCGCGCGTGCGTACCATGACGCTATCCAGGGATCCTCGCCCGGGGATTCTGCGATCCTGCCCCAGCGCGGGTCGCGGGCGACGTCGAGCATGGGCGCGAAAGTGAGGTTGAGGCCGTCCGCGGCGGCTTCGAGCGCAGCGGCGCGCGCGGTGCGCTCCCACAGCTCGGGGTCGAATGCGCCCGCCTCGGCAAGGGGGATCGGAAAGATCGTCCGGTGTCCATGCACGACGTCGAACCCGAGCAGGAGCGGAATGCCGAGCCGGGACTCCGCCACTGCCGCGCGCTGCGCGGCGCCGGTGCCCTGCCGGCCCCAGAGGTTGAGCACCGAACCGACGCGGCCGTCCCGTACCCCGGCCAACCAGTCGGGCGTCAGTGCCGGCCCGGTGACCGCCATGTGCGCGGCGACCATGCTCAGTTGCCCGAGCTTCTCCTCGAGCGTCATCGCGCGCAGGAGGGCGCAGATGCGGGCCTCTCCGGCGGGGTCGTCCATCATGGTCGCGCGGGCGGCATCGACGCGCGGGCAACCACGCCGATGACATCACCGCCCGCCCTCGTATAATCGCAGGGTGCGCCGGCGTGCGCGCCGACGCAGTCTCCGGAGCCATTTCCCATCGACCCGCGAGCGACGCAGGCAACCTCTCCAGGGACAGCCGACGCCGCGGCCGCGCCGACCCCGCCGGAACGGCTGCGGAGCCACGCGCGCGCCTTCATGCGCGCGCTCGCGGGCTCGCCAGCGCGTCGCCCGCTCGTCGTCCTCGCCGTCGGCATCGTCTCCGTCCTCCTCGCCACGGTGACCGGACAGGTCTGGCTGAACCGCTGGCAGGGCGCATTCTACGACGCCCTCGCGCAGCTCGACGCGACTCGCTTCGCGCACGAGCTGTGGGTCTTCCTCGGGCTGGTCGCGTTCCTGCTCGCGCTCGCGGTCGCGCAGACCTGGATGCATCTGGTGCTGAAGGCCGTGCTGCGCGAGGCGCTCACCGACGACCTGTTCGGGGAGTGGCTCGCCCCGCGACGTGTCTACGGGCTCACGCTGGCCGGCGACATCGGGGTCAATCCCGATCAGCGCGTCGACGAGGACGCGCGCCGCTTAACCGAGCTCACCGCCGATCTGGGCGTCGGGCTGCTGCAGGCCACACTGCTCCTGGGGAGCTTCATCGGCGTGCTGTGGATACTCTCGGCGCAGGTGCGACTGCCCCTCGTCGGCACGGCGGTGGCGGTGCCGGGCTACATGGTGTGGTGTGCGCTCGCCTATGCCGTCGCCGGGTCCTGGCTCGCGCAGCGGGTCGGGCGGCCGCTCGTGGCGCTGAACGCCGAGCGCTACGCCCGCGAGGCCGAGCTGCGCTACGCCTGCGTGCGCATCGGCGAACTCGCCGAGGGCATCGCGCTGTACGGTGGCGAGCGCGACGAACGCCGCGTACTCGGGCGCGCGCTCGGGGACGTCATCGCCATCATGCGCCAGCTGGCCGCCGGGCAGGCCCGGCTGACCTGGGTGACCGGGGGCTACGGCTGGGGCGCACTCGTATTCCCGATCCTCGTCGCCGCCCCCGGCTATTTCGCCGGCACGCTGACCTTCGGCGGGTTGATGATGGTCGTCGGCGCGTTCAACCAGGTGCAGCAGTCGCTGCGCTGGTACGTGGACAACTATGCCGCGATCGCGGACTGGCGCGCGACGCTGCTGCGCGTGATGGCGTTCCGCGAGGCGCTGACCGGACTCGACGGGGCCGACTGCGCGCCGCTGCGGATCCGCTACACGGAGGACGGCGAGCGGCTCGTCATCGACGCCCTCACCGTGCACATGGCCAACTGCAGCATCGCGCTCGACGTGCCGCGGCTCGAGGTGGCGCCGGGCGATCGCGTGCTGATCGAGGGCTCGCCGGGTTCCGGCAAGAGCACGTTCTTCCGCGCACTGGCGGGCCTGTGGCCCTGGGGCAAGGGCTGCGTCGGCCTGCCGCCGCGCAGCCGCATCGTGTTCCTGCCGCACCGGCCGCACTTTCCCAGGGGCTCGCTCGTCACCGCGCTCGCCTACCCGTCGGAGCCCGGGCAGCGGGGGCAGGCCGATTTCGTGCTGGCGCTCGAGCGTGTCGGGCTCGCGCGACTCGTCCCCATGCTCGGTCGCACCGAGCGCTGGGAGCGCGAGCTGACGCTCGACGAGCAGCAGCGGCTCGTCGTCGCGCGGCTGCTGCTGCAGCGGCCCGGCTGGATCGTCCACGACGAGGCACTCAGTTCGATCGGGGACGAGGGGCTGGAGGCGGTGCGATCGGTGTTCGCGCGCGAACTGGCCGGCACCGCCGTGATCGGCATCGGCCACGCGACCTTCGGCGGCGGTGCGGACGGGCGCGTGGTGCACCTGGTGCGCAACGGCGAGCTGCCCGGCTCGCCGCGCCGGCCTGCCGGGCCGCCGTGAGCGCCGCGGACGAGGCGCTGCTCGAACGCATCGCGCGCGCGACCTGGGACTGGTTCGCCCAGTGCTCGCATCCGGTCGCGGGGCTCGCGCGGGATCGTACCGATGTCGCCGGGCGCCGGGACGACGACGTGGTCGCGGTCGGCGGCTCGGGATTCGGCATCGTCGCGATGCTGGTCGCGGTCGCGCGCGGCTGGCTTGCGCGCGCCGACGCGCTCGCGCGCCTGGCGCGCATGCTCGGTTTCCTCGAGCGGGCCGACGCCTTTCACGGGGTCTATCCGCACTTTCTCGACGGCGCGACCGGTCGCACGATCCCGTTCGGTCCGCACGACGACGGCGCCGACCTGGTCGAGACCTCGTTCCTGATGCAGGGCCTGCTCAGCGCGCGGCAGTTCCTGCACGCCGGCGACCGGGGCGAGGCAGACCTGGCCGCGCGCATCGACGCCCTCTGGCGCGCGGTGCGCTGGGACTGGCACCTGCGCGACGGGGACGGCGGGCTGTACTGGCATTGGAGCCCGCGCCACGGCTGGGCTACGAACCACGAGATCCGTGGCTGGAACGAATGCCTTGTCACCTACGTGCTGGCAGCTGCGTCGCCCACCCACCCGATCCCGCCCGCGGCCTATCATCGCGGTTGGGCGCGGGGGCCGGGGTTCCGCAACGGGCAGGCATATGCCGGCATCACGCTGCCGCTCGGCCCGGCGTGGGGCGGGCCGCTGTTCTTCACGCATCACTCGTTCATCGGCCTCGACCCGCGCGGCCTGCGTGACGGCTACGCCGACTACTGGCAGCAGAACGTCGCCCATGTACGCATCAATCACGCATACTGCCAGCGCAATCCGCAGGGCTACGCCGGCTACGGGCCCGACTGCTGGGGCCTCACGGCGAGCGACACCGAGGGCGGCTACTGCGCCCATTCCCCCACCGAAGACCGCGGCGTGATCGCGCCGACGGCCGCCGCGGCCAGCATCGCCTACTGCCCGGACCTGGTGCTCCCGGCGCTGCGCCGGTTCTGCGCCGGGGACGGCGCCCCCGCCGTGTTCGGCCGCTATGGTTTCGTCGACGCTTTCAAGCCGGCCACGGGCTGGACGTCGGGTACGCACCTCGCGATCGACCAGGGCCCGATCGTCGCCATGATCGAGAACCAGCGCAGCGGGCTGCCGTGGCGGCTGTTCATGAGCTGCCCGGAGATCGGCGCAGCGCTCGCGGCCCTCGGTTTCGATGCCGTCCCGCGGCCGTCGGCGCACTGAGCGCGTGCGTGGCATCGGTGGCTGGCTGGACCGGCAGGCGCGCGCGAGTGCCGAAGCGCTGGCCCGCTGCGTGTCCCCCACGGGGCGCCGCCGGCGCCGACCCGCGTTCGGCTGCACGGTGCGGGCGGTGCCCGGCGCCGTCGTGGCGTCGCCCCGCGGCGCTGCGCTGGCGGGCGAGCCGGATTACTTCTTCCACTGGTTTCGCGATGCCGCGATGGTGCTGGAGGCCGCGCTCGTGTGCATCCGCCACCGGCGCGACGCGCTGGCGTGGCGGCGGCGGATCGACGAGGTCGTGCGCTTTCACCTCGCGCTGACCCGCATCGACGGACGGTCCTTCGTCGCGCGGCAGCGCGCCGTGCGCGCGGCGGCCACGGCCCGCATGCGGCGCTACGTGCGGCCCGATGCCGAACTCGCTGCGTGTCGCGGCGCGGCGATGCTGGGGGAGGCGCGCTGCAATGCCGACGGGACGCCGGACGTGCTGCGCTGGTCGCGTCCGCAGCACGATGGACCGGCCCTGCTCGCGCTGATGCTCCTGCGTGCCGGCGCGCTGCTGCCGGCCGGTGACGCCGCGGCGCGCCGCCGCGACGCGCTGATCGCGCTCCTGCTCGACTACACGCTGGCGCACGCCGACGCGCCGGGGCATGACCTGTGGGAGGAGGCGATCGGGCGGCATTACTTCACCCGGCTCGCGCAGTACGCGGCCCTGCGGGACGGGGCGCGCTGGCTGCGTGGTCGCGGCGAGCACGGCGGGGCGCGGCGTTGCGCCGCTGCCGCGGCCGGTCTCTCTCGCGCACTCGCCTCGATGTGGAGTCCGCGCGCGCGGCTCTATCGGAGCCGGTCGCCGGAGCGCCGCGGGCGCGCCGTGCCGGATGCGGCGGTCCTCCTCGGCGCCCTGCGGGCCGGGGTCGCGCTGCGGCGGCACGGGGTACGAGATCCGCGCGTAGTGGCGACCGTCGAAGGACTGATCGCCCGTGCGGCCCGCGATTTTCCGATTAATCGCGGCGCCGGCGAGGGCATGGTCGCCGGCCGCTATCCGGGCGACGTCTACTGCGGGGGCAATCCCTGGTTCCTGGTCGGTTTCGCGATCGCCGAACTGTGCTACCGGCGCGCCGCGGCAGCCCCGGCCGCCGCCGCCGCCGCGCTCGTCGCCCGCGGGGACGCGATGCTTGGCGCCGCGCGCCGCTGGCTGCCCGCGGACGGCACTATCCCGGAACAGCTCGACCGGTGTTCCGGCGCCCCGGTCTCGGCCCGCGATCTCGCCTGGAGCCACGCGGCGCTGCTCACCGCGTGGGAGGCGCGCCGCGAGGCGCTGCGCGATCGCTGGCGACGGGCCGTCGCTCGCGCGCAGCCAGATAGTTAGTCGAGTAGCGTCTGCACGCGACCCGCCTCACAGCCCCTCAGGCAGGGAAGGGCTGCCGATCAGCCGGTTCTTGACGTAAACGTCAGAAACACCGTGGCCGGCGTCCGGCCTTGGCTTCGTCGGCGCCGGGGCTGGATGCAGCTGCAGGCGAGGCCGGCAGTCCCGGCGAGCCCGCTTTCCCCAGGCGGGACCGCAAGGTGGCGCGTTCGCCGGTGGCGACGGCACCCGCGGTTCCACAACGGGATCTTCGGGAAACCCTCCCGGGCGCTGCCAGGGTGAGGCCAGGGGAGTCGACGCCTGGTCGGCCTGTCGCGCCGTCTCGTACTGAACTCGAGCACCCGGTGTCGTGCTGCCGAATCGGTGTGTTACGATCAATCCATAAAGGCAAGTGGTCGTGTACGCCGCGTTCAGGTCGCTCGCCTGAGAAACTTTATATAATAGAGATAATATATAACAAATACATATTCTTATATTTGAAATAGACAACGGCATACGCCGCCATTGCCTGAGGCATCATTGAGTCAGTTCCTATAACGATCGATACATAGAGATTCGCAGGGGAGAGCGATGGCTGATCACGATGTCGTGATCGTCGGGGCCGGGCCGGTAGGCCTCGTCGCGGCGATGGACCTGGCGTGGCGAGGTGTGTCCGTGCTGGTCCTGGAGCAGCGTTCGGACGACGCGCCGATGCACGCACGCTGCAACACGACCAGTGCCCGCACCATGGAGATCCTTCGCAGGCTGGGATGCAGCCGGGCCTACCGGCGCACGGGTCTGCCGCCGGACTATCCGACCGACGTGATCTACATGACCCGGATCAACGGCGTCGAGATCACGCGCTACAACCTCGTCGGCTCGGGTAACCGCTTCGAGGACGATCGCTACTCGCACGACGCCGGATGGCACTCGGCGGAACGCCCGCACCGCAGCACCCAGATGTATCTCGAGCGCGTGCTGCGCGCGCACGCCCTGGCCCAGCCCGGGATCGAGCTCCGGTACTTCCACTCGGTCACCGACGTCAGCCTGTCCGACGGGCGCGTCGACCTGGCCTATGAGGACACGAGAACCGGCACGCCGGGCCGGGTCGGCGCGCGCTACGTCTTGGCGTGCGACGGCGGCCGATCGATCGTCCGCCGCAAGCTGGGCATCCGCATGGAGGGCGGGACCACCGGCACCGGCCGCACCCAGTCGATCTTCTTCCGGTCGTCCGACGTGCTG
This sequence comes from uncultured Gammaproteobacteria bacterium, assembly GCA_964404305.1. Classification (GTDB taxonomy): domain Bacteria; phylum Pseudomonadota; class Gammaproteobacteria; order JADZEE01; family JADZEE01; genus CAYOJP01. The sequence continues at coordinate 8,051 of CAYOJP010000059.1, forward strand.
CGCACGTTCCCGGTCAAGCCGGGATGGATGAACTGGGTCATCAATCCGGACTGCTTCGGCAACATCATCGCGATCGACGGCCGGGAACTGTGGCTCACGCACTGCATGATTCCCGAAGGCGCCGAGGGCGTCAGCGAGGCCGAATACGACCGCCAGATCCGGCAGACGATGGGTTGCGCAATCGACTACGAGGTGCTCGAGATCGAGACCTGGCAGTTCAACCGCGTCGTCGCCGAGAAGTACCGGGCGGGCAACGTCTTCCTCGCGGGAGATGCCGCCCACGCCTGGCCCCCGTATGCCGGCCACGGGATGAACACGGGCATCGAGGACGGGCTGGCGCTGACCTGGATGCTCGCCGGCGTGCTGCAGGGGTGGGCGCCGGAATCCATTCTCGACGCCTACGAAGCCGAACGGCACGATGTCGGCGACAAGGTGTCGCGGGCAGCCGCGGGCCTGGCGACGGCGCAGCACCGGATCACGCAGGACATGCAGATGCGCAGCAGGATCGAGGACGCGGGGCCGGAGGGCGATGCGATTCGCAGACAGGTCCGTAACCAGCTGCTGGACGTCGACAGCCGGCAGTTCAACGCCGAGGGGCTGAACTTCGGCCTGCACTACGACCGCTCGCCGATCATCGTTTACGACGATGGCGTGGCGCCGCCGTTCGAGGTGGCGGAATACACCCCTTCAACCGTTCCCGGCTGCCGCGTTCCCCATTTCGTCTTCGTCGAGACCGGCGAGCCGCTGCTCGACCTCCTTGGCCGCGGATTCACGCTGCTGGTCTCGGACGACGAGATCGACTGCTCGGGGCTGGTCGATGCCGCGGCGGCCTGCGGGCTGCCCTTGCAGGTCATCGACATCGCGCACGAGCCGAAGGCACGGCGCGTCTACGACCACAAGCTGGTGCTGGTGCGGCCGGACGACCGCATTGCCTGGCGATCCAACACCCCGCCTGCTGATCCTGCCTGGCTCATCGCGAAGGTGCGTGGTGCCGGCGGGAGGATCGATCCGCCACAGACTCCCCGGAGTGCATGATGAGCCTGCACCTTGCCTATGTTGGTATCGAAGCCCGACGGCCTGATCGCTGGCGCGAGTTCGCCGGACTGATCGGGTTGCAGCCCGTCGAATCCCCGGACGCCCTGTTCCTGCGGATGGACGAGAAGCAGCGGCGCTTCATCATTACCGAAGGTGCAGCCGACGACCTCGTTTTCGGCGGGTTCGAAGCCGCCACCGCAGAATGCTTTGCCGTCGCGGTCGGACGTCTGCGGGAAGCCGGCATTGCGTTCGAGGAGGGGTCGGTCACCGGTGCCGAACTGCGTGGCGTCGAGCGCTATGTCAGCTTCCGCGACCCGGCCGGCGTCCGCCATGAAATCGCGGTCGGCTGTGCGACCGCGAAGGAGCCGTTCGAGCCGCGCTATCCCACCCGGGGTTTCGTAACTGGCGGCGAAGGCATGGGGCACATCGCAATCAACAGCCCCGACTATGCCCAGTGCGAAGCCTTTTTCGCCAGGGCGACCGGCGCAGGACTGAGCGACCACATTTTCTCGGCTTTCGGCGCGTCCGAGGTGAAGGTCGCCTTCATGCACCTCAACCCGCGGCATCATTCGATCGCGTATGCGCAGTTTCCCTTCGAAACCGCGAAGAAAATCGACCACATCATGATCGAGGCGGTCGACCTCGTCGATGTCCTCAAGACGCAGGCACGGGTGACCGACGCGGATATTCCGATCACGATTACGCTCGGCGAGCATCCGAACGACCACGCCGTCTCCTTCTACTGCACGACGCCGTCGGGCTTCCGCATCGAGCTTGCCGCCAATTGCATCAAGGTCGATCCCGGCAACTGGACACCGACGTCGTACGACTATTTCTCGATGTGGGGCCACCGTGTCGCCAGCGCCTGACGCCGACGCGGGCGAGCCGGCGATTGCCGGGCGCTGAGAGCCGGACAGGGCGCCGGACCCCGGGACGGGCGCCTGCGGGCAACGGGAAGCGAGGGCGGATGACGACGAAGACCACGAAGCCCGGCCGCATTCCGGCGGCAGACGCCAACTCGCGGCAGGCGATCCTGGAGGCTGCCGCGCGGATCATGGCGACCAAGGGCTTTTCCGGCACTTCGATTTCCATGATCTGCAAGGCCGCGGGGTGCCAGGGCAGTTCGCTCTACTGGCATTTCACGAGCAAGGAGAATCTGTTCGCGGAAGTCGTCCAGTGGAAGGCCAATCATTTTTTCAGCCTGTTCCCACGCGACGGGGACGCGGCATCCGGGCCGGTTGGCACCATCGATGAAATCGCCGAGCGGGTCGGGCAGGCGCTGCAGGACGATCCGCTGTTCCTGCGGTTTCTGCTGCTCCTGGGTCTGGAGCGGCAGGACATGCCCGCCGAAGCGCGCAGGATGATCGTCCAGGTACGCAACTCGGCGCGCCAGTGGTGGCAGTCGCTGCTCGAGGCGCAGTTCAGCAATCACGGACCGACGACGGCCAGGCTCGTCGCACAGGAGTATGCCGAGTTCGGGCGGTCGCTCATCGACGGAGCGTTCTTTGCCTGGGAGTTCGGCGATGGCCCGGATCTCCGGAGGGTTTTCCGGCAGCTGATGGCGCTGTTTTCGGCGCTCAACGACCGGATGGCGGCGGAAGGGCGCTCCAGCGCTGCGCCCGATCGCGCCCGGGATCCCGGTCTATGAACCGCTCGATCGTCATCGCGCCCGGTGCGGCAGGTCCCGCGGCATGCGGCGCGCCCTGCTGGCCGCTCCTGCGCGGAGAAACAGTCGCCCGCCCGGCAAGAAACGGCGGCGCGTCATCGGGGTGAGAAAATGGGATATGTGATCGGAATCGACGTCGGCGGCACGTTCACCGACGCCGTCGCGTTGCGTTCGGACGGGAGCATGGTGTCGGTCAAGACGCCGTCCACGCCGCCCGACTACGGCACGGGCGTCCTGGACGCGGTCGATCTGCTCGCGCGCGAACTGGGCGTCCCGGTGGCGGCGATGCTGGCCGATACCGATCACATCGCGCACGGCACGACCTCGTCGCTCAACGCGCTGGTGATGGGCGCGGTGCCCCGGATCGGCTTCATCACCACCCGCGGCCATCGCGACTCCATCTTCATCATGAATGTCGAGGGCCGCTATCTCGGCCGCCCGCAGCATGAGCTTCAGGACATCATGTCGCAGACCAAGCCGCGCGGCCTGGTCGAACGCAAGCTCGCGCGGGAGGTCGTGGAGCGGGTCGACCGGTCGGGCGCCGTGATCGTCCCGCTCCGGGAGGAGCAGGCGCGCACGGTCATACGCGGGATTCTGGCCGCGGACGTGAAGGCGATCGCCGTGTCGCTGCTCTGGTCGTTCCGCAACCCCGTGCACGAACTGCGCCTGCGCGAACTCATCCAGCAGGAGGATCCATCGGTGTTCGTCGCGCTCTCCTGCGAGGTCAGCCCGCGGATGCGCGAGTTCGCGCGCAATTCCACGACGATCATGAGCACGCAGATCGGGCCGGGGCTGCAGTTGTACCTGGACGGGCTGGAGGCCGCCCTGCGGGCGAAGGGCTTGCGCGGCGCGCTGCTCGTGATGCAGAGCGCCGGCGGCGCGATCGCGGCTTCGGAAGCCGCGGCGTCCGCGATCACGACCATCGGCGGCGTGCTCACGGGCGGCGTCGTCGGCTGCGCGCAACTGGCGGACAAGCTCGGGCATCGCAACGTGATCGCGACGGACGTTGGCGGAACGACCTTCCTCGCCGGGATCATCGCGGATGGCGAACCGGTGCGGGCGGCGCAGACGATCGTGAACCAGCACCCCGTCAATGTCCCGACACTGCGCGTCAGCGCGATCGGGGCGGGCGGGGGCGCGATCGCCTGGCTCGACGATGGCGGCAATCTGCGCGTGGGTCCCCTGTCGGCGCAGGCGGTGCCCGGCCCGGCATGCTACGGCGCCGGCGGCACCGAGCCGACGAACACCGACGCCAACCTGGTGCTGGGCATCCTCCCGGAGACCGGGCTGCTGGGCGGCCTGCGGCCGATCCGCAGGGACCTGGCGGCCGAGGCGATCCGGCGCCGGATCGCCGAACCGCTCGGCCTGAGCGTGGAGGAGGCCGCGGCGGCGATCCATGCCGTGCAGAATGCGCAGACCGGCGATCTGCTGCGAAAGATCGTCGTCGAGAGCGGTTACGACCCCCGCAGCTTCGCCGTCTACGCCTTCGGGGGCGCCGGTCCCGCCCACTGCGCCGCTTATGCGGCGCAGGTGGGTGTCGACGAAGTCATCGTGCCGCTCGGCCCGGTGGCCTCGGCCTTCTCGGCGTTCGGACTCGCATCCTCCGACATCGTGCTGATCAGGGAGCATTCCGACCCGATGACGGCGCCCTTCGATCCGCTGCGGGTCGAGGGGAATTTCGCCCGGATCGAGGCGGAGGTCATGCGCGCGATGGAGCGCCAGGGCCTGGCGCTGGGCCGCATCGTCCTGCATCGCGAGATCGACATCCGCTACGGCCTGCAGCTCGAAGAGGTCACCACGCCGCTGGCGCCCGGCCCGGTGACCACGGCGGCACTCGAGCGGTGCGTGGGCGACTTCGAGCGGCTCTACGCGCGGTTGTACGGCGAGGGCTCGGGTTTTGCCGGCGCGGGCATCCACGCCATCACGTTCCGCGTGCGCGGCGTCGGCATGCTCCAGGCCAATCCGCAGTTCGATCGGCTGCCGCAGACCGCCTCGCCGGATCCGTCCGCGGCCATCCTGGCGCGGCGACCGGTCTGTCTCGACGGTCACAAGGGCTATGTCGAGACGCCGATTTACGATTACCACGCGCTGCTGGCCGGCCACGTGATCGCCGGCCCGGCCGTGGTCCAGCTCCCGACCACGTCCGTCGTGGTGCCGGACGGCATGCGCGGGGAAATCCACGAACTCGGCGTCCTGCGAATCCTGACGCGCCGGGAGCAACCGCAGGTTCCGCCGCAGAGGAGTGTCGAGAAATGATCCCGGGTTCGGAAGCCTTCGTCACGCGCCCCGTCGCCCCGGATGTGCTGCTGCGCTCGCTGCCGGGCAAGCTCGAGGTCCATACGGTGGGCCAGGAGGCGATCGACAGCCTCGATCCGCTCACCTACGAGGTCGTCCGCCATCGGCTGTGGTCGGTGACCGACGAGATGGGCGAGACCCTGAAGCGGATGTCCGGGTCGCCCATCGTCACGGACGCCAACGATTTCGACTTCACGATCAACGACGAAGCCGGGCAACTCGTGCAGGTCGGCCTGTACAACACGATGCTCATCGGCGCGATCGATCTGGCGATGACCTGGACCCTGCAGAACCGGGCGGTCAATCCGGGGATCGAGGAAGGCGACATGTTCCTGTGCAACGACCCCTGGGTCGGCGGCGGGCTGCACCAGAACGACGCCGTCCTGTTCCAGCCGATCTTCCACGCCGGCAAGCTGTTCGGGTGGACGAGCGCCGTGTGCCACGAGCCGGACCTGGGCGGCTCGGCGATCGGCTCGGCGCCCATCGGCGACATCGACGTGTTCTCGGAGTCCGTGCCCACGCCGCCGATCAAGATCATGCGCAAGGGCGAACTGCAGCGCGACGTGCTCGACGTCTGGGTCCGGCGCTCGCGCGTGCCGATGATCGTCGGCCTCGATCTGCGCGCCAAGGTCGGTGCGAACACCATCGGCCGCCAGCGCCTGCTGGCCGTGATCGAGCAGTACGGGCCCGACGTCGTCAAGGCGGTCATGAAGAAGATGATGAACGACGCCGAGCGCCGCCTGCGCGACAAGCTGCGCGCGGTGCCCGACGGCACCTGGACCGCGACCGGCTACCAGGACCAGGCTCACATGGGCGACCGCAGGACCCACAAGGTGGTCCTGACCATGACCAAGACCGACGACCGGCTGCGCTTCGACTTCACCGGGACCGATCCGCAGGCCGGCATCATCAGCTGCACCTACGGCGGCTGTCGCGGCGGCATCATGCTCGCGTTCCTGCCGCTGCTGTGCGGCGACATCCCGTGGTCGGCCAGCGGGCTGATGCGCTGCTTCGACATCGTCGCGCCCGAGGGCACGCTCGTGAACGCGACCTTCCCCTGCGCGATCAACCGCGCGCCGATCAGCACCGGCTGGATGATCGGCAACCTCACGGCGCAGTGCCTGGCGCAGATGCTGGACCGCGCCGTCGAATTCCGCGCGAACGTGCAGGCGAGCTGCTGCGGGACCTTCGATTTCGCCTGCGTGGCCGGGCTCGACGAACGGCCCGAAACGCCGGTGCCGTTCCTGAACGTCGTGATGGAGACCGTGGCCGGCGGCTACGGCGCCCGTCCGGACCGCGACGGCATCAACACCGGCGGCAGCTTCTGCATCCCGATGGGCCGCGTGCCGGACGCCGAGGTGACCGAACTGCTCTACCCGCTGCTGATGCTGTGGCGACGGGAGGAGCAGGATTCCGGCGGCCCCGGCCGCCAGCGCGGCGGCACGAGCTGCGCCGTCGCGATGACGCCGCATGGCACCTCGCTCCCCGCGCACGTGGTCATGGCGACCTCGGGCAAGGCGACCGCGCAGAATCCGGGCCTCGCCGGCGGCTACCCGGGCAACCTGGGCCACGATCTCATCGTCCGCGGGGCAGGCGTGCGCGAGCTGCTGGCGGCCGGAGAACTGCCTGCGAGCCTGCCCGAGCTGTCGGGCGAGGCCGAGATCGGCCAGTGCTTCGCGCAGACCGTCCTCGCGCCCGGCGACGTCCTGTACCTGAACTGCCAGGGTGGCGGCGGCTACGGCGATCCGCTCCTGCGCGAGCCGGAGGCGGTCGCCCGGGACTGCGAGGATGACCTCGTCAGCCGCGCGGCCGCGCGCGATGTCTACGGCGTCGTGCTCGCGGATGACGGCACCGTGGATGCGCCGGCGACGGCCACGCTGCGGGCGCGCATCCGGGAGGCCCGGCGCCAGGACATGACGGTCGGGACGCTGCTGGAGGGCACGGCGGACATCGCCGCCGGGCGGCCGATCGACGACAACCTCGCGCTGGTCACGCGCGATGGCGCAACCGGCATCGCCTGCCGCCACTGCGCCCGGCAGCTGGGCGACGCGGCGAACGTGCTGCACGTGGGCGTGATCGAGGGCGCATCGAGCCTGGCCGGCCAGAGCGTGCGCTCGGCGCCGGAACTGTTCGTCGACGCGCCGGTCGCCTTCACGCAGTTCGTCTGCCCGGGGTGCGGCACGGCGCTGCACACGGCGATCGCCCCGAAGGGGGAGTTGCAGACGGTCAACGGCTTCGCGGTCGGCTGAGGGCTCGAACGCCCGGGACAGCTCTTCCGGGATCCGCGCGGCATGCACCAGCTCAATCAGCTGCTGCCATAACTCCAGTGGCTACAGCTTTCAGGACTTGGGCATCGTAAACTCCTTCCGTCATAAGACTCAGGTGTCCACGAAACCGGGTCAACTCCAGAGCGGTCTGGATGACACTGCAAATCCCGGATAACCAGCAGTGGGCGGGCGGAGCGTCGCGAACCCAGCGGGAAGCGGTTGGCAACGGGTGTTCGAGATCGAATTCCGCAGTGTCGGCGTCAATCGGAGGCCTGGTCGGTGTCTCTCGCGCCGGCTCGAATCAATGTAAACGCCCGTTCAAAGTCCTGCCTTGCCCGGGCAAGCTCGGCTGTGTAGCTCCCGTTCCTCGGCGTGACGAGCACATTGCGTTCGACGAGCAGTCGGGCCCGTTCGGCCTTGTACCCTCGGAGGTAGGGGAGCACCGCCTGAAGCAGATCGAGCGCCTGACGGTTCGTGATGACCTAGGTCAGGCCGGGGGTGTGACCGGCGCGGGCGACGCGCATGCCGGTGATCTTGCCGGCACCGACCATGGCCAGGACGGCTTTGGCGATCGCCGGTTCATTGCTGCTGATGGTGACGACCGGCTGGCGGTTGTCGCCGGCGTGCTTGCGCGCGTGGGCGACGATGCCTTCGCCATCGATGATCCCGGCGAGCCAGGCCCCATCCGCGACTGACAATGGTCGGATCTTCCGGGGCGACATGTCCGTTCGGGGCCGGAGAACTCAAAGCCCCCGACCTTCCCGGTCGGGGGCCCCGCTTTGCGTTGGTGGAGGCGGCGGGACAGCTGTTCCCCTGCTTTCGCAGGAGGCCGGACTATGCCTTCATCCCGGCGTCCTGCCGGGATGCGGGGCGTGTTATCCGCGAATGTTCCCGCGGATCCTGGGGACCGCCCGCCGGTCGCCCGGTCGGCGGCTCCATGAGTCTCTACAGGGCAGGCCTGAGGTTGGCCCTCTTCCTACCCCTCGGCGTTACCATGCCGCCCGGTTGCCCGGGCGCCGTCAGGCTTCACCGATGTGAGCCCCGTTTTCATCCTGCCCTCGCGGGCAGGCGCGACCTTCGATCGAACCCGCGTCCGCAAGCCCTACGCCAATGGACCTACATGCTTAGCCGTCTCTTTGATTTGATCGCCGGCGTTCCGAGCGGCAGGACCGCGCGACGACGAGCCCGTACAGCTTTAGCGCTTCGGCCCCGGGCGAGCCTCCGCGCGAGCTTGTGATTGATGACCCCCGATTCGCCCCGCACAAGCACGTGGCGGTCAGAGGCTGACTGCTATTTAAGCAGCCAGGGCGTAGTTGTCGTCGTTCGCAACTAAGCTTGTTTGCAGCTGGATTTACGAGGTGTGCTGCTCCTCGGCATGCACCACGGGTTTCGCGACCCACGTCGAAACCAAGTCGCCCCCGGTACCGGAACCTCGCGGTTCCACGACTTACGACAGCATAGCGCGACCGGGAGTTCCGGCGCCATCGTGGCCGTGGCGGTGTGTCCCGGGACGTATGCCGCAGTGTTCCGGACTGCGGGCCTTGGTGTCCAACCGACGGGCCGGTGCCGGGAACCACTGCCGCGACCCGCTCGAGTACGTCCATGTAGCGCTCGGTCGCGCGCGTCCTGCGCGCTCACGGTCGCCGCGGACCCG
>CAYOJP010000060.1:0-16902 GCA_964404305.1 uncultured Gammaproteobacteria bacterium
GCCCGGGTCGCGGTCAGGCCGTCCATGACCGGCATCTGCATGTCCATGAGGACGAGGTCGTAGCGGCTGCCCGTGAACCGCTCGACCGCGACGGCGCCGTTTTCGGCGACCTCGACCCGGTACGGCGTGTCCTGCAGGTAGGCCAGCGTGATCGTCCGGTTGTCGGTGGAGTCCTCCACCAGCAGGATGTTCAGCGCCGGCAGCGGTGGGTCCGGCAGCGCGCCGGCCGGCGCGGCGCTCTCGTGCAGGTCCGCGGCGCGGATCCCGAGCGGCACCCGGAAGGAGAACACGCTGCCGCGGCCGACCTCGCTCGCGACCTCGATGCGGCCGCCCATCAGCTCGACCAGCCGCCTGGAGATCGTCAGGCCCAGGCCCGAGCCGCCGTACTCTCGCGTGGTGGTGGAGTCAGCCTGCGTGAAATGCTCGAACACCGCACCGAGCTTCTCGGTTGCGATGCCGATGCCGGTGTCCGTGATCGTGAAGCGCAGCGTGACCGCGCGGGCGCTGTCGGCCTCGGGCATGACCCGCAGCGACACTACGCCCGCGGCCGTGAACTTGACTGCGTTGCCGAGGAGGTTGAGCAGCACCTGCCGCAGCCGCGTCGGATCGCCGACGAGGGTGCCGGGAACGTCCGGCGCGATGTCGAACACCAGGGCCAGGCCCTTCTGCTGGGCCTTGACCGCCACCATCTCCCGCACCTTCTCCAGCAGGTCGTGCAGGGCGAACGCCGTGCTCTCGAGCTCGAGCTGCGAGGCCTCGACCTTGGACAGATCGAGGATGTCGTCGATCAGGCTCTTCAGGTTGTCGCCGGCGCGGCGGAAGATTTGAACGTACTTGTCCTGCTCCGGGGAGAGTGGAGTCTTCGCGAGCAGGTCGGCGATACCGATGATCGCGTGCATCGGGGTGCGGATCTCGTGGCTCATGCTCGCCAGGAAATCCGACTTGACCCGGTTGGCGGTCTCGGCCATGGCCTTGGCCTGCTGCAGTTCCTCCTCCACCCGCTTGCGTTCTGTGACGTCGCGCGCCGAGGCGAAGACGCCCTGCAGCGTGCGGCCGCGATCGTAGAAGGTCGTCGCGTTGCAGGAGACGACCGTCTGCTTGCCGTCGCGCGCGCGGGCCGTGAGCTCGTAGTCGGTGACCTTCTTCCCGGTCAGGACGAGCTTGATGCCCGCCTCGGCGCGCTCGGGATCCGTGAAGCAGTCCTTGAACGGCGCCCCGATCAGCTCGTCGCGCGTGCAGCCGGTGAGCGCCTCCATCTGCTTGTTGACGTCGGTGATGATGCCGGCCGGGTCGGTGGTCATCAGCGCATCGATGTTGGATTCGATCAGTGACCGGGTATAGAACTGCTGGTCCCGCAGGCGCTGGTCGAGCTTCTTCTGCTCGGCCTCCACCACCTTGCGGGCCGTATTGTCGGTGCCGATAAGAAGGTAGCCGATGATGGCGTCCTGCGCGTCGCGCAGGGCGGTGACGGAGACCACCGCCGGGAAACGGCTGCCGTCCTTGCGGAAGTACGTCAGTTCGTAGATGTCCTCGATGCCGCGGGACGCCTTGAACACCAGTGCTTCGAAGCCCGGCGTGATGGGGGTGCCGAGCTCGACGCTCAGCGCCTTCGCGCGCGCAATCACCTCCTGCGGGTCGGAGATGTCGGCGGGGGTGATCCTGTTCATCACCTCGGCGGCCGTGTAGCCGAGCATCCGCTCGGCCCCCACGTTGAAGATCTGGATGACCCCATTCGCGTCCGTGGCAATGCTCGAAAAGTTCGCGCTCTCGAAAATCGCGCGCTGCAGTGCTCCGGCCTTGAGCAGCGCCTCTTCCGCACGCTTGCGCGCGGTGTTGTCGGTGCCGATCAGGAGGTAGCCGATGACGACGTCCCGCGCGTCGCGCAACGCGGTGACGGAGACCACCGCCGGGAACCGGCTGCCGTCCTTGCGGATGTACGCCAGCTCATAGATGTCCTCGATGCCGCGCGAGGCCTTGAATACCAGCGCCTCGAAGCCCGGCGTGATCGGGGTTCCGAGCTCGACGCTCAGGGCGCTGGCGCGCGTGATCATTTCCTGTGGATCGGAGATGTCCGCCGGAGTGATCCTGTTCAGTACCTCGGCGGCCGCATACCCCAGCATCCGTTCGGCGCCGACATTGAAGATCTGGATGACCCCCTTGGCGTCGGTCGCGATACTCGAGAAGTTGGCGCTGTTGAGTATCGCCTTCTGCAGGGCCCCGGCCTTCAGGAGCACCTCGTTGGCCTGCTCGCGCAAGGCCAGATCGTCGGCACCTTCGGTGTCGCGCCTGCCCGTGCCCGGTGGATTCCTGCCCTTGCCCATGCTGTCGCCTCCGGCGATTGCTGCCAGCGTCCGTGGACCACGCCGGGGACGGGTACCGGTGGCACCGCGATGTCCGTCGTGGCGGGCGTTGCATCCTTGAGTCCGGTCCGGGCGCCCGACTCAGGGTCGGACGATGGGCGGTAGCGCGACATCGCGTCACTGCGGGCCCGGGTCCGCTCGCGGCAGGCAAGCGTCAGCCGACCCGTGCGGCCATGGTAGTCCCATTGTGTGCGGGCGACAGTGTGCTGCACCCCATAGCCGGCCGGCGGCCACTGAACGGGCCACGTCCCCCGAGGGTCCGGGTACGGGATCCGACAAGCGCTTCTGGCGGGTGGCTGCGCCGGTTCCTGTAAGAGCTTGCGCCAGCCGGGCGCGCGGCAGGGTGCTCGCGCGGGCGGCCGCCACGCCTGGGCGGAGATTGCGGGATCGCCCGGGAACGCGCGGCCGCCGCGCGTCCTGCTCCGGGATCCCCTCGGCGCGAGGATGGCTGCGGACCGGCCTGTGCGTCCGGATTCCGCTGCGCTACTGGCGGAGCCGGCCGGACTGCCGGCACACTGCAATGGTGCCTGCTCACGCGCGGATGCGTTCTGACCGCACCGTTCCCGCCTCGTCCCGATGGAGTCCCGACATGCCGCTCTGGAATCGCAGCGACTACATCCGCCTGGTCGAGGAGACCTACTTCGGCAACGTCGCCCGCGCCGACATCCCGGCCGTGCTTGCCTGCTTCACGCCGGATGCGCGCGTCGTCATCTACCATGGAGACAAGGACCCGCGGAGGTATCGGGCGGCGGAGACGGGCGAGGGCGAGCACTTGCACGCGTGGTATGCGCACCTGACCGGGAACTACACGCCGCGCTTCACGGAGTTCCACCACTACGTCGACGTCGAGGCGCAGCGGTGCGCGGCGACGTTCCTCGTCACGCTGACGCCGCGCCCGGGGTCACCGCTCGGGACGCACGGCGTGCTGCGCCTGCGGAACTGCAACTTCTTCGATTGCCGCGACGGGCGCATTGCGGCCATGACCGTGTACTACGCCAATCCCGCCGCCGCGGACGCCGTACCGACGGGCTACCCGTCCTGACCTTTCAAGGGGTCAGACCCCTTGAAGGTTACTTGCACTGCTTGAGCTTGCGCTCGTCCTCCTCGCCTTCCCCGTCAGCGAGCATGGTGAGCGGGTCGCCCAGCGCGAGCAGCGCGTCGATCGCGACCGTGAAGTCGGGGAAGCCCTTGAAGATGCCGGTCTGCGTCGCCGGGTCGAGCAGGGGGTCGAAGTTCAGCTCGTCGCAGCCGATGCAGGCACCGACCTCCAGGTCGAGCAGTCCGGTCGGCACCAGCAGCACGGCGTCGGCGTTGGCGCCGGCGCCGGCCAGGAACTGGAGCGTGCCGGCCTTGATGCTCACCTTGTTGCCGAGCAGCGCTGCAAAGGCATCGGGCCCGTCGCCGCCCTCGACGATGACGTTCTGGCCCGCGACGTTGAGGATATCCGCCTCGACGCGCACGGGATTGGCGCCGGCCCGCACGATCACGTTGCCGTCGCCGGGCAGACGGAACTGCGGATTGACCCCGCCGCCGACGACATTGGCGAACAGGTCGATCTGCACCGGATCGATGCTGGCCTCGATGATGATGCTGCGGCCAGCCTGCAGACTCAGGTAGCCGTCCTTGGAGAAGATGTCCGCGCCCTCGAGGAAGCTGATGTCGCTGTGCGCCTGCAGGATCAGGGTGGCGCCGGTGGCCAGGAAGTTCGAGATGTCGGTCGCGCCGAGCGTCGCGGTGCCGGACGGCGAGAAATCGAAGCGGAACTGGGCCGGATTGCCGAGCCCGCCAACGCCGCCGATGATGTCGACGCGGCCGGCGTTGGCCAGCACGTTGCCGGCGGCGTCGGTCGCGCTGGCCTCCGGACTGATGACCATGAAGCGGCCGTTGTCGAGCGGGAGGATGCCGCCGCTGCCGATGAAATCGTCGGCGCGGCTGCCGATGAAGCTGTTGCCGCCGTTGACGGCTCCGACCACCGGGCTGTTCGGATTGACGAGGGTCACGGCGCCGGTGTTGGCATTCCAGTGGTCGCTGTTGAGCGCGAGTCCGAAGGTGGTGGGGTCGGTCGCGAAGCCATTGCTGCCGATCCGGTCGTCGGTATGCGTGCCGACGAGGCTCACGGTCGCGTTCGGCGTGCCGGTGATCCCCGTGGCGATGTCGGCTATGGTGAACGCGCCGGCGTCGACCGCCGCGCCGTTGTCCCAGAACGGCGTGCGGATCGCGAGCTTGCCCGGGGCCGAGAGGAACGTCACGCTGCTCACGCCATCGCCGGCGGTCGCGCCGACGAAGCTGTTGGTGGCCGATAACTCGCCGACGGGCGCCTTCGTCGGGCTGATGAACGTGAGCGCGCCCGCCGAGCCGTGCCACTGCGGGCTGCGGATGACATAGCTGCTCGACGACAGGAACTGCGCGCCGCTGGAGCCGACGCGGTCACCGGCGACGGTGCCGACGAGCGAGTTGGCCGCGGAGATCGCGCCCACCCGCCCGGCATCCGGCACCACCACCACGGCACCGGCATCGGCCACGGCCCCGTTGTCCCAGTTCGGCAGGAAGATGAACGCGCCGCTGCCGAACAGCGTCTGCACGGAGGCGTTGCCGACACCGTCGCCGTTCACGGCGCCGAGCAGGCTGTTGGTCGCATCGACGACGCCGGTCGGCGCCGGCTGCCCGGCCATGAACAGGGCCAGCGCGCCGGCATTGTTGTTCCAGGTCGGGATGCGGTAGTAGCGGTTGCCGGCGTTGCCGAAGCCGACGTAGGAGAAGACGCCGTTGTTGCCGACGCGGTCGAGGGCATTGCTGCCGACCAGGCTGTTGCCGGGACCGACGGTGCCCGTCAGGCCGAAGTCAATCGAGCCGACGGTGTAGGCACCGGCGCTGGCGTTGCCGCCGTTGGTCCAGGACGGGCTCGCCACCGCGAAGCTCGCGCCGTCGAGGTTCCCGATGCCGGCACTGCCGATGTTGTCGCCGGGGGTCGAGCCGACCAGGCTGGTCGTGTCGTCGACCTCCCCGGCGATGCCGGCGGTCCGGTCGAACCAGGTGATGGCGCCCGCGCCGCCGGCGGCCAGCGAGTTGCGCAGCACGTAGTGCGTGCCGTCGAGGTTGGTGATGGAACTGAACGGTCCGAGGTTGCCGACGTTGTCGCCGGGGGTCACGCCGACGAGGCTGTTGTTCTGGTCCACGATGCCGAAGCCGCCGCCCACCAGGAACTGGCCGGTCGCATGGTCGAGCATGGTGATGGCGCCGAGGCCGCCGCCGAAACCGCTGCTGAAGAGCAGGACGACGCCATCGACGGTGAACGTGTTGATGCCATTGGAGCCGATGCCGTCGCCGGGATTGCCGATGATGCTCTCGGACGCCGACACCGGACCGGTGGGCTGCACCGTCTCGCTCATGAACGTCCACGCGCCGGCGCCCCCGTCCCAGTCGGGACTGTGGACGAGACCGAAACCGTTGCCGGTCGAGACGAACTCGCCGGAGCCGACCTGGTCGCCGGGGTTCGAGCCGACCAGGCTGTTGCCGCCGCCGACGAGGCCGTAGCCGCCGCCCACCGCGAAGCTGCCGTCGCCGACGTTCAGCAGCGTCACGGCCCCCGTGCCGCTGCTCCAGTCCGGGCTGAAGACGATGACGCGGTTGGTGATGCCGCCGAAGAAGTCGTCGGCGTTGATGCCGCCGCTGCCGATCGCGTCGCCCGGGTTGCCGATGATGCTGTTGCCGGCACCGACCGCGCCGACGGTGACGTTCGACGCGTCGAGGTAGGTGAGCGCGCCGGCATTCGAGTTCCAGTCGGGGCTGTGGATCAGCAGCCCGCCGTTGGCCAGGAACTCGTAGCCGCCGCTGCCGACGTTGTCACCCCCGACGCTGCCGGTCAGGCTGTTCGCCCCGGCGATGGCGCCGAGCACGCCGCCGACCGCGAAGGTGCCGTCGACGTCGTCGAGGACCGTGACCGCACCGGCCGTGCCGAGGGCGTCGGGGCTGAACACCAGCACCTTGCCGAACAGCAGGAACGGCTCGATGCCGTCACTGCCGAGGTTCGCGCCCGGTGCGTCGCCGACGACGCTGTTCCCGATGCCCAGCGTGCCGGTCGCGATCGTCGTATCGTCGAAGTAGGTCAGCGCGCCCGCGCTGCCGTTGAAGCCGGGGGTATGCAGCAACCAGCCGCCGCTGTCCAGCTCGATGAAGTCGTTGCTCCCGCCGCCGCCGACGCCGTCGCCAATCCCGGCGCCGAGCAGGCTGTTGCCGGTGTCCACGGTCCCGAACCCGCCGCCGACTTCAAAGGTGCCGTCGGCATTGTCCAGCACGGTGACCGCGCCGGTGCCGCCGCCGAAAGCGCCGCTGAAGACCACGGTCTTGCCGGACAGCAGGGAGGTGTCGATGTCGTCGGACCCGAACTGATCGCCGACGTCGCCGACGATGCTGTTCGTAACGGAGACCTCGTCGACCGGAGTGATCGAGGCACTGAAGAAGGTCAGCGCGCCGCCACTGCCGGAGAAGTCGGGCGTGTACAGGAACCGGCCGCCGCCCGGGACATTGATGACATCGCCCGTGCCGTTGGCGCCGACGTTGTCGCCAGCCGCTGCGCCGATCAGGCTGTTCGTGTTGTCGATCTGGCCGGAGCCGCCGCCGACGAGGAATTCGCCGGTCGCGCTGTCGAGCACCGTCACCGCGCCCGCACCGCCACCGAAGTCGCCGCTGAACACCCAGGTCTGGCCGGAGATCGTGACCGCCGAGATGCCGTCGGCGCCGAGGAAGTCGCCCGGAGCCCCGACGATGCTGTTGCCGGGGGCGACCGTGTTGACCGGCGCGATGGAGGCATCGAAGAACGTGAGCGCGCCGGCATTGCCGTTCCACGCCGTGCTGTGGACGAACGCGCCGCCCAGGCCGGTGGTCGTCACGCCGCCATCGCCGACGAAGTCACCGGCATTCCCGGTCAGGCTGTTCGAGTTGTCTACCGCGCCGAAGCCGCCACCGTTCACGAACTGCCCGGTGGCGTTGTCGAGCACCGTGATGGCGCCGTCCCCGCCGTTGAAATCCGGGCTCAGCACCAGCGTGCGGCCGCTGATCGAGAAGCGGTAGATGCCGTTGCCGCCGAGCGCGTCGCCCGGCGCGGCGCCGATGACGCTGTTGGAAGCGGTGATGGCGTTGGTCGGCACGCCGCCGGTATGGAAGAAGGTCAGCGCGCCGGCGCCGCCGTTCCAGTCGGGGCTGTGAACCCAGCCCCGGTCGCCGGTCGAGAGCAGGCCGCCGCTGCCGACGTTGTCCCCGATGACGGAGCCGACCAGCGAGTTGCCCGCGCCGATCGGGCCGAGCCCGCCCGTCTTCAACAGCCCGGTCAGGGGGTTGAAGGCGGTGACTGCACCCCTGCCGCCGTTGAAGTCCGGCGAGAAGATGAGGCCCACGCCGCCGATCGTGGAGGCATTGATGCCGTTGTTCCCCAGGCCGTCGCCCGGGTTCGCGCCGATGATGCTGTTGGCGCCGGAGACCACATCGGTCGGCGGCGCGCCGCCGGTCAGCGGCGTGAGCGCCCCGGCGCTGCCGTTGAAGTTCGGGCTGCGGATGTAATAGACGTTGCTCGAGAGCGTCTGGGTGAAACTGCTGCCCACGAAGTCGCCAGCGGTCGCCCCGACGAGGCTGTTCGTCGAACCGATCGTGCCGTAGCCGTTGCTCGAGGCAAAGCTGAAGTTGCTGGCATTCAGCACGGTGACCGCGCCCCTGTTGCCGCCCCAGGCGGAGCGGAACAGCACGACCTTCCCCGGCAGCAGGAACTGCTGCAGGCTGCTGGACGTGACGAGGTCGCCAGGATTGCCGCTGATGCTGTTGGCACCGGACACCGTTCCGGACAGGCCGGTGGCGAGATTGAACGGCGTGAAGGCGCCGCCGCTGCCGTTGAAGGCCGGGCTGCGGATGAGGATGCTGCCCGGCGCGAGCCCGAAGATCGTCGTGAAGCCGGACGAGCCGATTTCGTCGCCGGCGGCCGCGCCGTACAGCGAGGACAGCTTCGCGCCGCTCTGCAGGTCGAACAGATGCAGGGCGCCGGCGTCGGCGCCGCGGGTGTCGTCGAGGTAATCGTAGAACAGGATGCGATCGGCGCTCCCGCCGCAGCCGCTGTTGACGCCGCCGGCGAAGCAGTCGAAGTCGGCGCCGAAGAAGTTGTCCGCGCCCGGATCGGGATCGTTGAACGTGATGCTGCCCGCGATCACGCCGGGCTTGACGACGATGAACTGCGGATCGAGCAGCAGCGTGCCGGCGTTGCCGCGGCGCGCGGTCACGTTCACCGTGCCGGCGTGGGTGAGCGTCTTGCCGGAGACCTCGACCATGCCGCCGTCGCCGCCGTCGCGGCCGCCACGCGCGAGGATCTGGCCGTGGAAGTCGGTTTCCTCGCCGGCCCAGATGGCGACCTTGCCGGCATCGCCGTCGGTGATCGCGTCCGCGCGCACGCGGGTGAGCGAGTCCACCGTGGTCGTGCGGGCCTCGGGCAGGTCCTCGCCGCCGGCGAAGCCGCCGCCGACGCGCGCCTGGCCGCCGCCATGGTCGCCGCGCACGTCGATCAGCGCGCCGCCGAGCACGACCTCCTCGTTGGCGAGCAGGCGTACGGTGCCGCCCGTGTCGCCGCGCGCGTCGTGGATCGCGCCGCTCGCGAGCCGATCGCCCGCGCGCACGTCGATCCCGCCACCCTGCCCGGTGCCGCCCTGCGCGGACAGCACCGCGGTCGCAGCGGCTTCGACGTCCCCGCGCGCGATCACCTCGATCGTGCCGCCGCTCGCGGCGCCATCGGCGCGGGTCGCGCCGGCCAGCTCGACGTCGTCGGCTTCCAGGCGCACGCTGCCGCCGTCGACGCCGGAGGCATCGAGCGTGCCGCCCTGCGTCAGGCGGGTCGGCGCGGCCCCGTCGGCGGAGGCATCCACGGTGATCGAGATCGCGCCGCCGTCGGCGTCGGCCCCGCCGCGCGCCGCGATCGTGCTGCCGGCCTCGAGCGCGACGCCGCGGGTCGCCCGCAACTCGACCACGCCGTTGGCGCCGAGGGCGACGCTGTCGGCGGCGATCGTGCCGGCGTTGCGGATGCTGCCCGAGAACACGCGGGCCGCGCCGCCCTGCGCGAGCAGGCTGCCGAGGTTCACGGTGACGCCGTCCGGCGCGGTCACCTCGAAGCTCATGTAGTCGGAGTCCAGGGTCACGAGCGACACCGAATGGCCGGCGGCGAGCACCAGTTCGCCGCCCGGCGTCTCGATGATGCCGCTGTTCTCGATGTTCGGCGCGATCAGCACCACCGTGCCGTTGGCGGCGGTCTTGATGTAGCCCTCGTTGCGGATCGGTCCGGCCTCGGGCGGGCCGGTGAAGTTCATCCGGCCGGCGAGAAAGTCGGCGTCGCTGAGGTTCAGGGTCGAGGCGACCAGGCCGGCGGTGTCCACGGTGGCGTTGCGCCCGAACAGGATGCCGTTCTGGTTGATGAGGAAGACGTGGCCGTTGGACGCCAGGGTGCCGAGGATCTCGCTCGGATCGCCGCTCACGACGCGGTTGAGCACCGCGCTCGCCGCCGACGGCTGGATGAAGCGGGTGATCTCGCCCGCCCCGATGTCGAACGACTGCCAGTTCAGGACCGCGCCGGCCGAGTTGGTGATGTTCAGCACGCCCGCCGCCGGGTTGGCGAAGCTCGCCGAGCCGTGGATCACCTGCGCCCCGGTCGGATTGGCGCTGGCCCCGCCGGACGCGGTGCCGGCGGCGACGGCGATGGCGAGGGCGAGACGGCTGGGGGCGAGGCGGGCGGGCAGGGGCATGGCGTTACCTCATCGCTGCTGCGGCATGGCGGTTACTGGCATTCGGGCAGTTCTTCGCTGCCCTCGGGCTGCATCAGCTCCAGCAGTTCCCCGACCTCCGGGTCGACTGCCTTGAAATACTCGTCGCGGATCAGGACCTGCGGCGGTTCGATGCGTTCAGGGCGCGCACCTTCGCGACCCTTGTAGGCGCCTTCGCCTTCGCCGAGATCGACCTCGTCGTCGATGCTGCAGTGGCCGGTGATGCAGCTCACGTACAGGCCGGGCTCGACCGCTTCCTTGCTCTTGGTCTCGAACATCTTCTGCACGTCCACCGGCACCTGGTCGGGGCGGGGGACGTCGAACTCGATCGGCAGGCTGTTGACGAAGCGGAAGCCGCCCGGCCCGAACTGCCCGATGCGGCCTTCCGGAATGGTCTCGGTGCGGCCGCCCATCTCGACACCGATGGCGCCGCTCCACACCCGCGCGAAGAAGGCGTCTGCCGGCACCTGCGCCATCGCCGCCGGCACCAGGAAGGCGAGCGGGGCGAGCAGGCGCTCGCGCAGGCCGCGCAGGGCCGGCTCGGTCGCCGCCGCCGGGACCGTGGCGCCGCAGTTGCCCTGGCACAGCAGGTCGAAGCCGGTGCCGCGGATGCCGATGGTGGCGGTCGGCGTGTTGTAGCGCACGGCGGACGGCCTGGCGCGACCGATCAGGCCGGTCACCGCGCGCAGGCCGCCGCGCAGCAGGCGGAACGCCTGGCTGCCGGCCGCGGCGTCCGCCGCATCGTACTTCGCGGTCTCGATCGTGAACGACGTGCCCGACGAGAGGGTGACGCGGGACTCGTCGCGGAAGGCGAGCACCGCGCCGCCGCCGGGCGCGGTGACGATGTTGTCGCCCTCGTACAGCGGGGCGCCGACGATCATGCGCCGGGGATTGCCATCGGTGCCCGTGGCGCTCAGGTCGCCCCGGACGAAGGCGACCCGGCCGACGACCCTGGACGTCACCGCCTCCGTCGGCGCGCCGAGCTTCTCGGTTTCCGCGCGGCAGTCCTCGCCGCACAGGCGCACGTCGAACTCGGTGCCGCGGATGCCGATGGTCGCGACCGCCGTGCGGACCTTGTAGGCCTCGGGATTGCGCTTGCTGACGTAGCCGGTGATGGTGCGCATCCCGCCCTTGAACAGGCGCAGCAGCGCGCTTTCGGCCCCGGCGTCGGTGCGGAAGGCCTCGACGCGGAACACGGTCTCCGGCCGCAGCGACATGCGCGTGCCGTCGTTCATCTCCAGCACCGCGAAGCTGCGCTTGCCGGTCGTGATGACGTCGCCCTCGCTGATCGGCGACTCCTTGCCCAGCACGAGGATGCCGCCGTCGGCGGCGGTGCCCGTCACCGCGCCCCGCGCGAACAGCGCCTTGCCCGCCACCGCAGCGCCGGCCACCGGCGCGGCCAGCGCCAGGGCGACCAGCACGGTCAGTGCCGCCGGGGCGCGCATCAGTACCGGTAGACGAGCATGAAATGCCACTTGACGTTGCCCCTCTCGCGTCCGCCCGGCAGCTTGACGTCGGCCACCGAGTAGCCGTAGTCGACAGTGAAGGTCAGGCTGTCCTGCCACTCGTAGCGCAGGCCGCCGCCGACGCTCGCGATGGTGTCCTTGTCCGGCTGGCCCGCCCCCGCCTCGCGGGTGTACATCTGGCCGGCGTCGTAGAAGGCCAGCGCGCGCAGCCCGGGGAGGACCTGCAGCGGCGGCGTCCACAGTTCGAGGCTGGTCCGCCAGCCCTCGTCGCCGGCGATCTGGCGCTCCTCGAATCCGCGGACCGAATACGCGCCGCCCACCCCGAACTGTTCGCCGGCGATGAGGGGCTGATCGGAGAGCTGGGCGTCGAGCAGCAGGCGCGTGTTCCAGTCCTGCGGCAGCAGGTACGTGAAGGTGCCGCCCAGCCTGAGCGACTCCCAGCTCTGCTCGGCCCCGGCGCGCGGCGACGCGACGTACGACTTGTCGTCGTTGTGCGGTCCGTTCGGGAGATTCTTCGCGAAGTTCACGTAGAAGCTCGTCCGCGTGCGCGGGGTGCGCCACGTGGCATCGTAGCCCACGTTCACGGGCCGGGAGCGCACCTTGAAGGTGAGACCTGCGAACTCGTTCCGGAAAAGCTTGTCCTGGATGCCGACCGACCACCCGTGGCTCAGGGCACCCCGGTTCCGCAGTCGATGGGCGTAGCTCGCGCCGAAGAACTCGCCCGAGCCGGCGACGTCGAGGATGGTGCCGATGTCGCCGACGCCGCCGACGGTGCCGATGTCCACGTCCGAATACACGGCGAAGAACGACAGCAGGCTGGTACTTGCGTACAGGGGGATCTGGTACTGCGCCCCGCCCTGCAGCACGTCGTTGGCGTTGTCGGGCGACATCGTCCAGGTGCCCGCGACCCGGTGGTCGCGACCGAACAGTTCCGAGTACTGCCCGCCGAGCGTCATGCGCAGCCGTCCGGTGTCCTCGGTGCCGATGTCGTTGAGCGCGGCGAACGCCTGCCACGGCCGGCGCTCCTCGATCCGCAACTCCGCATCGACCGTGTCCGGCGCCTTGCCCTCCCGCAGGTTCATGAAGGTCGTGCGGGACGGCTGCAGGTTGGCGAAGTCGAGCGAGCGGCCGAGTTCGGCCAGATCCGGCGTGGTGCCGGGGACGAGGGTCGGAACGGTGCCGCGGACGACGTACTCGGGTGTGCGCACGTTGCCGGTGACGCGCACCTCGCCGAGCGTGACCACGTTGACCTGCAGGGTGACGACGCCGCCGTCGAGCCGCTGGGGCGGCAGGACGACGCGGTGGAAGGTGTGGCCGGCCTCGGCGAAGGCCGCGCCGAGCGCATCGGCGGCGGCGAGCAGGCCGTCGACCCCGGCGTATTCGCCGGCGAGCGGAGCGAGTATGGCGTCGGTGGCCTCGGGGGTGAGCGGGTTGGGGCCCTCGACCTTGAACCCGGTGACGGTGAAGCGGACGACCGGGACGTCTTCCGCGGCGGGCGGCGGGTCGGCCGCGAGCGCCGGCCCTGTCGCCACCGCCAGCACTGACGCCAGCAGGGCGGTCGCCAGGCACGCAGCCGTACCGCACCGTTTCCGGCCGCTGCCCGGAGCCCGGTGGCGCACTGCGATAAAACCCTCCCCCAGCATGCTAACTCCGAGCGCCAAGTCGCTGAGAGTCAAAGGTAACACGGACTCGCCTGCATCTGCCATCAGGGCCCCGGCGAGCCGTCCAGGCGGCACCAGCGCAGGACCTCAGGGAATCGCGATGACGACCTTGCCGACGTGCACCTGCTGGGCCAGGTGGCGGTACGCCTCGGGCGCCTGGTCGAACGGAAAGGTCCGGTCGATGACCGGTCGCAGGCGCTGCAGCTCGATGACCCGGTTCATGGCCTCGAACATCTCGACGCTGCCCACGTAGATGCCGCGGATTGTCTGTGCATTCAGGAGCGTCGACAGGATCGACGGGGGTTCCGCCTGCGTGAGCAGGCCGATCAGCGAAATCGTGCCGCCCACCCGCACCGCCATGAGCGAGCGCTGCAGGGTCCCCAGGCCGCCGACTTCCAGGACGTGATCCGCGCCGCGCCCGCCGGTCGCCTCGCGCACGGCCTCGTGCCACTCGGGCCGGGTGCGGTAGTTGATGACGATGTCCGCGCCGAGCTGCTTCGCGCGGGCCCCCTTGTCGTCGCTGCTGGTCGTGATGAGCACGCGGGCGCCCATCGCCTTGGCCAGCTGCAGCCCGAAAATGCTGACGCCGCCGGTGCCGAGGAGCAGCACGTCGTCGCCGGCCTTCGTGCCTGCGCCCGTGAGGGCGTTCCAGGCGGTGACGGCCGCGCAGGGCAGCGTGGCCGCCTCCTCGTAGGACAGGTGCGAGGGGATCCGCACCAGCGCGTGCGCCGGCATGGCCACGTACTCGGACAGCATGCCGTCGATGCTGCCGCCGAGGCAGGTGTGCATGACCGGCTCGGTGATGGCGCCGGCGGTCCAGTCGCGCAGGAAGTTGACGCAGACGCGGTCGCCCGTTTTCCAGCGGCCGGCGCCGGCGCCGACCGCGACGATGTCGCCCGCGCCATCGGACAGCGGGACCACCGGGCGCGTGTCGTTCCGGGGGTAGCCGCCGCGCACGATGATCGTGTCGCGGTAGTTGAGGGAGCAGGCGCGCACGCGCACCACCACCTGGCCGGGCCCGGCCTCCGGCTGCGGGCGCTCGATGCGGCGCAGGTCCTCGAAGCCGTCGGTGGATACGATCTGGTAGGCGCGCATGGACTGGCTCCGGAAGGGCGGTCGTGTGCGGGTGAACGGTGCCCGAGTATACCGAATTCATCCGCGTTCCCGCGGTGGCGTGCCCGGCCGTCGGCGGCGTCCGTGCGCGCCCGTCGTTGCCTGCGGCCGGGCTGCGGGCACCGTCACCCCCGTGGAGGACAATCCCGGGGGAACCCCGGCGTTACAATCGGCCGGTCATGGCTCCGCGGGGAACCGCGACCGGACGGGCGCCGCGCAGCACGTCGAGCAGGATGTCGACCGCGCGGAACAGGTACTCGCGCGTGATGGTGAGCGACGGCATCAGGCGCAGGACGTTGCCGTAGCGGCCGCACGGCACCATGATCACGCCGCGCCCGAGCAGGCCGAGCACGAGCGCGTTGCGCGTGCCGGTGTCGATCGGTGCCCGCGTCTCGCGGTCGGCGACCAGTTCGACCCCTATCATCAGGCCCCGTCCGCGCACCTCGCCGATGAGCGGGGTGTCCGCCATGGCGGCGCGCAGGCGGGTCATGACCTCCTCGCCCAGCACGGCGGCGCGGCCGACGAGATCGGCGTCCGGGTCGGTCAGGAGATCGATGTTGGTCAGGCAGACCTCGGCGGCCAGCGCGTTCGCCGCGAACGTCTGGGGGTTGGAGCCCTCGGGCAGCTTCAGGGCGAGGTCGCGGCGCATGACCAGGCCGGCCATCGGCAGGTCGCCGCCCATGCCCTTGCCGAAGGTCATGAAGTCGGGCTCGACACCTGCGTGCTCGATCGCCCACAGGCGGCCGGTGCGGCCGGCGCCGCACTGGATCTCGTCGGCGACGAACAGCGCCCCGTGGCGCACGCAGGCGGCCTTGACCGTGCGCAGGAACTCCGGGTCCGGCGGCAGGTAGCCGCCTTCGCCCTGCAGGGGCTCGACGATCACCGCGGCGACGTCGTCGGCCGCCGTGTAGGGAGTGTTCAGCAGGTGATCGACGTAGCCCGCGCAGGCGAGCCGGCACGATTCCCGCGCGAGGCCGAACGGGCAGCGGTAGCAATATTGGTAGGGCGCATGGATGACCCCGCCCATGAACGGCCCGTAGCCGCGGCGGTACTGGTTGCCCGTGGTCAGTGCATTGGACGCATGCCACACGCCGTGGTAGGCGCCGTGGAAGGCCAGGATCTGGTGCCGCCCGGTGACGGCGCGCGCGAACTTGACCGCGGCCTCGATCGCGTCGCTGCCGCTCTGGGTGAAATAGGTGATGCAGTTGTCGCGCAGTCCGGGCGGCGCGATGCCGGCGATGCGCCGCGCCAGTTCGCCGCGGCGGGTACTGGAGACGTCCGAGGCATGCATCAGGACTTTCGACTGGCGCTCGATTGCCTCCAGCACGCGGGGATGCGCGCGGCCGACGCTGTTGACTCCGACGCCGGCCGAGATGTCGATGTACAGGTTGCCGTCCGGGTCCTTGACCGTGACGCCCCGGCCACTGTCGAAGACGAGCGGAAAGGCGCCGCCGCCCCGCGTCATCGACTCGTGCTGCGCGTGCTCGGCGAGCAGGCGCGCGGTCTGCGGTCCGGGCACCCGGTTGCTGACCATGCGCGGCGCGTCGGGAAACGACAGTTCGGCGAGGGCGGACTCCTGGATCATGAATGGCTCCGATCGGCGGGATGACCTGGCGTGCCGACACGCTGCGCGGCAGTGTAGCGCGGCCGTGCGCGTCCCGGGCCGGGTAGCGGGCCGTGCGTCCTGACCCCGGGGCGCGCCGGCCGGCGCCGGCGCCCGTGCGGATGGCGCCCGATCCCGACGGCGAGCACCGGCGCGAGCGCCGCGGCATGCGGGCACGCCGCCGCCGGCCGTGGCTGCGCGCGGCGCTCGCCGGGCTGCTGCTCGTGCTGGCCGCGACCGCCGGCCCGGTCGCGCTGCTCGCGCACGTGAATCCGCCGCTGACGGCCTTCATGCTGCAGGCCGACCTGGCCGCGCGCCGCGCCGGCCGCGACGATTTCCGCCTGCGCCGGCAGTGGGTCGACTACGAGGCCATCGCGCCCGCCGCAGCCATCGCGGTGGTGGCGGCCGAGGACCAGAAGTTCCCGCGCCACGCCGGCTTCGATGCCGGGGCGATCCGCGCGGCGCTGGCGGAGCAGGGCCATGGCGAGGCGGGCGGGGGCCGGCTGCGCGGTGCGAGCACGCTCTCCCAGCAGGTCGCGAAGAACCTGTTCCTGTGGCCGGGGCGCAGCTGGCTGCGCAAGGGACTCGAGGCGGGGTTCACGGTGCTGATCGAGCGGCTCTGGGACAAGCGGCGCATCCTCGAGGTGTACCTGAACGTCGCGCAGTTCGGGGACGGCATCTACGGCGTCGAGGCGGCCGCGCGCGAGTTCTTCGGCAAGGGCGCGGCCGATCTGCGCGAGGACGAGGCGGCCCTGCTCGCCGCCGTGCTGCCGAATCCCGTGCGGCTGCGCGCGGACGCGCCGTCCGCCTACCTGCGCGGCCGGCAGGCGTGGATCGCGACGCAGGCGCGCCAGCTCGGCGGGCCGGCGTACCTGAGGGATCTGTGACGGAGGAACCCCGAGGTGCGGGCCG
>CAYOJP010000061.1:0-15892 GCA_964404305.1 uncultured Gammaproteobacteria bacterium
CGCGCGCACGCATGATCTCTTCGTCGAGGCACTCGATTTCGATCTCACCGAGTCGATCGTCGACGGCGACCGGATGCTGGCGGCCTTCGTCACCTGTTCGAACAAGGCCCACGACGTCGCTTTCATCCACAGCGACCAGCCCGGCAAGCTCCACCATGCGTCGTTCACGCTCGGGACGTGGGAGGAGATCCTGCATGCGGCCGACCTGATGTCGAAGTACGACATACCGATCGACATCGGTCCGACCCGCCATGGCATCACCCGTGGCCGGACGATCTACTTCTTCGATCCGTCCGGCAACCGCAACGAGGTGTTCTGCGGCGACTACCGCTGGTACCCGGATCGGCCGCCGATCGTGTGGACGCTGGACAAGTTCGGCAAGGCGATCTTCTACCACGACCGGCAGTTGAACGAGCGGTTCCTGACCGTGGTGACCTGACCGCCGGACAGGGCGACAGCGCTTTCGCAGCGGCGTTAGACTGCTGGCGCGGGAACCGCCGCGAGTGTTCGCAGGAGCAACTCCATGTCCAGACCCTTGCCCCGCCGCGATCCCCCGCCCTCCCGCCCGAAATCGCTCGACGCGTTCATCATCGGCGCCGGCGTCGGCGGGATGTATGCGCTCCACTGCCTGCGCGGCCTGGGCCTGTCGGCGCGCGCCTTCGACGAGGCCGGCGGCGTCGGCGGCACCTGGTGGTGGAACCGCTACCCGGGCGCGCGGGTGGATTTTCCGGGCGGGCCGTTCTACTGCTACACGTTCTGCGAAGAGCTGGTGCGCGGGTGGGACTGGACCGAAACGCAGCCGGCGCAGCGCGACGTGCTCGGCTACCTCGACTACGTGGCCGACACGCTCGATCTGCGGCGGGACATCCAGCTGCAGACCCGCGTCACCGCTGCACGCTTCGACGAGGACGCACAGCGCTGGCTCGTCGACACCGGCGATGGCGCCGTCTGGAGCGCGCAGTTCCTGGTCAGTGCCGTCGGCACCTTGTCGGCGGCGCACAAGCCGGACATTCCGGGCCTCGAATCCTTCGCCGGCGAATGCTTCCACACCGGTCGCTGGCCGCAGGCGGGTGTCGGGTTCGCCGGTAAGCGCGTGGGCATCATCGGCACCGGCTCCTCGGGCATCCAGGCGATCCCGATCATCGCGCGCGAGGCCGAGCACCTGACCGTGTTCCAGCGTACGCCGCAGTTCACCCTGCCGTGCGGCAATCACGGAATCGATCCGGCTCTCAAGCAGCACGCGCGCACGCACTGGTCGGAGATCCGCGACCTGATGATGGCGTCGCCCTTCGGCGCGCCGTTTCCGCTCATGACGCGCCGCGCCATGGCCGAGACGGCGGAGCAGCGACAGGCCGCCTACGAGACGCATTGGGCCGAGGGCGGTCAGGGTGTCGTGTTCCGCACCTACGCCGACCTGCTGACCGACCGGGCCGCCAACGAGACGCTCGGGGACTTCGTCCGCGGCAAGATCCGGGAGATCGTGCGCCGGCCGGAGGTCGCCGGGAAGCTGATCCCCGACCATCTCATCGCCACGAAGCGCCTGATCCTGGACGACGGCTACTACGAGACCTTCAATCGCGACAACGTCACGCTGGTCGACCTGCGCGAGGATCCGATCGAAACGGTCACGCCTGCCGGCATCCGCTCGCGCAACGGCGAGCACCCGCTCGACACGCTGGTCCTGGCGACCGGCTACGACGCCGTCACGGGCGCCCTGCTGCGCCTGAATCCGCGCGGGCGCGGCGGCACAGCGCTCGCCGATCGCTGGGCGGAGCGCTTCAACACCTATCTCGGGGTGACGATTCCCGGATTTCCGAACCTGTTCATGATCCACGGCCCGGAGTCGCCGTCGGTACTGTTCAACATGGTGCTTGGCGCGGAACTCGAGGCCGAGTGGATCCGCGACTGCATCCGTCACCTGCGCGAACGGGGTCTCGCAACCATCGAGCCGGCGCCAGGCGTCGAAGCCGCCTGGGGCCGGGAGGTCGCGGAAATCGCCGACCAGACGCTGTTCCCGCTCACCGACTCCTGGTACACCGGCGCCAACATCCCGGGCAAGCACCGGCAGTTCGCCATCCACCTGGGCGGCCCGCAGTACTTCCGGACGCTGACGGACGTCGCCGCTGCCGGTTACCGGGGCTTCGTCCTGGAACCGGAGCGCAGGGCGGCAGCGAGTGCGGGTCGCTGACGGACGCTGGCGGGCTCGCCCGCGGACCGCACGACTCCGGTACGCGCTTGCTGCGGGCAACGATCGGCACCGGGGAACCGGATCCGGGCAATGCTGAATGGCCTTGCAGTCGAGAACCGCCGGGCGACGGTGGCGACGATGAACGGCTTCGCGAGCGCTGCATGGACCATGGCCGCCTGGAGCGAGGAGGTCGGGCGCCGCCTGTTCCAGCGCACGATTACCGGAGACCCGGTACTGCTTACAGGCGCGAGGACGGCACGGCCATCGCTCCGGGCGACACCTGCCCGCCCCGGTTCGCGTCCCTCCACCGGGCGGTCGCGCGGGCGACGCGGTCCGGGGCGGCCGCCACGGGCTGCAGTTCGACGGTGCCGGCCGCTGCATCCGCACTCCGCACGGCAACGGCCATGTCCCGGGAGCCGTACGGGTCGGCGCGTAGCCGCTGCAGGAGCGCAACGGCAGCGTCCGGAAGTGGACCGGGTAGCCGGTACATTGCGGGCGCTGCAGTCGCATCCCGCGCCGGAGGCGTTCCTGCCCGAGGCGCTGCGGCGCCAGCGAGCCCGGTTCGCTGCGGCACTGCAGCGCGCGGCAGTGCGCGTCGCAGCCCGCGCGCTCCCGCGTCCGGATGCGCTAAGCTGCCGCCGCTGCGCGCCGGTACCCGAGGCGACGGAGCAAGCCCGTCCACACCGCCAGGAGTCCGGTCGTCACCATGAGCGCCATTCTCTTTCCCTGCA
This sequence comes from uncultured Gammaproteobacteria bacterium, assembly GCA_964404305.1. Lineage (GTDB taxonomy): Bacteria > Pseudomonadota > Gammaproteobacteria > JADZEE01 > JADZEE01 > CAYOJP01. The sequence continues at coordinate 2,920 of CAYOJP010000061.1, forward strand.
CCATCGTCGGCAGTTACCCGCAGCCCGAGTGGCTGATCGATCGCCAGAAACTGGCCGGGCGCTTCCCGCCCCGCGTGCGGGCGCGCGAGTTGTGGCGAATCGCGCCCGAGTTCCTCGCGCAGGCGCAGGACGACGCGACGCTGCTCGCGCTCCGCGACCAGGAGCGCGCCGGCCTCGACATCGTGACCGATGGCGAGATCCGCCGCGAAAGCTATTCCAACCACCTTGCGACCGCGCTCGACGGGGTGGACATCGACAATCCGGGCACCGCGCTCGACCGCAGCGGTCACCCGAATCCCGTGCCGCGCATCACCGGCCCGATCCGGCGCCGGCACCCGGTCGGCGTGCGCGACGTCGAATTCCTGCGCCGGGAGACCGACCGCCCGATCAAGTTCACGGTGCCCGGGCCGTTCACGATGTCGCAGCAGGCGCAGAACGACTGGTACAAGAGTGATCGGGAGTGCGCCCTCGACTACGCCGATGCCGTGAACGCCGAGATCCGCGACCTGTTCGCGGCCGGCGCCGACATCGTGCAGATCGACGAGCCGTACATGCAGGCGCGGCCGGCGAAGGCGCGCGAGTACGGGGTCGAGGCGCTGAACCGCGCGCTGCGGGGCGTCACCGGCACGACCTGCGTGCACATCTGCTTCGGCTACGCCGCCATCATTCACGAGCGGCCGGAGGGCTACTCGTTCCTCGGCGAGCTGGCCGGTACCACCTGCACGCAGATATCGATCGAGACCGCGCAGTCCAATCTCGACTGCTCGGTGCTGCGTTCGCTGCCCGGCAAGGAGATCCTGCTGGGCGTAATCGACCTGTCGGACCCGGCGGTGGAAGCGGTGGCGACGGTGAAGGCGCGGGTGCGCCGGGCGCTCGAGCATTGCGAGCCCGAGCGCATCGTGCTGGCGCCGGACTGCGGGATGAAGTACCTGCCGCGCGAGACCGCCTTCGGCAAACTGCAGGCGATGTGCCGGGCCGCGGCCGAACTGCGGGCGGAGTTGCGGGGCTGAGGGAAGCGGCGCCGGGGCGGGCGGGGACGGCGTGCCCCGCCGGCCGCGACGCCCGGCCCTCCGTGGCCGGGCGGACGGCGACGAGGCCCGGATCAGCCGGCCGGTGGCGGATTGTTGCTGTTGAAGATGTCCCAGTGCAAGAGCCAGTCGCGGCCCTCGCGCTTCCACACGACCACGTACTTGCCGGTATCGAGCACCGCCTTGCCGGGACCGGTCAGCGTGTAGGCGCCGGTCTCGATCGCGGTCTGGCCGTGGTCCTCGACGTCCTGCGTGCGCAGCGACGCGCCGCCGATGCCCATCTTCAGGGCCCCTTCCCAGAACGCGCCGATGGCCTTGCGGCCCTTGAACAGCGGCGCGTTGGGCGCCATCAGCCGCGCGTTCCTCGTGTAGTTCGCGGCCAGGCCCTTCGCGTCGCCCGCGGCGACCAGTTTGCCCATCGTCTTGTTGACCGCCTTGATCCGGTCCTTTACCGTCAGCTTCTTCTTGCCTGCCATGCGACCCCTCCGGTTTTCTGATTGCAACTGAAATTCGTCGTGGGGCGCGCCTGCGATTCGGGGCGCGCCCGCGCCTAGCGTGCCGGCTTCGTGCCGGCGACGCAACGCCGCGCGGGCCACCGGGCTCGACATCGACTGGAGGCTTCGCTAGCGTGCGACCCGAGCAACCAGCCCCGGAGATGCCCATGGCCAGCCTGCCCGACGGATATCCCAGCGCCCCGATGGAGGCCTTCGGCTTCCTCAAGACGCGCCCGCAACTGTCGGTGCCGGACCTGCAGGTCCTGGCGATGATCGAGGGCTGGGGCGAGGCGTTCTACCGCACCCTGGCGCAGGGAGTGGGCGACGCCGAGGCGAAGGCGCTGCTGACGCGCAACGCGCAGGAGGAGCGCGGTCACGCCCACCGCCTGTTGCAGGCCATCGTCTTGAAGGGCGGCGCGCCGTTCACCCTGCCGGAGGCCGCGGACAACCCGTTCCTGCAGGGGGGGCTCGGCGGTCTCGCGTTGACCGGCGAGCTCATGGCGATGCTCGAGCAGGGCGAGGTCGACGGCGACCTGACCTACCAGGCCTGGGCCGACGTCGAGCCGCACCCCGAGGTCGCGAAGCTGCTGCGCCAGAACGGTGCCGAAGAGACGCGCCACAGCGAGCGCGTGGCGCAGGTGCGGCGGCGGCTGCAGGCTTCCGGCGGAACAGGAGCCGCATGACCGGCACGGCGGCAGGTGCAGCCTGTCCGTGACCGACGGCGCGAGCCGCCGTGCTCGCCGCGGCCATGTCAGCGGCACCCGGTGTCGCGTGCGCCCGCCGCGCGCAGGAGGGCCGCCTGCGCGTCCCGCCCCAGCCATGTCGCCCGGCACAACGGCGTGCGCGCGTCGGCGCCCGGCGCTTCCAGATCGGCGCCCGCCTCGAGCAGCAGCGCGAGCGGTTCTTCCGCGCCGGGCGTGGCGGCGAGCACATGCAGGGCCGCGTCGCCCTCGGCGTTGCGCACGTTCAGGTCAGCGCCCGCGGCGATCAGTGCCCGGGCGGCCGCGAGCCCCTGTCCGCGTGCCTCGTCCGGACGGGTGAGCGCGGTCATGAGCGGCGTCCAGCCGCCGGCATCGGCACGATTGATGGCGGCGCCCGCCGCGATGAGCACCGGGGCGAGCGCGCGGGTCGCGGCGTCGGTATCGCGCAGCACGCCCACGAGGAGTGGCACGCCCTGGTAGCCGGTCGTGTCGACGCTCGCGCCGGCAGCCAGCAGGCGTTGCACTGCGCCTGCATGGCCGTTCATCGCGGCGAGGGCGAGCGGGGTAAGCCCATTGTCGCCCGGTGCTTCGAGGTCGGCCCCGGCGTCGACCAGGGCCTCTACCAGCGCCAGCGGCTCGTCGAGGCCGCGCACGGCCTGCGCGAGATACGGGGCGTGCCTGGCGGAAGCGCCGGCGGCGAGCAGCTCGCGCAGCAGTGCAGCGTCGCGCCTGTCGATTGCGCGTGCGACGAGATCGCGCCCGCCATGAACCTGGATCCCGGCGCCGGCGCGGACCAGCAGCCGCACGGTGTCGTCGTCCCCGCGAGCGAGAGCGTCGTGCAGAGCGCGCTGCACCCAATCGACCGGCCCGCCGGGCATCCGATGTCCGGCTTCGACGAACACGCGCACGGCATCCAGGCGGTCCTGCTCGAGGGCCATCCGGAACGGCGTATAGGTGCCCTCGCAGTTCGCGGCCGGATCGGCGCCCGCGGCGACGAGGCGCGCGACCAGGGCCAGGCGCTCGGCCGGGAGGGGCCCGGCGCGCCCGGTATTCATGGCAGCGCACAGCGGCCGGCCGCGGCTCTCGGAGGCCCTCGCGGGATCGGCGCCCGCATCGAGCAGGCGCAGGGCGACGGCGACGTGCTGCCCCTCCAGCGCCGCCATGAGCGGCGTGTCGCGGCGGCGCTCGGCGCCACCGTCGGGAGCGGCGCCGGCCGCGAGCAGCAGATCGACCGCCGTCGGGTTGCCGGTGCCGGCGGCCACGCGCAGTGGCGTACGCCCATCGGGCAGTTCGGCATCGACGCGCGCGCCTGCGGCAATGGCAGCCGCGATCGGTTCGACGGCGCCGAACGGGGTGCGCAAGGCGGAGTGCAGGGCCGCGTCCGCCGGATGCACGAGCCGGTTCCAGCCGGCCTCGGCGTGTTCCGGAAGGCGGTTGGCCCACGCCGCGAGCGCGAGGTTCGCGCCCGCGAAGAGCACGAACCAGGTGGTCACGAGCAGTCGCAGGCCATCGGGGCGGCGCCATGCGCCGAGCAGCGCCGGAACGCCGAAGACGAGGTGGGCGCCGAGCATTCCCAGCCACGGGACGATGATGACGAGTGCCTCCATGCCCGACTGCGGGCCGAAGAGCAGCGTGCCGACGAACGGCAGGACGCTCAGCAGGCAGATCGTCCACGGGCCCAGGCCGCGGCCGGGCGAGGGCGGTCGCGGCGTGGTCATGGGGAAGGTTCCGGGGCCCCGGCCATTGCCCGTGCCAGCTGCCGCGCGGCGGTGAAATCGGTCTTGCCGCTGCCGAGCCTGGGCACGGCCTCGATGCACGCGATGTCGGCGGGGACCATGAGCGCGTTGCCGGCCGCGGCCTGCAACGTCCGGCCGAGCGCATCGGTGTCGAGCGGCGCGGCAACCAGCAGGACGATCCGCTCGCCCTTCTTCGCATCGGGCAGGTTGACTGCGACGAGATCGATGTCTGCATCGGCCAGCACGCTGCGGGCGAGCGCCTCGACCGCGCCGAGGCTGACCATCTCCCCGCCGATCTTGGCGAAGCGCGAGTAACGGTCGACGATGGTGACGAACCCGTCCTCGTCGACGTGTCCCTTGTCTCCGCTGCGGTACCAGCGACCGCCGTCCAGTTCCACGATGGCTGCGGCGGTCCGCTCCGCGTCGCCGAGGTAGCCGAGCATGACCTGCACGCCGCCAATCAGGATGAGGCCATCGGTGCCGGCCGGCAGTTCGACCAGCGTCTGCGGATCCACGATCCGGATGGCGGTGCCCGGCAGCGGCAGCCCGACCGTGCCGGGTCGCTGGCCGCACTGGACCAGCCAGTAACGCGTGTCGAGCTGGTCGGGCAGGTTGACGGCGGCCACCGGCGTCGTCTCGGTGGCGCCGTAGCCCTCCAGCACGTCCTTGCCGAACTTCAGGCGGAAAGCCTCGCGCACGTCCGGCGCGAGCCGCTCGGCGCCGGCGACGACGACGCGCAGGGAGTCGAACATCAGCGGATGCACGCGCGTGCTGCGCGTGTACAGGCGCAGGAAGGTAGACGTGCCGCACAGGATCGTCGCGCGGTACGTGGCCACCGTCCTGCCGATTCCTGGCGCGTCGGTCGGATCCGGATGACAGGCGAGCGGGATGCCCTCGACGAGCGGCATCAGCGTGGTGACCGTCAGCCCGAAGGCGTGGAACAGCGGCAGTGCCGAGAGCACGACATCCCCGTCGCGGGTATTGAGCACGTCGGCGATCTGGCGGGCGTTGGCGACGATGTTGCGGTGGCTCAGCATGACCCCCTTGGGCTCGCCCTCCGAGCCGCTGGAGAACAGGATCGCGGCGGGGTCGTCCGGGTGCACCCGCCGGCCGTACCACAGCGCCAGCAGCCAGGCGGGCAGCAGCGTCACCGCGGCGAGGGCCCGCAACCGGTCGCCGGTAGAGATGCGGCCGCGCAGGTCCTCCACGGTCACGACCTGCAACCCGGCGAGCAGCGGTGCGAAATCGACGCCGCGGCCGGCGAGCTTCTTCAGGAAGCGCTCCGACGTCCACACGCTGCGGATCCCTGCCTTGCGCAACGCGCTCGCGATGGCCTCGCCGGTCGCGGTGTAGTTGAGGTTCACCACCGTGCGGCCGCGCAGCAGGGCGGCCATGTTGACGATGGCGCCGGCCGCGCCGGCTGGCAGCAGAATGCCGACGTTCTGCTCGGGCGACAGGCGCTCGATCAGTCGGGCGAAGGTGAGCACCGCGGCCCCGAACCGGCGCGCGGACAGGGTGCCGGTCACGCTGTCGGCCAGCAGCATGTCGCCGTCCATTCGCTTCAGCGCCTCCAGCCAGGCCGCCGGAATGCCGGGCAGCGTCTCCGTGTAGCGTTTCCAGGACGCGATCGACAGCTCGAACACGCGCTGCTTCACTGCGGGTGCGGGCGTCGCGATCGGCAGCGGCGCGCCGAAGGTAACCACGATGTCGCGGCGGACGCCGTCGCGGCGGGCGAGGCGCAGCCGCTCGCTCGAGCGCGAGAACCAGCTGCCCCACAGGCCGCGCAGGTAGAAAGGGACGATCACGGTGGCCGGGCCCGCCTGCGCCGCCGCGCGCTCGTAGCCGCGCTTGAACTCGACCAGGTGACCGGTGCGACTGATCGTGCCCTCCGGAAACAGGCATACCACCTCGCCCGCATCGAGCAGGCGCGTCACGGACTCCAGGGATTCGCGGCTGGCGCTCCTGGCGATCGGGACCACACCGAACAGGTCGAAGAACCATTTCAGGTACCAGCGCTCGTAGATGCCGCGTTCCATCACGAAGCGGATCTGGCGCGGGCAGGCGGTCTGCAGGATTGCCCAGTCGATCCAGCTCACGTGGTTGCCCAGCATCAGCACGCCGCCGCTCGCCGGCACGTGCTCGAAGCCCACGACGTCGAGGCGGTACTTGCGGGCGATCACCGCCGCGGCGATGAAGCGGGCCAGGGCCTGCGGCAGCTTCCAGACCGTGTAGGCCGCCCCGGCAAGCGCCACCAGCGAGAGCCCGGCGAAGATGGCACGCGCGCCGGCCAGCCCGCCAGCCAGCGCGCCGGCGAGGGCGAGGAAAGCGAGCATCACGACGTTCTGGACGAAGTTGTTCGCGGCCAGCACGCGGCCGCGCTCGTGCTCGGGCGCGTGGTACTGGATCAGCGCGTTCAGCGGGATGACGAAGAGGCCGCCCAGCAGGCCGATCGCGGCGAAGTTCAGGCCGTGCAGCCACGCGCTGTCGAGCACCGGCACCAGGGCCAGCGAGCCGGCGACGCCGAAGGCGCCGATCGGAATCAGCCCGGTCTCGATGTGGGAGCGCGAGAGGCGGCCCGCGACCACCGATCCGAGCACCGTTCCGAGTCCGGCGCAGGCCAGCATGCCCTGGATGACGACCGTGTTCGTCTCGCCGAGCGTGTCCTTGGCGTAGGCCGGGAAGGCGGCGAGCACGACCTGGGCCAGCGCCCAGTAGACGGCGAGGCCGAAGATCGACAGGAAGATGACCTCGTGCCGGCGGACGGCGCGGAAGTTCTCGCGCAGGTAGGTGCCGCGCCGGTAGCGGGCCCAGTCGAAACGCAGCGCGTCGTCGCCGGGAGCGCCATCGGGCAGCCGGTGCGAGAGCAGCGCTTCCGCCAGCGCGGCGCCGACCAGGCACCAGCCGGCCGGGGCAATCGTCCGCATGACGTCGCCGGGGTCGGCCGGCATCCGGCCGGCCAGGAAGTGCTCGAAGAGGATCGAGAACACGAATACGCCCGCGAGGATCGCGACCGTGGTCACTGCCTGCACGACGCCGTTGGCGGTGGCCAGATCGACGACGCCCGTGAGTTCGCGAATGTAGCCGTACTTGGCCGGCGAGTAGAACGCCGCCTGCACGGCGAGCAGGAAGGTCATCGCGAACGCCGGCCAGAACCAGCCGCAGTAGTAGCAGGCGGTGATGGCGAGCGTGAGGACCACGGCGACCCAGGCGCTGGTGCGCAGCACGCGGTTCTTGCGCCAGCGGTCGGAGACGAAGCCGGTGGGCGTGTAGAGCAGGACGAACGGCAGCAGGATGAGAGCGTTGACGATGCTCGTCAGGACAATCTGGACGTCGCCGTCCCAGATCTTGAAGACGGTGTTCTGGATGACGATCTTGTGGCCGAGATCGACGAAGGCGTTCAGGAACGCCATCGTCACGTAGGCCGCGAAGCCGGGGTGGCTGAAGAGCCTGAGCATTTCCTGCCTCCTTGCACCGGCGCGCGGGCGCCGATCATTGGCACTCACCGTAGCGGCCGCCGGCCGCGGGCGGCAAGCCGGCCGCGCGACCGCTCGCGTGGTGTCCCCGGCGGTAGCGCCGGCTGCTACCCGCCGGTCCGCGTCACTGGCCAGGCATGGCCTTCCGGGTACGGACCTGCCTTACCATGCCGCGGTCCTGCCCCTGCTCCCGGAGCGACCATGGCCGAAACCCGCAAGCTCGTGGATGCCCTCAAGCGCGCCCTGAAGGCGCACGGCCGCACCTACGCGGACGTCGCCCGCGCGCTGCACCTGAGCGAAGCCAGCGTCAAGCGGCTGTTCGCCGGGGACAATCTCTCGCTCGGCCGCCTGGAGCAGGTGCTGAAGCTGCTGGACCTGCGGGTCGCGGATCTCGTGCGGATGGCCGACGACGGCGGCCGCCCGCTGACCGAACTGGGCGAGGCGCAGGAGTGCGAGATCGCTGCGGACCCGGCTCTGCTGCTGGTGGCGGTATGCGTTCTGAGCGGCTGGAGCTGCGAGGACATGGCGGGTTACTACGACCTGCCCGAGCCGGTGCTCGTGCGGCATCTCGCGCGGCTCGACCGGCTGAGGCTCATCGAACTGCGGCCGCGCAACCGCATCCGCCTGCGCGTGGCGCCGGACTTCCGCTGGCGCACCGACGGGCCGATCCAGCGCTGGTTCCTGACCAAAGTCGCCGCCGAGTTCTTCGCCTCGCGCTTCGACCGGCCGACCGAGCGCCTGCTCGTAGCCAACGGCATGCTGAGCGATCGCGCGAACGCGGCCTTCCAGCGGCGCCTAGAGCGACTCGCGCGGGAGTTCGCCGAGCTCAACGTGGATGAAGCCGCCCTGCCGCTGGCGGAGCGGCACGGCACGACCATGGTACTGGCCCTGCGGCGCTGGCAGTACGCCCCCTTCGCGAGGCTGCACCGGCGCCGCGACCGCGAGCGTTGAGTACGCGGTCAGACCTCTTGAAATGCTGCGCCGCGACGTATCGAGGGGTCTGACCCTTGGAAGGGGCGGGCTCACGCGCGATGCTGCGCTGCCTGACGCCGCCGCTTGGCCACCCGGTAGTTCATCTGCGAGCGGCTGATGCCCAGCAGCCTCGCGGCTTGCGCCACGTTGCCGCCCGTGCGTTCGAGCGCTTCGTCCACGAGCCTGTCCTCAAGCTCCTGCAGGCGGGTGCCCTGTCGCAGTGCCGCGCGCTCAAGCGCGCCGACCGGATCGGCGTCGGCGGTGCCAGGTCGCGTCCCGTCGGTGCCACCGGCGTGCCGGCGGGCGCCGCTGCGGGCGGTCCGGTGCACCGCGAACAGGTGCTGCAGATCGATCGGCTCGCCATCGGCGACCAGGATCGCGGCACGCTCGATGACGTTCTCGAGCTCGCGGATGTTGCCGGGCCAGTCGTGTGCCCACAATGCCCCGAGCGCCTGGTCACTCAGGCCCGCAATGCGCTTGCGCAGGCGCTGCTCCAGGCGCGCGAGAAAATGCGAGATGAGCAGGGGGATGTCCGCGAGCCGATCGCGCAGCGGCGGGATCTCGATCGGAAAGACGTTCAGGCGGAAGAACAGGTCTTCGCGGAACCGGCCGGCCTCCACCGACGCGTACAGATCCTCGTTGGCGGCGGCCACCACGCGCACGTCCACGTGCCGGGTCTGGGTGTCGCCAACGCGCTCGATCTCGCCCTCCTGGAGGGCACGGAGCAGCTTGCCCTGCGCAATCAGGGGCAGACTGCCGATTTCATCCAGGAACAGCGTGCCACCGTGCGCGCGCTCGAAGCGCCCGAGGCGCGAGGCGACCGCGCCGGTGTAGGCGCCCTTCTCGACGCCGAACAGTTCGGCCTCGACGAGGTCGGCCGGGATCGCGGCACAGTTCACGGTTACCAGCGGCCGGCCGGCGCGCGGGCTGATCTCGTGCAGGGCCCGCGCGAACATCTCCTTGCCGACGCCGGACTCGCCCTGGAACAGCACGGTCGTGTCGGTACCGGCCACGCGCTCGAGCAGGCGCACCACGCGCACGAAACCGGCCGAGGCGCCGACCAGCTCGCGGTTGGGGGCCCGGGCAGCGGCGCCGACCTCGGCACCGGCCTCGGTCTGCGCGGACGCGGGGACGGCGATGGCCGCACGCTTGGCGAAACGGTTCACGAACGGGCCGATGTTGAGGAAGGCGAGGTCGTCGGACGGGTCGTCCCACTCCACGAGCGGCCTGGCCTGGATGCGGCAGGTGGGATGACCCATGGCGACGCATTCGTACTCGCAGCACAGGATCGGCGCGCCGGCGATCAGGGTGCAAAACCCGCAGGCGTAGCCCGTCACCTCCCAGCAGGCGGGCCAGGCACCGGTGCCGAAGAGCGCCCGGTGCGACTCGGCCTCGATCGAGCCGTGCCACTGGAAGTCCCCGTCGAAGCGCCGCGTCGACGGATTCATGGTCAGGGTGTTTGCCGCGGTGACCACGTAGCCATAGACCGCACAACTGCGCATGCCCGCCGCCAGCGCCTCGGCCGCCGGCAGGTGGCGCTTGATCAGCCAGCGCTCACCGTCCGTCGTGCCCTTGAGGTAGCCGATGCGCGTGTACAGCGCCCGGGCGCCGCGCATGCCCAGCGCCTCGACGATCTCGCGCCGGCGCTCGGCGAACGCCTGCGAGTGCTCGAGCACCATCCGCTCGTCGTCCATCCGGATGATCCCGCGTTCAGGCTCGAACCGGACCAGGTCGACGATCGACTGCAGCGAGGGGTGCGGAGGAATCGTGGCCGTTCCGTGCACACGCGGGTGCCGTGCCGACGTCCCCTTACTCCTGTCTTCTGCCATCGCGCTCCCCTCGCCGCCCGCGCCAATGTTCATTTTTATACGCTGCAGAGGAAAATGAACACATTGGTGCGGAAATCCAGGGACAGGAAACAGTGCTGCAATGCCGCAAAGCGCGTGATCTCAAACGGTTGCCGCTGGCCTGGATTCCGGCACGAGCGATGCACTGGGTTGCATCGTCATCGCCGCGAGCTGCAAGCCGGGGTCCAGACCCGCGAGGGCAACCGTCGAGGCCGAACTACAGGGGAGAATCACTGCATGTTCCTGCACAATCGCTGGTACGTGGCTGGCTGGGCCGATCAGTTCGCGCACGAACTGACAACGCGCACGATCCTGAACGAGCCGATCGTGTTCTTCCGCTCGAAGCAGGGCGAGGTGACGGCTCTCGCGGACCGCTGCCCTCACCGGCTCGTGCCGCTGTCGCGTGGCACGCTCATCGGCAATTCGCTGCAGTGCGGCTACCACGGCCTGGTGGTCGGGGCGAACGGGGTCTGCACGCGGGTGCCGACCTCCGGCAGCGTGCCGGACTGGGCGCACGTGAAGCGCTACCCGGTCGCCGAACTGGATGGCTACCTGTGGATCTGGATGGGCGACGCCGCCGGGGCCGACACCCGGCTCATCACGCGCTTTCCCTGCAACACCGACCCGCAGCGGCGCCTCTCCCGCAATGAGCTGCGCATCGAGGCGCATTACCAGCTCATCATCGACAACCTGCTGGATCTCAGTCACATCGCCTACCTGCACGCAGATTCGCTCGGCAACGCGGACTGTTACCGCGCTAAGAGCACGGTGCAGTTGGACGGCACGACCGTCCACGACCGGCGCATCGTGCACGACACGACGGCGCCGGCGGCCTTCGAGCATATCTGCGGTCCGGGCGTGCGGGTCGACTACTGGCTCGACGCGCGCGTGACGCCGCCGGGCGAGTACTATCTCGATGTCGGGACCAAGCCGACCGGACGCCCCCGCTCCGAGGGCGGCGGAGTGCTGTCGGTGCAGATCCTCACGCCGATTTCGGAGACGGCGACGATGTACCATTGGACCGTGTGCCGCGATTACGATCTCGACAACGACCAGCTCACCGGCATCTGGCGCGACGCGGTCACCAATGCGTTCCTCGACGACAAGCACATGATCGAGGCCCAGCAGCGGGCCGTGGGCAGTCACGACATTACCGGCCGCGGGGGGCACGTCGTCACTGCGGACGAGTCCGGGGTCGCGGCGCGGCGTATCATCGAGGAACTGCTGGCCCGGGAGCGGGCGCTCAGTTCGGCCGCGTGAGTGGCGCACCCGGTGCGTAGCCGGCGGCCGTCGGACCAGCCGCGCGAGGGTGGCCAGCCGAGCGATGGCAAGGACCGAGCGGAAGACCGGACAAGGGGAGAGACCTGACATGTTCCTGCGCAATCGCTGGTACGTCGCCGGCTGGGCCGATCAGTTCGGGCACGAGCTCAGGACGCGGACCATCCTGGAGGAACCGATCGTGTTCTTCCGCACGAAGCAGGGCGAGGTCACGGCACTGGCGGACCGCTGCCCGCACCGGCTGGTGCCGTTGTCGCGTGGCACGCTGATCGGCAACTCGCTGCAATGCGGGTATCACGGGCTGGTGGTCGGGTCGGACGGGCATTGCACGCGGGTGCCGACCTCCGGCACGGTGCCGGACTGGGGTCACGTGAAGCGCTATCCGGTGGCCGAGCTCGACGGCTACATCTGGGTGTGGATGGGGGCCCCCGAGCGCGCGGACACGAATCTCATCACCCGCTTCCCGTGCAATACGGATCCGAAGCGGGCGATGTCCCGGGGCGAGACCCGCATCGAGGCGCACTACCAGCTCATCGTCGACAACCTGCTCGATCTCAGTCACGCGCAGTACCTGCACGCGGACTCGCTCGGGAACGCGGACTTCTACCGCGCGAAGAGCATCGTCCAGGTCGAGGCCACGACCGTCTGGGACCGGCGGACCACCTACGACACCACGCCCCCGCCGGCGTTCGCGCATATCCTCGGGCCCGACAAACGCGTCGACTTCTGGATGGACGCGCGCGTGACGCCGCCCGGGGAGTACTTTCTCGATGTCGGGCTGACCCCGAGCGGGCGTCCACGCGAGGAGGGCGGCCAGATCGACTCGGTGCAGTTGCTCACGCCCGAGACGCGCACCTCGACGCTGTACCACTGGAACGTCTGCCGCAACTACGACATCGGCAACGGGCAGCTCACCGAAATCTGGGCGCAGGCGGTCGCTGGCGCGTTCCAGTTCGACAAGGTGATGATCGAGGCGCAGCAGCGTTCCGTCGGCAGCCACGAGATCGTCGCCCGTGGCGGGCACAACGTGGCAGCCGACGAGTCGGGCGTCGCCGCGAGGCGTATCATCGAGCAACTGCTCGCCGCCGAACGCACCCTCAGTTCGGCCGCCTAGGCGGCTCGCGGCGAAGGAGGACATTCAAGGGGTCATACCCCTTGAATTGCTGCGCCGCCGTGTTTCAAGGGGTCAGACCCCTTGAAATGCGAGGGCGAGCGCCTCGTCCACCGTCTCCAGCCAGTGGAATTCGAGCGCGTCGCGGGCCTCGCCCGGGATGTCCTCCAGATCGCGCCGGTTGCGTGCCGGCAGCAGCACGCGGGTGATGCCGGCACGGTGCGCCGCCAGGACCTTGTCGCGAATGCCGCCGACCGGCGTCCACGCGAGCCCCGGCCCGAACCCCCGCAGGCACGACCGGAGCGCGATCTCGCCCGCGAACCTCACCGCGCC
>CAYOJP010000061.1:15902-16798 GCA_964404305.1 uncultured Gammaproteobacteria bacterium
GGCTGATCTCGCCCGTCATCGCCGTGTCGCTGCGCAGGGCACGGCCGCTGTAGAGCGACGCCAGTGCCGCATGGATGGCGACGCCGGCGCTCGGGCCGTCCTTCGGCGTCGCGCCGGCGGGCACGTGCACGTGAATGTCAGTCCGGTCGATCTCGGTCGGGTCGATGCCGAGGGCCGTCGCCCTCGCCTTGAGCAGCGTGAGCGCGGCCTGTGCGGATTCCTTCATCACGTCGCCGAGCTGCCCGGTGAGGATCAGCTTGCCGCTGCCCGGCGCCCGGCTCGCCTCGATGAACAGGATGTCGCCTCCGACCGGTGTCCACGCGAGCCCGGTCGCGACGCCCGGCAGGCCGGTCCGGAGCGCGATCTCGCCCTCGAACCTCACCGCGCCCAGGATTGCATGCAGATCGCCGGCAGCCACGGTCACGCGCGTATCGCGCCCCTCGGCGATCCGCACGGCGGCCTGGCGGCAGACCGCGCCGATCGCCCGTTCCAGCGCACGCACGCCGGCCTCGCGGGTGTACCCGGAGATCAGCGCATCGAGCGCGCAATCGGTGAGCGCGAGCTGGTCCTGCCCCAGGCCGTTCTCCCGGAACTGGCGCGCGAGCAGGTAGCGACGGGCGATCTCGCGCTTCTCGCCCGGCGTGTAGCCGGGGATCTCGATGATCTCCATGCGATCGCGCAGCGGGCCGGGCACCGTCTCCAGCGTGTTCGCGGTCGCGATGAACACCAGACGCGAGAGGTCGTAGGGCACCGCGAGGTAGTTGTCGCGGAACGTGTGGTTCTGCGCCGGGTCGAGCACTTCCAGCAGGGCGGCCGACGGGTCGCCGTGGAAACCACCGCCTCCGAGCTTGTCGATCTCGTCCAGCATCAGCACCGCGCCGCGCGTGCCCGCCTTC
>CAYOJP010000062.1:0-16329 GCA_964404305.1 uncultured Gammaproteobacteria bacterium
GCGCCGCTCGAGCCGACCAGTGCCCCGGTCACGATCAGCAGGTCGTTCGAGAGCATGAAGCCGGTGGCGGCGGCGGCCCAGCCCGAATAGCTGTTGAGCATCGAGATGACGACCGGCATGTCCGCGCCGCCGATCGCCATCACCATGTGGACGCCGAAGAACAGCGCGAGCGCCGTCATCACCGCCAGGGGCAGGAAGCCGGACGCCCACAGCCCGCCCTCCACCTGGCCGGGCCACGGGCTGCCGACGAACTGCACCAGCAGCCAGAGGCACGCGAGCCCGATCGCGAGGTTGAGGACGTGGCGGCCCGGCAGCAGCAAGGGCCTGCCCGAGATGCTTCCCTTCAGCTTGCCGAAGGCGATGATCGATCCGGTCCAGGTCACCGCGCCGATGAGGACCCCGAGGTAGATCTCCACCTCGTGGATGGCGCGCTCGGCGCCTTCCATGTGCACCGCCGGGCCGAGGTAGTTGGCGTACCCGACCAGCACCGCGGCGAGGCCGACGAAGCTGTGCAGGATCGCGACCAGTTCGGGCATGGCGGTCATCGCCACGCGTGCGGCGAGCACCGCGCCCACGACGCCGCCTGCGACCATGGTGCCGGCCACTATCCCGTAGCGCGAGACCTGGGCGCTGGCGATGGTCGCCACCAGCGCGATGGCCATGCCGACCATGCCCCACAGGTTGCCGCGGCGCGCGCTCTCCTGGTTGCTCAGCCCGCCGAGGCTCAGGATGAAGAGGATGGCGGCGCCGATGTAGGCGACGGTGACGATTCCCTGGCTCATCGGTCGCGCCTCCTAGCGCCTGAACATCGCCAGCATGCGCTGGGTGACGAGAAAGCCGCCGGCGATGTTGATGCTGGCCAGCAGGATCGCGACGCCGCACAGCACCTTCACGAGGATGCTGTCGGCCGACACCTGGACCAGCGAGCCGATGACTATGATGCCACTGATGGCGTTGGTGACGCTCATGAGCGGCGTATGCAGGGCGGGCGTCACGTTCCAGATCACCATGTAGCCGATGAAGCAGGCCAGCACGAACACCGTGAAGTGATGCATGAACGCCGCCGGCGCGACCGCGCCGATGGCGAGGAAGGCCGCGGCCGCGACGAGCATGCCGGTCGCCACCTTCCACATCGGCGCGGGAGCGGACGGCGCACCGTGACCGCCATGGGCCGCGACCTTCGCCGGCGCGGCCGCCGCGGGCGCAGCCGCCGGGGCCGCGCTCACCTTGATCGGCGGGGGCGGCCACGTGATCTCGCCTGCCTTCACGACCGTCGCGCCGCGAATGACGTCGTCCTCCATGTTGACGACCAGCGTGCCGTCCTTCGCCGGGCACAGTTCGGTCAGCAGGTGGCGCAGGTTGGTCGCGTAGAGCTGGCTCGACTGGGTCGGCAGGCGGCTCGGCAGATCGGTGTAGCCGACGATGCTGACGCCATGCCTGACCACCACCTCCCCCGGCACGGTCAGCTCGCAGTTGCCGCCCTGCTCGGCGGCCATGTCCACGATCACCGAGCCGTCGCGCATGGTCTCGACCATCGCGCGGGTGATGAGCTTGGGCGCGGGCTTGCCCGGGATGAGGGCGGTGGTGACGATGATGTCCACGTCCATTGCCTGGCGCGCGAACAGGTCCATCTCGGCCTTGATGAACGCCGGACTCATCTGCCTGGCGTAGCCGGTGGCGGTGCTGCCGTCCTCCTCGTCCTTGAAGTCGAGTTCCAGGAACTGGGCGCCCAGGCTCTTCACCTGGTCCTTCACCTCGGGCCGCGTGTCGAACGCGCGCACGATCGCCCCCAGGCCGCAGCCCGCGCCGATCGCGGCCAGGCCCGCGACGCCCGCGCCGATGACGAGGATCTTCGCCGGCGGCACCTTGCCGGCCGCCGTCACCTGCCCGGTGAAGAAGCGCCCGAACTGGTGCGCCGCCTCGATGACCGCCCGGTAGCCGGCGATGTTCGCCATCGACGACAGCGCATCGAGCTTCTGCGCCCGCGACAGGCGCGGCACGCTGTCCATCGCCAGCACGGTGGCCTTGCGCGCCGCCAGCCGGTCCAGCAGGTCCGGGTTCTGTGCCGGCCACAGGAAACTCGCGAGCGTCGCGCCCTCGCGCAGCAGGTCGGCCTCGTGCACGCCGAGCGCCCCGTTGACCGCCGGCGCCCGCACCTTGAGGACGATGTCGGCGGCGGCCCACAGCGCGCGCGCGTCGGGCAGCACCTCGACGCCGGCCTCGCGGTAGGCGTCGTCGGCGAAGTTCGCGCCCGCGCCGGCACCCGCCTCGATCGCGATCTCGAAGCCGAGCTTGCGCAGCCACTCCGCGGCCTCGGGCGTCGTCGCCACGCGCCGCTCGCCCGGGTGGATTTCCTTCGGTATACCGATCTTCATGTCCTCGCCTCTCCCGTCGCCCGCGCCCGCGGGCCGCCTGAACGCCCGCCCGCCTCACCGCTTCGGCAGGTACAGATCCGTGATTGTCCCCTCGTAGGCCTCGGCCGCCATGGCCACGGTCTCCGAGAGCGTCGGGTGCGGATGCACCGTGAGCCCGATGTCGGCGGCGTCCGCGCCCATCTCGATCGCGAGCGCGATCTCGGCGATCAGATCGCCGGCCCCCACGCCGACGATGCCGCCGCCGATGATACGCCCGCTGGTACGCTCGAAGACGAGCTTGGTCAGGCCCTCGGGCCGGCCGACTCCGAGCGCCCGGCCGCTCGCAGCCCATGGGAACACGGCCTTGCCGATGTCGGTTCCCGCGGCGCGCGCCGCGGTCTCGGTCATGCCCACCCAGGCCACCTCGGGATCGGTGTAGGCGACCGACGGGATGACCTGCGCCTCGAAGGCGCTCTTGTGTCCGGCAGCGACCTCGGCGGCGACCTTGCCCTCGTGGGTCGCCTTGTGGGCCAGCATCGGCTGGCCGACGATGTCGCCGATCGCGAAGATGTGCGCGACGTTGGTGCGCATCTGCGCATCGACCGGGACGAACCCCTGCGGCGTCACCGTCACGCCCGCCTCCGCCAGGCCGAGCGCGGCGCCGTTCGGGCGCCGGCCCACCGCGACGAGCACGCGATCGAAGGTGTCCGTCGGCGGCGCGCCCGGCCCGTC
The DNA here is from genome assembly GCA_964404305.1 of uncultured Gammaproteobacteria bacterium. Lineage (GTDB taxonomy): Bacteria > Pseudomonadota > Gammaproteobacteria > JADZEE01 > JADZEE01 > CAYOJP01. Next base: position 3,087 of record CAYOJP010000062.1, read on the forward strand.
GAAGCCGACCTCGATGCCCGCGGCGGTGGCGCGCACGCCGGTGACCTTCGTGCCGGTGCGGATGGCCTCGCAGGCACGCTTCAGGCGCGTCTCGAGCGGCTTGACCAGATCGCGGTCCGCGCCCGGCATCAGCGTGTCGAGCAGTTCGACGACCGTGACCCGCGAGCCGAGGGCTGCGTAGACCGTCGCCATCTCGAGACCGATGATGCCGCCGCCGACGACCAGCAGGCGCGCCGGCACGTCGGCGAGCGCGAGGGCGCCCGTCGAGGTGACGATGCGCGGATCGTCCGGCCAGCCCGGCAGGCGCACGGCCTCCGAGCCCGCCGCCACGATCGCCTGCTCGAAGGCGATGGTGCGGGTGCCGCCGTCGGTCTCGACCGCCAGCGTGCGCGGACCGCTGAAACGGGCCACTCCCTGCACCACGTCCACCTTGCGCTGGCGCGCGAGCTGACCCAGCCCTTTCGTGAGCTGGCCCACCACGCCGGACTTCCAGTCGCGCAGGCGGTCGAGATCGATCTGCGGTTCCCCGAAGCGGATGCCGTGCGCGGCCATGTCGCGCGCCTCGCCGATGACGCGCGCCGCGTGCAGCAGGGCCTTGGACGGGATGCACCCGACGTTCAGGCATACCCCGCCGAGAGTCGGATGGCGCTCGACGAGCACCACGCGCCTGCCCAGGTCGGCGGCTCGGAACGCCGCCGTGTAGCCGCCCGGCCCGGCCCCGAGCACCACGACCTCGGTGGTGAGTTCGCCCTGCGGTCCGGCCTTGCCCGCGGCGGCGGGTGCGGCGGCGGGACGCGCCGCCGGCGCGGCGGGCACCGTCGTGGCCGGCTCGGCCCCGGCTCCCGTGGCCCGCAGGGTCAGCAGTGGACTGCCGGCCGACACGCGGTCGCCGACCCTGACCTTCAGCGCCTCGACGACGCCGGCCCGGGGAGACGGCACCTCCAGCGTCGCCTTGTCGCTTTCGAGCGTGACTAGCGAGGTGTCGACGGCGATCGTGTCGCCCGGGGCGACGAGCACCTCGATGACCTCGACCTGGTCGAAATCCCCCAGATCGGGGACGACGACGTCCGCGCCGCCGCTCACGGGACGGCCCGGGGGGGGCGCCCGGCGACGGCGCGCGCGCATGTCGGATTCATCAGGCTGCCTGGGGCGTCGGCGAAACGGCCGCCAAGGATACCTGCCCGCGCTGCGCCCGGCGAGCGGCCGGGCGTCTCCTCATGCCACGGCACGCGCGACCCGGGCCGCCACCTGCAGCGTCGCGTAGTGGATGTCGACGATATCCTCGAGGCGCGGCGCGTAACCCCCGCCCATCGCGATGGCGACCGGCACGTCCCGGACACGACAGGCCTCCAGCACCCGGCCATCGCGCGCCGCCAGGCCGGGCTTGGTCAGGGCGAGTCGCCCCCACCGGTCCTGCGCGTACGGATCGGCGCCGGCGAGGTACAGGACGAACTCCGGCTCACTTGCCGCGAAGGCCGTTGCCAGCGCCGCGTCGAGCGCGCCCAGATAGTCCGCGTCCCCGGTGCCATCGGGCAGGCCGACGTCGAGGTCGCTGGCGTACTTGCGCCGGGGATAGTTGCGCTCGCCGTGCACGGACAGGGTATAGACGGTCGGATCGCCGGCGAAGATGGCGGCGGTGCCGTCGCCCTGATGAACGTCGCAGTCGACGATGAGCACCGGGCCGATGCCAGCCGTCGCCTGCAGCCAGCGCGCGGCAACGGCGCAGTCGTTGTACAGGCAGAAGGCGCCCGGATGCCCGCGATGGGCGTGATGGGTGCCACCGGCGAGGTTCGCGGAGACGCCCTCGGCGAGTGCGACGCGGCACGCCGCCAGCGTGGCGCCAACCGAATGCCGGGCGCGGGTGACCAGTGCGGTCGACCACGGGAAGCCCAGCACCCGCGCCTCGACCGGCTGCAGCGTCCCGGTCGCCACGCGTGCCAGGTAGTCCGGATCGTGCACCCGCAGGAGATCTCCATCGGTGGCGGCCGGCGCCGCCTGCACGACGAACAGGTCCGGCCGTGCCGCGACCCGCGCGTGCAGCGCCGCGTACTTGTCCATCGGAAAGCGGTGACCGGCCGGCAGCGGCGGCACGAGCGCGTGCGCCGACCAGACCTGCATCAGTCGCGCACGCGCAGGATGATCTTGCCGGCGACCGCGCCGCCCTCCAGCAGCCGGTGCGCCTGCGCGGCGTCCGCCAGCGGCAGGACCTGCGCTATCAGGGGCCGCACGCGCCCGGTTTCGACGAGCGGCCAGACGTGCTCGCGCACCGCACTCGCCAGGGCCGCCTTGAACTCGTTGCTGCGGGGCCGCAGCGTGGACCCGGTGAGCGTCAGGCGCCGGATCATCAGTTGCAGCATGTCGATGGTCGTCGGCACCGTCTTGCCCGGTGCGCCGAGGAAGGCGATCTGGACGAGGCGGCCGTCAGGCGCCAGCAGCGCCAGGTTCCGGGCCGTGTAGTCGCCCCCCACCATGTCGAGGATGACGTCGACGCCACGGCCACCGGTGTGCTCGCGCGCGACGGCGACGAAGTCCTCGCTGCGGTAATTGATGGCGCGTTCGGCCCCCAGGTCCGCGCAGGCGGCGCACTTGGCGGCGCTGCCCGCGGTCACCAGCACCCGGGCGCCGCGGGCGCGGGCGATCTGGATGGCCGTGGTACCGATGCCGCTCGATCCGCCATGGACCAGCAGCACCTCGCCGGCCGCCAGCCGGCCGCGCTCGAACACGTTGTGCCACACCGTGAAGCAGGTTTCCGGCATCCCGGCCGCCTCGACCGCGCCGAGTCCCGCCGGGACGGGCAGGCAGTGCGCGGCCGGCGTCACGCAGTATTCGGCATAGCCGCCGCCGGGCGTGAGCGCGCACACGGCTTCGCCGGGCGCGAGCCCGGCACAGTCCCCGGCGCCCAGCGCCACCACCCGGCCGGCGACCTCGAGACCCGGCAGATCCGAGGCACCCGGCGGCGGCGGGTAGTTGCCAAGGCGCTGCGAGACGTCCGGCCGGTTGACGCCGGCGGCCGCGACCTCGATCAGCACCTCCCCCGGACCCGGCCGCGGAACCGGGCGCTCGACCGGCACCAGTACCTCCGGCCCCCCGGGATGGCTGATCTCGACTGCTCGCATGCGCTCTGGGACGGGAAACGCGCTGGTCGGCATGGGCGGCTCTCGGACTGGGCGAAAGGGGCCGGAACGCTACCACAGCGTGGCTGCCGGAGGCACCCTGGCAGCCGGCGCCCGGCTCGCTGCCGCGCCGGGCCCCGTGGCGGGCGCGAACGCGTCGGACGGGGCGCGGCATGCTGCGGTGCAATCGAAGCATCAACCTCGACTGGTAGGGGATCCGCTGCCAGGAAGCCCCCAGATATTGTGGTAAGCGCACGCGATTAACGTCACAATTCCCCGGATGGCCAACGTGCCGGCACGGCAGGGGGAGCGCGTGCAGTACGAACCCGGGGAACTCCTCGTCGGGGCAACCGGCCCGCACGGGGCGGTGCCAACCGAGTCGATGACCGACCCGGAGTCCCGGGAGCACCCCCGGGTACTCGTCGTCGAGCCGGCCGCCGGTCCACGTTCCCTCGCCACCCTGGTACTGGCAGCCGATGCCGATCCCTGGAAGGTGCGGGAGGCGGGCACGCCGCTGGAATTCGCCGAGGGACTCGCCGACGCCGCCTTCGACATCGTCGTCATTGCGCTCGACCCCGGCTGGGCACGGACGGGCGAAATCGCGGCCGCAGCACGGCGCCGGCGTCCCGGGTGCCTCTGTTTCCTGTTCGGTGCCGCGTCCCCCGACCGACTGGCGGCGGAGTGCGGCAGCGCCGGGCTCGACGGCTGGCTGCCGCAGGATCCGCGGGGTTTCGTCGAGCTCCCCGGCCGGCTCCGGGCGCTGTGGCGGGCACGTCGCACCGGCACCTTGCGGGGCATCTCCGCCACGCTCGCGCACGACCTGCCGCTCGCCCTCTTCACCCTCGATCCGGCGGGCAGGCTGACCGCCGTCAACGAAGCCTGTCGCAGCCTGCTCGACTGCGCGCCGGACGACGGGCCCGTCGGTGTCCCGCTGGATCGTTATCTCGATGCCGCCGGCGAGAACGCGTGGCGGCTGCTGCAGGGTCGCGGTGCCGGCACGGCGATCGTGGGGCTGCGCCGGGCCCATGGCCCTCCTGCCAGCGTGCGCGTCTGCATCGCGCCACTGTCCGCAGGGCAGTCGGGCGGCGGGACGGAGGGCTACCTGGAGCCCATCGGCGAGGCGTCCGGCGATGCCGGACGCGCGAGGCAGACCCTCGCCGATGTCGCCTATGCCCTGGCGCACGACCTGCAGGAGCCGCTGCGTCACGCGCGGCAGTTCTCGGGACTGCTGCGCGAGCACCTGGGCGGACGCCTCGATCCCGAGGGCGAGCGATTGCTCTCCCGCGTGACTGCCAGCGTCGCGCGCGTCCAGGACCTGAATGACGGCGTGATCGAATACCTGCTGGCGGGCAACGCCGCCGCCGCGACGACGACCGGCCTGCGCGCGGTGGTCGACGCGGCGATTGCAGCCCTGTCGGACTCCCTGGACGAGGCCGGGGGCAGCGTGGTCTGCGGCTTGCTGCCCGACGTGGCGGGGGACGCCACCCGGCTGGCGAGCGTGTTCCAGAACCTCATCGCCAACAGCCTGCGTTACCGGAGCACCGAGCCTCCGGTCATCGAGATCACGGCCCGCCGCGAGGGCAGTGGCTGGACGGTCGCCGTGCGCGACAACGGCATCGGCATCGAGCCCCGCGACCACGAGCGGATCTTCGGCATGTTCCAGCGCCTGCACCGCGACCCCGGACGCAGCGGCACCGGCATCGGGCTGGCGCTGTGCCGGCGCATCCTGGAAAGCATGGGCGCAAGAATCACGGTGGAGTCCGCGCCCGGGCGCGGCGCGACCTTCCTGCTGCGCTTCCCGGACCCCGGCGCCGGACCGGTCGCGGCCACCGACCGATCGCGCAATGACTGCGGCAGGAGGTAACCGAGCATGGTGCACGAACGCCTGCGGATCCTGATCGTCGAGGACAGCCTGCCCGAGGTCGAACTCATCAGGCAGATGCTCCGCCACGCACGCGGGGTCGTCTTCGACGTCGAGCAGGTCGGGCGGCTGGAGGCCGGCATCGCCTGCGCGCGCCGCGGCGGGATCGACGCGGCACTGCTCGATCTCGGGCTGCCCGACGGCCGCGGCCCCGAGAACCTGCATCGCTTCCGCGACGCCCTGCCGGAGCTTCCGATCGTCATCCTGACGAACGACGAGGACGACGAGGCGGCGGCGGCGGCGGTGCGCGCCGGTGCGCAGGACTACCTCATCAAGCGCGACATCGGCAGCACGCTGCTGTGCCGCGCGCTGCGCTACGCGGTGGAGCGCCGGCGCGCCGAGACGGCGTTGCGGGAGAGCGAGGAACGCTATGCGCTCGCCGTCGCCGGCGCCATGGACGGCATCTGGGACTGGAACGTCGGCGCCGGCGAAGTCTATTACTCGCCGCGCTGCCTGCAGATACTCGGCCTACCGCCGGGGGCCGGGGCCGCTACGACCGCGCACTGGTTCGACCGGGTGCACCCCCTCGATCGCCCGGCCCTCGAGGAGGCCGTCGCCGCGCACCTGCGCGGCGATACCGAGCACTTCGAGCACGAGCATCGCCTGGTGACGGGCGACACGCCGCTGTGGGTGCTCAGCCGCGGACTGGCGGTCCGCGACGCGGCCGGCCGGCCCTATCGCCTCGCCGGCTCGCTCACCGACATCAGCGCGCGCAAGCGCGCCGAGGAGAAACTCGTTCACGACGCCCTGCACGACGCTCTCACCCAGTTGCCCAACCGCACGCTGTTCCTCGATCGCCTGGCGCTCGCGCTGCGGCAGTACCGGCGCGACCGGTCGCGCCGGTTCGCGGTGCTGTTCTTCGACCTCGATCGCTTCAAGATGGTCAACGACAGCCTCGGACATTCGGTCGGCGATGAACTGCTGGTCGGGGTCGCGCGGGAACTTGCCGCCGTCGTGCGACCGGGCGACTCCGTGGCCCGGCTGGGCGGCGACGAATTCGCCATCCTGGTCGGCGACATCACCACGCCGGCGGAGGCGACGCTCGTCGCGGAGCGGGTGCACATGCTGCTCGGCCGCTGCTTCCACATCGCCGGCCATGACGTCTACACGTCGGCCAGCGTCGGCATCGCGATCGCGGGACCCGACTACGAGCGACCCGAGGAGATCCTGCGCGATGCCGACATCGCCATGTACCGCGCCAAGCGCGTGGATCACGCCAGCTACGCGATCTTCGACAGCGACATGCACCAGAGCGCCGTCGCCAGCCTCAAGCTCGAGACCGAACTGCGCCGGGCGGTGGACAACGGCGACTTCGCGGTGCACTACCAGCCGATCGTGTCGCTGGAGACGATGACGGTGCTGGGATTCGAGGCACTGCTGCGCTGGTGCCACCCGCAACTCGGGCTGCTCGGCCCGGACAGTTTCATACGCGTCGCCGAGGAAACCGGCCTCATCGTGCCGCTGACGTGGTGGGTCCTGCGCGAAGCCAGCGCGCAGACGCGGCGCTGGCAGGATCGGTTCCCGGCCCAGCCCGCCCTGACGATCAGCGTCAACGTCTCCGGAAAGATCTTCGCCCGACCGGACCTGGCGCGCCGCGTGCTCTCCATCCTCGAGGAGACCGGCCTCGATCCGCACAGCCTGCAGCTCGAGATCACCGAAACCGTGCTGATGGACCACGGCGACGCCGCGGTCGCCGGTCTGCGGGAGCTGCGCGATCGCGGCGTGCAGCTGCACCTGGACGATTTCGGCACCGGCTACTCGTCGCTGTCGTACCTGCAGATGTTCTCGTACGACACCCTCAAGATCGACCGCTCGTTCGTCAGCCAGCTCGCGAGCGGCGGCTCGAACACGATCGTCCAGGCCATCGTGGGCCTGGGCCGGATGCTGAACATGAACGTCATCGCCGAGGGCGTCGAAACCGCGGCCCAGGCCGACCGGCTGCGCCAGATGGCCTGCCCCGAGGCCCAGGGCTACTGGTTCTCGCGCCCGCTGGACGCCCCCACCGCGCAGCAGCTCCTCGCCGGCCCCGCACTGGCGTTCGGCTGAGACCGCGTCGCGCGCGCAAGGCTGCCGCGATGCCGATCCGCAGGGGCTACGCCGACCGTCGCAACGGCCAGGTCCACTACCGGGTGACGGGACGCGCCGGGTGGGGAAGCGGTCTGCCTGTTCCACCAGACGGCGAGTTCGGGCGCGATGTCCGCGCAGGTGTTGGATGGCTGGGCGGCCGGTACCGCCTGTACGCCTTCGACACGCGGGGCTTCGGACAGCGGTCGGCTGCCGGCTGCACCTGATGTGCTCGCGCGACGACGTGCCGTGGCCGCCGATGGAGCGCGCGAGCGGCGTGCGACCCGACGCGCACGTGTCGATGGTCGAGGGCGGGGACTTCCATCCTGACAACGGTCCGGACGGCGTGGCCGACGCGCTGAGCGCGCTTCTGCGCCGGCATGCCGGCGCCACGCGCCCCTGACCGCGCGAGCAGGCGGTTGCGACGGCATCAGCCGTCGACGCGAGCGGCGGGCGAGCCCAGGGCGCGCAGCCTGCGGATGCGCGCGATCTGGTCGAACTGCGCGCGGGCGGCGTCCGGGCCGACGACGATGCAGTCGCCCCCGCGCTGGCGGAATCCGAGGCAGGCCGAGCGCGCCTGCTCCTCGCTCAGTCCGGTCACCAGAGCCCGGTGCAGCGCCACGCCGTTCGGGCGCGGCAGGGACAGCGACCGGCCACCGTGCAACGTCCCGCCGGAGTCCGCCAGAAACCGCCGCGCGATGGCCAGCGCCGCCGCCTCGGAACGGGCGGTGCCAACCTCGACGTTCCACCCGGCGGGCGCTGTAACCACGCGCGGCGCGCCGGTCACAGACCCTTCGCCACAGACCCGCGCCACATTCGCCTGCGGAAGCGGGAGGTCCCCGCCCTGATCCGGCGCGTCCGCGAGGGCGTCGAGATCCGTCGCCTCCCCCGTCGCGGCCCCGCTTCCGTCGCCTTGCGGGAAGCGGGCGCCCGGCGCCGGGGCAGGGCCAGCGAACCCGCGGTCGAGGAGCATCCGCATGGCGGTGGCGCGCGATTCGGGTGTCGCCGCGCCGAGCACCACGCCGATCAGTCGCCGCCCGTCCCGTTCCGCGATTGCAACGAGGTTGTAGCCTGCGGCGCAGGTGAAGCCGGTCTTCATCCCGCCCGCACCGCGGTATCGATCCAGGAAGCCGTTGGTGGTGTGGAACGTGCGGCCACGGTGACGGAAGCTGTGCCGCCCGAACAGATCGCGGTAAGCGGGAAACCGGCGCCACAAGGCCCTGGCCAGCACCGCCAGGTCACGCGCGGTGCTGACCTGCGCCGGATCGGGCAGTCCGGACGCGTTGGTGAAATTGCTGTGACGCATGCCGAGCGCCCGCGCGGTCGCGGTCATCCGCGCGGCAAAGGCAGCCTCGCTGCCGGCGAGCGCCTCGGCGGCCACCACCGCGGCATCGTTGCCGGACGGCACCAGCATGCCGAGCAGCGCGGCCTCCACCGTCACGGCTTCGCCGGCACGCAGCCGGGCCTCCGTGGGAGGCTGCCCGGCCGCCGTGGCCGACACCGCCCAGGAATCACCGAATTCCAGGCCGTCGGCGGCTACCGCCTCGAGCACCAGGTAGGCGCTCATGAGCTTGACCAGGGAGGCGGGGTAAAGGGGTCGGTTGGCCTGCCAGGCGTGCAGGACCCGCCCGCTCCCGGCATCGACGACCACGGACGCAAGATGCGCGGGGAGCCCGGGAGCCGCGAGCGCACCGGCAGGCAGCGCCAGCACCGCGGCGAGCGTGGCAGCCTCGGGCGACCATCGGCGGGCGAGCCGGACCGGAGCGTTCATGTCAGTTCGCCGGCCGGCGGCCCGCCCCTGCGGCTGAGCTTGGCTCGCCCCGCCGGAATTGCAAGCGCAGCGGCCTGATGGGCATGGGGGCTGCGCGCCGCGCGCAGGGATGAGAGTCAGTGTGGTGCCGACGCGCGGAATCGAACCGCGGACCTACTGATTACGAATCAGTTGCTCTACCAGCTGAGCTACGTCGGCACGGGCCGCGGATTATAGGTGCAAACGGCGCGCCGCGGGAGCGCGCCCGGGCACGTCAGCCGCCGCCCCGGACCCTGACGATGACGTCGACCCCGCAGATCTCCGTACCGGCCGGTGCCGACGGGAGCCGGGCGGGCGCGAGCATCTCGGCCCCGATGTCGGTCAGGGCGCCGGTATCGACGTTGTAGAAGTGCTGGTGCGGGGCGACGTTGGAGTCGAAGAAGACCTTCGCCGGATCGACGATCACGTGGCGGGCGAGGCCGCGCTCGGCGAACAGGTTCAGGGTGTTGTAGACAGTGGCCTTGGACACCCTGGCGCCGGCCGCGTGCAGCCGGCCGAGGACCTGGTCCGCGGACAGGTGCTGGGCCTGCGCCAGCAGCACTCGCGCGATCTCGAGTCGCTGGGTCGTCGGCGCCACGCCATGGCGCTCCAGCAGAGCGGACAACTCTTCGTCGTGCATGCCCCCGCCCGCGCGATCCGTAGCTGAGAACTGTTCTTATTGTGACTGAACTTGCCTGCGATTCCTACCGCCGCAGCTGCCGGCCTGGCCCCATGACCCGTGACGCCGGTCACAGCCACGGGCCGGGACGCCGCGGGCGGCCCGCCGCTCATCGCACGCCAGGGCGCGTTCGTCCCGTGCCCCATGACAGCAGCGCACGCGGTTGCTAAACCTATCCTCCATGAACAGGCGCCCCCAGGCCGGCTTCACGCTCGTCGAACTCATGATGACGATCCTGGCCGGCGCGATCCTCCTCACCGTCGCCGTCCCCAGCATGCAGACCATGGTCCGGAACAACCGGCTGGCGACCCAGACCAACGACTTCGTTTCCGTGCTCCAGTACGCGCGCAGCGAGGCAGCCCGGCGGCGGCAGACGGTCGCACTGCTGCCCAAGAGCGGGAGCGAGGACTGGGCCGCAGGCTGGACCGTGTGGGTCGACCTGGACGGCAACGGCGTCCAGGACGACGACGTCAACGAGGACGGCGACGTCAACGAGGCCGACATCCTGCGCTCGGAAGACGGGCTGTCCGGGGGCAATTCCCTCGTGGCCGGCGACGACTCGGCGATTCAGTACGCCCCCACCGGTTTCATCATCGGGGACTCCTGCGCCGATGCCGCCTACGCCTTCTGCGCCGACCTGTGCCACGCCTCGGACCTGCCCGGGCGGCAGATCCTCATCACGATGACCGGCCGCGTCGAGACCGAGTCGGACTACACCTGTCCCTGAAGCGGCGACAGCGGCCCCTGCGGCGAGACACCCGATGACAGCACCGATATCCCGGCCATCCGAGCGCGGTTTCACGCTGCTCGAGGCGCTCGTCGCGATGCTGATCCTCGCAGTCGGGCTGCTCGGGCTGGCGGGCCTGCAGACGCAAGGCCTGCGCTTCAATACCGACGCCTACGTACGCAGCCAGGCCACCTTCCTCGCCTACGACATGATCGAACGGATGCGCATCCGCCGCTTCAACACCGCCGACGATGCCACCGGGGAGGCCGCCCTGCTCGCCTATGCCGTCGCCAATCCGGGCACTCCGTGCACCGACGAGGTGTTCGCGAGCGGGGCCACCGCCGACGAGGTCGCCTGCTGGCATGCGACGGTCGCGACCACGCTGCCCGGGGGCGTCGGCACGGTGGCCCGGACCAGCGACGGCGGGACCGGCGGCGATCCGACCGACGATCTCTACCAGGTGACGCTCACGTGGGTGGACCGCGCCAGCAACCAGGATCCCCCGAACAACACGGTGAGCCAGACGTGGACGTTCCAGCCATGAACGCCCCCCGGGGCCGCGCCCGGCAGGCCGGGTTCACCATCACCGAGTTGATGGTGGCCGCCGTCATCGGCCTCATCCTGCTCGGCGGCGCCATGTCGATGCTGGTGACGACCCGGCAGACCTACGAGATCCAGAACGATCTCGCCCGGATCCAGGAGAATGCCCGCTTCGGCATGGATCTCATGCTGCGCGACCTGCGCATGGCCGGCTACTTCGGCTGCCACGACAACCTCGGCAGCGTGACCAACCACCTGAACGGCGCGACGACCGCCGGCACGCTCTACGACACGACGCGCGGCATCGAGGGCCTGGAGGACGGCAGCGACGCCTGGGCGCCCTCGAACAACATCGACGACGAGGTCATCACCTCGCTGGGCGGCGCGCTGGCCGGCGACGCGATCGCCGGCTCGGACGCCGTGACCATCCGTCGCTCCGGCGGCATCAACTGGCGGGTCCCGGACGGCTCGGCGATGGCCACCACGGCCGACCCGATCTCGATCATCCACCAGCCCGTCAGCGGCGTGTCGCTCGCCGCGGGCGACGTGGTGTCGGTGTCCGACTGCACGAGCGCGGACATCTTCCAGCTCACGAACACGCCCGCGATCAGCGCGAACGATACCGACGGCAAGGACGTCGAGCACGACGCGGGCGGCGGCGGCGACAACGAGAACGCCGCCGCAGACCTGTCGAAGCGCTACGACGACACCGCCATCGTCTCGCCGGTGCAGTTCGTCCGCTACTACGTCGGCCGCACGGTCGACGGCGCCGGCACCGCCGACCCGGCCCTGTTCCGGCTGATGATCGTGAACGGCCTGGCGCAGCGGCAGCGGCTGATCGACGGCGTGGAGAGCCTGCAGCTCACCTACGGCGTCGACACGAACGGCGACGACCTGCCCGACACGTACGTGCCGGCCAACGACGCGGCTCTCGGGATGGACGCCAACAACTGGAACAACGTCGTCGCGGTGCGCGTCGGCATGCTGCTGCGCAGCGCCGAGGAGACCGGGGCCGACATCGACAGCCGCGCGTACACCCTGAACGGCCAGCAGCTCTTCGGTGGCGACCCGCCCAACGATCTTCGACGCCGGCGCGCGATCGTGAGCACGGTGTTCCTGCGCAACAACCCCCAGTGAGGCCACCGGCCATGCCCGCCATGCCCGCGATCCGTCCGCAGTCCGTCCCCGGCCGCCAGCACGGCACCGTGCTCGTCATCGCGCTGGTGCTGCTGCTGGTGCTCACGCTGCTGGGGGTCAGCACGATGAACATGACGCGCATCGAGGAACGGATGGCCGCGAACTCCCAGGAGATGACGCGTGCGTTCCAGGCCGCGGAATCCGGGCTGTCGGCCGCGTTCGCCAATCCGGACGCGTTCAACCTGACCGCCGACGTCACCAACCATACCGAGCTGCTCGATGCCGGCGCGTACACCGCCGGCGCCAACTACACGACGAGGTATGTCGGCAGCTCGTCACCGCCGGTGGGCTCGCTCTACAGCGCGACGACCTTCAGCGCCTACCACTTCGACACCGTGAGCACCGCATTCAGTTCGGCCGAGGATACCGGGGGGACGGAACTGGACGAAGGCGACAACGCCGCCACGCTGGTGCTCGTGGGCGGCGCCTACCAGATTGGACCGAAGCTGTGAGCGCCGGCCCGCGAATTCCGAGGACGACCCCCATGTGCCATTCCCGACTCCGCAGTTTCGCCCTGGCCCTGCTCGCGGGCATGAGCGCCGGCACGGCTCCGCGCGCCGTCGCCGACGACACCGAGATCTACCTCGGCACCGACGAGCTGTTCGCGGCGGAGGGGCAGGTCAAGCCGAACGTGCTGTTCCTGCTGGACACCTCCGGGAGCATGAGTTCGGTCGTGCCCGGCACCGGGCTCGACCGGCTGGACAACATGAAGGTCGCGTTCAACACCATCATGGACCAGACCAACAACATCAACGCGGGGCTGATGCGGTTCACGGATCCGGGCGGCCCGATCATGTTCCCGCTGGCCGACATCGACGCCCCGGTGAGCTCCGTGGAGGGCACCGAGCCGGCGGCCGGCATCGGCAGCGACGTGTACGTCTCCGTCGCACCGGCGAGCGACGACGACGCCGTCGAGCTGATTCCGAACCTGGATCCGAGCGCGGCGACCCTGAGCACGACCTCGGCCGCGCTGAACTTCGGCGTCGCGCCCCCGGAGCCGACCACCGCGACGCCGATCACCGTGCGCACCGGCGACGGCATCAACGCCGGTTTCAACACGGCCGAACAGACGATTTCGACCGGCTCCGTGAACACCAACTCGAGCACCGTGTTCGACATGATCCGGACGCAGGTGAACGGCATCCGGTTTCCGACCGTCGCCGTGCCGCTCGCGGCGCGCATCCTCAGCGCCAGTATCACCGGGCACGTGCCG
>CAYOJP010000063.1:0-1499 GCA_964404305.1 uncultured Gammaproteobacteria bacterium
TTGCGCTGCTCGTGGTCGCGGCATGGTGGTACTTTCCACCGCGACGGAACGCGCGGCGCTAGCGACGCGGCCCTGCAGGGCGCTGCTGGCCCGGGCGCGGTCGTCAGTCTTGGGGCGCTGCGTCTGGCGTCGTGCCGTTGCCGGTCGTCGTTGCGGCGGGCCGGTACATCTCCGCCCGCCTGGCACCGTAGTCGTACTGCCCGGTCATGAGCGTGAGCAGGCGCGTGGCCGCATCCATCTGCGCCTGCAGGTCGGGCATGCCTTCCAGCGACTTGAGCAACACGCGGCGGCGCAGGTCGGCATAGGCGTCGGTCACCGCGCGGCCGCGCTCGGTCACGGCGTAGGTGGTCTGTCGCTGCGGCAGGTCCGGCAGGCGCTGCGCGAGTTCCAGGCGCTCGAGCTTGCGCAGGCTGTAGACGACGTTCGCCAGGTCCTCGCGGTTCAGCGCACGCGCGACCTCGGCGGTGGTCTTGGGCCGGTCGCGCATGCGCAGAAGCTGCAGCACCGACACGTCCTGGAGCGGCAACGGGGTGTCACCGACCAGCGCATGCACCGATTCGCTCCAGCGCCGGAACGCCTCGATGACGTGATGCAGCGCGAACTCGAAGTCGCACAGCGTCGCCTCCGGCCTGGTGCGGGACAGGTGCGACTCCCGGTGCAGGTCATCGAAGGGAAGTGCCGGCGGCGCGGTGTCCGCCGCCGGCTGCTCCTGGCGTTCGGCGTTCATGACTTGACCGGGGGGAAGGCGCCGAGATCGAGCCCCAGGTGCGTGCCGTCGCAGTATGGCGGCGTCAGCGTGCGCTTGCAGCCGCACAGCACGGCGAGCTTCTTCTCCGTGAGTTCGAAGCGCACCGGCGTCGCCGTCGTGCCCTTGTGGGCGGCGTCGCAGAAGGGCTGTTTCGCGGACTTGCCGCACGAGCACCACAGGTAGCGCCCGGGCTTCAAGTCCTCGAAATAGGGCTGGTTGGCGTTGCCATGCGGGAAGCGCTTGCGCACCCAGCCCTCCGCGGCCGCGCTCGCCATGTTCAGGCGCAGGTGCATGCGCTTGAACAGCCAGTTGCCGCCGGTCTTGACCAGGTCGCAGTCGTACGTGCCGCCGATCCAGCACGGTTCGGCCTCGCCGGTGTCCTCGTGCGGGATTGTCGCGGATTCCCACAGGTACCAGAAAGCGGTGGCGCTGTGGCCGTCGGCGGCGATCTCGATCTGCGGCGAAATCATGTAGTGCAGCGACCACCAGATCTTCTCGCCCGCGATGCCCTTCAGGCCCGCGGCGAGCCGGTCGCGACCCTCGTACAGGCCGAAACCCTCGCATTCCCAGGTGGCGTCGATGGCGAACAGCGGGCCGATCTTCTCCGGGTCGTTGCCGACATCGCAGCCGCGCGCATAGGACACGATCAGCTTCTTGATCGCCTCGGTATCTTCCAGGCGCGTGACGGCCCCGCGGATCTCGAGCAGCAGCGCCTTGATTTCCTGAAGTTCCCCGCTCATGCGGTCGCCTC
>CAYOJP010000063.1:1599-5404 GCA_964404305.1 uncultured Gammaproteobacteria bacterium
ATCTCGAGCAGCAGCGCCTTGATTTCCTGAAGTTCCCCGCTCATGCGGTCGCCTCTGCCCGCGCGGACTGCCGGCCGGCGGCCGCCTCCAGTTCCTTCGCGTAGGCGCGGTAGCGCTTGATGAGCCAGGTGTTGAACTGCGGCAGCGTGCGCTCCTTGGGCGCGTAGAACGTGCGCGTGGCGAAGCGCGAGCGCAGGCCCTGGTGCGTGAGGGAATTCGCGACCGTGTCCTGGTCGTTGAAGATCTGCACGCCGCCGATCGTCTCCTTGAGCTTGAGGTCGAAGTTCGCCACCAGCCGGCTCGACTTCGGCAGCAGCAGGCTCACGCGGATGGTCACCTTGTTCGCGCCCTGCGGGGAGAGGATGTAGTAGAAGACGCAGTCGGGCTGGGCGCCGAAGAACAGGTTCGGCGGCACCACGCAGAACATCACCCGCTGGCGCTCCTTCTCGGTGAGGGTGGCCACCGGCGGGAACAGGCACTTGGTGGCGATGTTGAAGCCGCCGTCCAGGTGCGTGAAGCCGGTCGGGTGGAAGATCGCGCCGTCGTCGTCATCGCGCCAGTCGAAGAAGGTCGCCAGCCGCGAGGGCGCGAAGTCGTGCACGCCGTGGTGCAGGTAGCGCGTGTGGTGCGGCTCGATCGCGTTCTCGTGCATGAACTTCCAGTTCCACGGGTTGCCCGCCCACTCGGCCTCGGGCACCGCGATCATGTCGCTCATGTGGTGGTTGGCGACTTCGCCCGTGATCGTCTGCAGGCGGGGCGCCAGCGGCTGCGCCTTGCCGTCCATGTTCACGAAGATGAAGCCGTTCCAGATCTCGGTGCGCAGCACCGGCAGGCAGCGGCCGTGCTTGAGCACGGACAGCGGCATGGTGTCCTCGATCTCGGGCGCGGCCAGCAGGTCGCCGTCGTTGCCGAAGGTCCAGCCGTGGAACGGGCAGGTGAAGGTGCGGCCGTTGCCGCGTTCGTCGCCCAGCAGGTGGCCGCGGTGCGTGCACACCGCCGACATCACCCGCACCTCGTCCTCCAGCGTGCGCAGAACGAGCAGCGGATCGCCGTTGATGTTCACGCGGAAGTAGTCGCCCGGGTTCTGCAGGTTGCCGGTGTGGCCGACGCAGAGCCATTCCCGGTCCCACACCGCGCGCCGCTCGAACTCGAACCATTCCTCCGACGTGTAGCAGGCCGGGGGCAGCGACAGCGCGTCGCTGCGGTCGCCATCCGAAGGCCCGAGCTGATCGAGCAGGCTGCGGATGGTCGGGGTCAGGGTGATCTCGGGCAGGGGAACGGCGGACGGTCGGATCATGGCGTCGGGCTCCTCCGGGGCGGCTCTGGGCCGCGAGGCGCGGGCACGGCGGCCCGCATGGTGCGTAGACTATCGGAGAAATTATCGGATAGATCAACCGCTCATTTCGATGCAACCTCGGGAGGTCCGGGCCATTGCGTCCGCCGCGACCCGGTGGGTACGCTGCCGCGCCGTCCTGACCCCGCCCGGAGCCGCGCCCCCCATGCCCACGCACGCCGATCTCAGCGATGCCCTGACCCGCAAGGTCGGCGTCATGCTGGCCCTGCAGGACGACATGAACCGGCGGGTCGACGCCGACTGGCTCGACCGTGATCGCCAGTGGTACCGGGCGATCTGGATCGAGTGCGCCGAGCTGATGGATCACTACGGCGGCTGGAAGTGGTGGAAGCATGCCGGCCCGCCGGACGTCGAGCAGGCCGTGCTGGAAATCGTCGACATCTGGCACTTCGGACTGAGCCTGCGGATCCGCCGGGACGAGCTGCCGCAGGCGCCGGCCGCCGGCATTGCCGCGGAATGGCTGGCGCCCTGGCCCAGCCAGGGCTTCCTCGCCGACGTCGAGGAACTCGCGCGGGCGGCGCTCGAGGAGCGGGCCTTCGCCGTGGAGGTCGTGCCGACGCTGCTCGCGGCGCTCGGACGCGGTTTCGACGACCTGTACCGCAGCTACGTCGGCAAGAACGTCCTCAACATCTTCCGCCAGGACCACGGCTACCGCGACGGCACCTACCGCAAGCAGTGGCACGACGGGCGGGAGGACAACGTGCACCTCGCCGAATTGCTCGCGAGGCTCGATCCCGACCGCGAGACCTACCGCGAGGATGTCTACGCGGCGCTTGCCGCCGCGTACGCCAGCGGCTGAGCGGCGGCCGGCCAAGGGCCGCTCTTGAATGAGAAATTGATTAAGGAATAGAGCACAATTATATGATATTTATATAGTATTTCTTATAACATGAATGGTTTTCTAGATTGAAGCATGAGGCAGATCCCGACTGCCGGAGTCGGGAAACCGGGTGCGCGCCCCGGGTTTCCCCGAGGCTTCTCGCGTCCAGTGCGTCCGCGAGCCGGGCGCTCAGAACTCCAGGTGCTTGGGCGTCCGCGGGAACGGCAGCACGTCGCGGATGTTGGACACCCCGGTCAGGAACATCAGGAAGCGCTCGAAGCCCAGGCCGAAGCCGGCGTGGGGGCAGCCGCCGTAGCGGCGGGTATCGAGGTACCACCAGTACTCGGCACGGTCGAAGCCCATCTCCTCGATGCGGGCGACTAGCCGGTCGTGGCGCTCCTCGCGCTGGCTGCCGCCGATCAGTTCGCCGACGCCGGGCACCAGCACGTCCATCGCCGCGACGGTGCGGCCGTCGTCGTTGCCGCGCATGTAGAACGCCTTGATGTCGCGCGGGTAGTCCCGAAGGATGACCGGCTTGCCGAAGTGCTTCTCGGTCAGGTAGCGCTCGTGCTCGGACTGCAGGTCCCGGCCCCAGGCGACCTCGAACTCGAAGCGCTCGCCGGAGGCGCGCAGGATGTCGACCGCCTCGGTGTAGGCGAGGCGCACGAACTCGTGCCCGAGCACGTTCTGCAACCGGGCCATGAGGCCGGGCTCGACGAACTTCGCGAACAGCTCCAGGTCCTCGCGGCAGTCGTCGAGCGCGAAGCGGATGAGGTCCTTGACCATGGCCTCGGCGAGATCCTGGTCGTCGTCCAGGTCGGCGAAGGCCATCTCCGGCTCGATCATCCAGAACTCCGCCGCGTGGCGGCTGGTGTTCGAGTTCTCCGAGCGGAAGGTCGGCCCGAAGGTGTAGACGTCGCCGACCGCCATGCAGTAGGTCTCGACCGCGAGCTGGCCGGACACCGTCAGCTTGGCTTCGCGGCCGAAGAAGTCCTCGTTCCAGTCGATCGCGCCCTCGCGCCGGGGCACGGCGCCGAGGTCGAAGGTCGTGACCCGGAACATCTCGCCCGCACCCTCGCAGTCCGAGCCGGTGATGATGGGCGTGTGCACGTAATGGAAACCGCGCTCCTGGAAGAAGCGGTGGATGGCGTACGACAGCCGCGAGCGCAGCCGCGCCATGGCACCGTACTTGTTCGAGCGCGGCCGCAGGTGCGCGATGGTGCGCAGGAACTCGTCGGTATGGCGCTTCTTCTGCAGCGGGTAGTCGGGATCGACGGCGCCGATGACGTCGATGGCGTCGGCCCGCAGTTCCCAGCGCTGGCCCTGCGCCGGGGAGGGCACCAGCTCACCGCGCACGGCGACGGCGGCGCCGGTGCCGGCGCGGTGCACGACTTCGGCATAGTTGGGCAGCGCAGCGTCGGCGATCACCTGCAGGTTGGTCCGGCACGAGCCGTCGTTGACCTCGAGGAACGAGAACTCCTTCGTGTCGCGGCGGGTGCGGACCCAGCCGCGCACCTCGACGGACGCGCGCGGGGCATCGCTGGCGAGGAGGGTGCGGATGCGTAGGCGCTGCGGCATGCGGAACTCCTCGCGGTCGAGGGCGGCGCAAGTCTAGCAGAGGCCCGCGGGGC
>CAYOJP010000063.1:5504-16293 GCA_964404305.1 uncultured Gammaproteobacteria bacterium
AGCCGAGGTGATCCACGGGCGTGCCCCGATGTTTACAATGCACGGCCCGCCGTGCGGCGGCGCCGGGCGCGCGTCCCGCCGCCGTCACGACGACGTGCAACGCCGGCTGTCCTCCAATTCCAGGGAACCCGACATGACGAAGACGATGATGATCTCCCGGTACGGCGATCCCCGGGTCCTCGAATGGATGGACATCGACCTGCCCCCGCCAGGGCCGGGCGAGGCGCGCGTGCGGCATGCCGCCATCGGCGTGAACATGCTGGAGGTCGGCATGCGGCAGGGGTGGTATCCCACGCCGCCGCTGCCGTTCGTGCCCGGCGCGGAGTTCGTCGGGATCGTGGAGGCGGTGGGGCCGGGCGTCGACGAGGTCCGGCCCGGCGATCGCGTCGGCTCGATCGGCCCGCAGCTGGGCAGCTACAGCGAGGCCCGCAACTGGCCCGTCGCGCGCCTGTACCCGGTGCCGATCCAGATCCCGGACGACATCGCGGCCGCCTGCATGCTGAAGGGCATGACCGCCGAGTTCCTCATGACGCAGACCTACCCGGTGGCGCAGGGCACCCGCGTTCTCGTCCACGCCGCCGCCGGCGCGACCGGGCTGCTGTGCGTGCAACTCGCCGTGCACCTGGGCGCCGAGGTCTTCGCCGTGGCCGGCACGCCGGAGAAGGCCGCGATCGTCGCCGGGTACGGGGCCGATCACGCGCTCGTGTACGGCGCCGGCGATTTCGCCGAGCGCGTGCTCGCGGCGACCGGGGGGGAGGGCGTCGACGTCGTCTACGACTCGGTCGGCAAGGACACTTTCGACGCCTCCCTGCGCTGCCTCGCGCCGACCGGCACCTTCGCGCTGTTCGGCATCGCCAGCGGCATGCCGCCGCCGCTGGAACTGATGAAGCTGGACCTGCTCACCTCGCAGTACTTCGTGCGTCCGTCGCTGTATGCCGCGACGCGGACGCGCGAGCAGTTGCTGACGCTGGCCCAGGCAACCTTCCATGACGTGGCCCACGACATCCTCGACGTCAGGATCCATGCGCGCTACCCGCTCCGCGAGGCGGGGGCCGCCCATGCGGCCATCGAGTCCCGCGCCACGTCCGGCGCGCTCGTCCTGCTGCCCTGAGTCCACCCGCCCCCCGGCGCCGGCGGCCGGGCGGTCAGGGTCCCCTGCGCACGCGGCCGTAGCGCAATGCCCGTCGCGCACCAGCCACGCGCGCGTCTGCGCGCGTCGCTGATCTGCCTCAATCGGGACCGGCGCACCGGCTTGATCCGGATCAAGCCTGCGCCTGCCCGCGGCCTGACACTGCCCTCGCATTGGCACATCCGAGCAACCGCCCAATCCGTGATGAAGGGACAGACCATGAAGAATCGACCGGTATTCGTACGCACCGCCCTGGCCGCTGGCCTGCTGGCCGCCTGTGCGGGCGCGAGCGCCGAGGTGGACGTTGCAGCCCTGCAACAGCGCCTCGAGCAGATGGAGCGCGAGATGCAGGCCCTGCGGGCGGAACTCGCCAAGGTCGCGGCCGAGGAGCCGAAGCAGACGCAGAAGGTGCAGGAGATCGAGACACGCGTCGCGAAGGTCGAGTCGGCCCCGGCGGCACAGAAGGTGATCGGGAACCGCGTATTCTTCCGCGGCGGTTACGCCACCCTGTCCGAGGACCGGTCGAACGGCGCGTTCACCGACATGATCAACGTGCCGGGCGCGATTGGCCTGCCGGCCATCAACAACACGAGCGACGACGGCTGGTACTTCGGCGCCGGCTTCGATTTCCTGCTCTCGCGCGACACCCTCGGCCTGCTGCCCGGCGTGTGGACGATCGCCGAGCTGGGCGTCGAGTTCCGCAGCCTCGGCGGCGAGGACGCCCACCTGGTCGGACCGGTGGCCGAGTGCCTGCTGCTGAACGAGCTGGGCATCGGCGCGGGTCCGGTGAACTGCACGAACATCAAGGGCGAGGAGAACCTGATGATGCTGACCGTCAGCGCCTCGCCGAAGCTGAAGTTCATGGAGGGCTCGAAGCTGCGGCCGTGGATCATCCCGGCGGGCTTCGACGTCAACGTGATCTCGCCGCCGTCCGACAGCACCAACTACCTGGATGTCGGCGTGCAGTTCGGCGCGGGCCTCGACTACGAGTTCATGCCCGGCATCACGCTCGGCGCCGACGTTCGCTACCACCTGTCCGCGAACCTGACCGATCCGGACTACGGCCCGACGGCGACGGCAGCGGCGGCGGCGGCGGGGCGCGCCGCCGAAACCGACCACAGCAACGACGCCAGGACGGCGGGGGTGTCGCTCGGCAACGGGGTGTTACGCCCGGCGGCCCGTCCGTCCGTCGGACCGTGGGACGGGGGCCGGATCCGCCCGGATCCGGCCCCGTTCAGCGTCTCTCGCGTTCAGGTGGCCGCGACGCGAGATCCACCCGCAGCAGGAACCACGCCCCGCCGCCGAACAGCAGCAGCAGCGACAGGATCGAGGTGCGGGTGTCGCCGGTGAGCGCGGCGACCGAGCCCATCAGCAGCGGCCCGATCACCGCGGCGAACTTGCCGAGCAGGTTGTAGAAGGCGAAGTAGCCGGCAGCCGAAGCGGGCGGGATCAGCCGTGCGTACAGCGAGCGGCTGAGAGACTGCACGCCGCCCTGCACGAGTCCGATCGTCGCAGCGATCGCGTAGAACTGCCACGCCGCGGTCAGGAAGTACGCCCAGATCGTCACGCCGGCGTAGATGGCCAGCGCGAGCAGGATGCCCGTGCGCGCGCCGATCCTGCCGCCGAGCCAGCCGAAGGCGAGCGCGGCCGGGAAACCGATGAACTGCGTGAGCAGCAGGGCCGCGATCAGGTCGCGCGCCTCGAACCCGAGCGCCAGCCCGTAGTCCACGGCCATGCGGATGACGGTGTCGACGCCGTCGATGTAGAGCCAGTAGCCCAGCAGGAACATCAGGATCGGCCGGCGCGTGCGCAGGTCGTGCAGCGTGGCGCGAAATCCCGTCCACGCGCCCCGCGCCGCCTGCGCGGCCGGCAGGGGCGGGCCGTCTGCCCGCTCGCGCACGGTGGCGAGCAGCGGCAGGCTGAAGGCGAGCCACCACAGCGCCGTCAGCACGAAGCTGGCGCGCACCGCGGCGGACGCATCCGGCAGGCCGAAGGCCGCCGGCCACAGGGTCGCGGCGACGCAAGCGGCGAAGAACACGCCTCCGCCGAGGTAGCCGACCGCGTAGCCCAGGCCCGAGACCGCATCGAGGCGATCGTGCGCGGCGACATCGAGGATGAGGGCGTCGTAGAAAATCATCGCGCCGGCGAAGCCGATGCCCGCCGCGACGTACAGGACGGCCGCCGCGGGCCAGCCGCCGCTGCCGACGGTGGCAAGCGCGGCCGTCGCGGCGGCGCCGAGGAGGGTGAAGGCCGCCAGGAAGGCCTTTTTCAGCGCCCCGCGGTCGGCGAGGGCGCCGAGCAGCGGCGCGACCAGCAGCACCG
This sequence comes from uncultured Gammaproteobacteria bacterium, assembly GCA_964404305.1. Classification (GTDB taxonomy): domain Bacteria; phylum Pseudomonadota; class Gammaproteobacteria; order JADZEE01; family JADZEE01; genus CAYOJP01. The sequence goes on from CAYOJP010000063.1 coordinate 8,956, forward strand.
CCAGGCTGGCCACCGAGTTGGCGAGTCCCAGCCGGAAGGTGCTCTGCGTCGCGTCGGCGCCCGCGCTCCAGAACTCCTTGAAGAAGACCGGGAAGAACCCGGCGATGACGGCCGTGGCGAAGGCCGAGTTGCCGCAGTCGTACAACGCCCAGGCGAGCACCTGGCGGCGGGAGGGAGGCGAGGGCGAGGAGGCGCTCACGGTGCGGGCTGCCGTTCCCGTAACAGGGTGGGGCAGTCGCGAGGCCAATGGCAAGCCAGGCGTGACGGCGGTTGCGGTCCGGGAGCCTGCGCTGACGCTATAATGCGCGCCGCCCCGCCACGACCCCGAGGGGTGCCGCCCGACCGGAGCCCGACATGCGCGCACTGACGAGCCGTTTCTCCACCCTCCTGCTGGCGGTGACGCTGCTGGCCGCGGCCGGCGCGGCAGCCGCGACCGGCGATCCGCGTGCCGCGCAGTCGCTGCTCACGGAGGTGGCGGAGTCGCTGCTGGCGGCCATGCGGGCCGATGATTTCCGCAAGGACGAGGCCGGCATCCAGGACCTGGTCGATCGCATCCTGCTGCCGCACGTGGATTTCGGGCGCGCCTCGCGGCTGGTCCTCGGCAAGCACTGGCGCACCGCCACGCCCGACCAGAGGACGCGCTTCGAGGCCGAGTTCCGCGGCTTCGTGATCCGCTTCTACACGACCGCCCTCTCCGAATGGCTCAAGACCAACGACGTGCCGACCGCACCGGTCGTGATCGGCGAAGTCCACGGCCAGGCGGGCGACAAGGTCGTGCAGGTGCCATCGAAGTTCAAGCGCCCCGACGGCACCCAGGTCGACGTCGGCTACCGCGTGTTCTGGGACGGCGCGGCGTGGAAGGTGATCGACGTGAGCGTCGAAGGCATCAGCATGGTCACCAACTACCGCGCGAGCTTCTCCTCCGAGATCTCGCAGTTCGGCCTCGACGGCCTGATCGAGCGCCTCGCGCAGCGCAACGTCGAGCTGACCACGCCGCCGCAACCCTGAATCGCCGGGGGACCGGCGTTCCGCGTGGAGCCCGGGGCCGTCTCGTGCCGGTGCCGCCAGGCCCGCGGCGACTCGCTCGGGTACGTTGCTCCTGCGCTGACCAGTGGAGCGCAAGTGTCGGTCACCGCGACCGGCACCGGCACACGCGGTCATCCCCAAGTGCGCTCGCGACCCGCGGGCCACCGCCGGTGCCCCGCGCCCGGCATGTCACCGTAGTGCAATACAAAGCGCCTACCCTTGCGTACGTCGACGGGGCGTGCGCCGGCGAAGTCGCGACCGCCGCAGGCGGGCGAGCCCTGCGGCACCCGACCCGGTAGACCTGACGCGGCCGTCCACGCACGGTACTGCCGCGCGGACCGGCACTGACGCGCCTGCACCGGGCAGCGCCGGACGGCCCGGGACACTGCACGAGTGCGGACCTGCGAAGAGCGACTCCGGTGCCTGAGATGCGTACGCGGGCCGAGCCCGACAGCGAGACCTGGGCCTACGGTCCCCGCGGCTGGACGGCGCTGGCTACCGCCGCCGCGCTCGCCGTGCTGGCCTTCTACGACGGCATCGCGCCGATGGTCGGCGCCTGGTCGTCGGAGGAGTACAGCCACGGGACGCTGGTGCCGCTCGTGGCCGCCTATCTCGTCTGGCAACGGGCACCCCAGCTCGGCGCGCTGCCGTTCGACGGCTCGTGGCCGGGTGTCGGCATCGTCGCCGCCGGCCTGCTGCTGGGCATCGCCGGCGAGCTGAGCGCGATTTACACGCTGATGCAGTACGGGTTCCTGCTCGTCATCTGGGGGACCCTGCTCGCCTTCATGGGCCCGCGGCCCTACGCGCTGATCGCGGTCCCGGTGGCCGTGCTGTTCTTCGTCGTGCCGCTGCCGGCCTATCTCTACAACGGGCTGTCCCAGCAGCTCCAGCTGTGGTCCTCCGAGCTGGGCGTGTGGTTCATCCGGCTGTTCGGGATCAGCGTGTTCCTCGAAGGCAACGTCATCGACCTCGGCAGCATGCGGCTGCAGGTCGTCGAGGCGTGCAGCGGGTTGCGTTACCTGTTTCCGCTGACGGCGCTGGCGTTCATCGCCGCGTACCTGTTCCGCGCGCCGCTGTGGCAGCGGGTACTGGTGTTCGTATCCGCCGCGCCCCTCACCCTGGTCATGAACAGCTTCCGCATCGGGGTCATCGGTTATCTCGTCGACCGCCATGGACGCTCGATGGCGGAGGGCTTCCTGCACGATTTCGAGGGCTGGCTGGTGTTCATGGCCTGCTTCGCGCTCCTGCTGCTGGAGATGCGGCTGCTCATGCTCGTGACCGGGGACCGGCGCGCCTTCGGCGAGGCGTTCGGAATCGAGCCGCCGTCGCGGCGCCCGGCCGCGACGACGCGGTCCCGCCGGCTGCCGGCGCAGGCCTACGTCGCCCTGGCGCTGCTGCTGCCGGCGCTCGTGCTGGCGACGCTGGTCGACGAGCGCGTCGAGACGCCACTCGCGCGGCAGGCCTTCTCCGCCTTCCCGTCGACCCTGGGGGACTGGAACGGGACGGCGGCGACGCTGGGGGACGCGTACGTGCGGGCCCTGCGGCTCGACGACTACCTGCTCGCGGACTACGTCGCGCCGGACGCGGGCCGCGTCAACCTGTACGCGGCGTGGTACGCCTCGCAGCGCAAGGGCCAGTCGGCGCATTCGCCCCGCTCGTGCATGCCCGGGGGCGGCTGGAGGATCGAGAGCCTCGCCCGGCACGCCGTGCCCGGCGTGTCCCATGGCGGCGGACCGCTGAACGTCGCCCGTGCCGTCATCTCGATGGGCGACACCCGCCAGCTCGTCTACTACTGGTTCCAGCAGCGCGGACGGATCGTCACCAACGAGTACCTGGTGAAGTGGTACATCTTCCAGGACTCCCTGACGCGCAATCGCAGCGACGGCGCCCTGGTCCGCCTCGTGACGCCGGTCGATCCGCGCGCCGGCCTCGAGGTCGCCGATCGCCGACTCGCCGCCTTCGCCGCCCTGGCGCTGCCGGCGCTCGCGGGCCACATTCCCGAGTAACGGTAAGGTGACCGCGTTGTCCACGTTCATCGTCGCGCTGCTCGTCTCGATGGTGCTCATCCCGCCGCTCATGGCCTCGGCCGAGTGGCTGCGCATCGTCGATCGGCCCGACGCGCGCAAGCTGCACGCGGCGCCGATGCCCCGTGTCGGCGGCATCGCGATCATCGCCGGGACGTGCCTGCCGGTGATCCTGTGGCTGATGGACGAGCGGGCGGTGCTCGCCTACCTCGCGGGTGCCGCGCTCATCCTCGCGTTCGGCGTGTGGGACGATCGTCGCCAGCTCGGCTACCGGGCGAAGTTCCTCGGGCAGCTGGCCGCGGTGCTCGTCATCGTGTTCGGCGGCGAGGTCGTGATCCGCGGCTTCCCGCTGCTGCAGGAGCCGCTGCCGGACTGCCTGGCCTGGCCGTTCACGGTCTTCGCCCTGATCGGCGTGACCAACGCGATCAATCTCGCCGACGGGCTGGACGGCCTGGCGGGCGGGGCGGCGCTGCTCAGCCTGGGCGGCATCGTGGTTCTCGCGTGGCTCGCGGGAGACCACGTGCTGGTGGTGCTGGCGCTCGCGGTGATGGGGAGCGTCGTGGGCTTCCTGCGCTACAACACCTACCCGGCGCGGGTGTTCATGGGAGATGCCGGCAGCCAGTTCCTGGGCTACTCGGTCGCGGTGTTCACGGTGCTGCTCACCCAGCGGTCGAACCCCGCGCTGAGCCCGGCGGTGGTACTGCTGCTGATCGGGCTGCCGGTCATCGACACCTTCCTCGTCATCAGCCAGCGGCTGCGCGAGGGGCGCTCCCCGTTCCGCCCCGACCAGAACCACACCCATCACAAGCTGCTGGCCCTGGGGTTCGACCACTACGAGGCGGTGCTCGCCATCTACGTCGCGCAGGCGCTGCTCGTCAGCCTGGGCTACCTGCTGCGCTATCACGCCGACGGCACCGTGCTCGGGGTCTATGCGGCGGTGTTCGCCGGGATCGCGGGGTTCTTCGCGGTGGCGACCCGCTCCGGCTGGCGCCTGCGCCCGCCGGCGACCGCGGAGTCGCGCTCGGCCCTGCGACGGCGGGTACGGAGCCTGCGCGACGAAGGCGTGGTCGAGCGCGGCGCGCAGGCAGTGTGCCTGGCCGCCGGGCTGGTGTGGTGCGCGGTCGCCCTGGCCGGCGGCGCGGCCGTGCCGGTCGATCTCGAATGGCTGGTGGCGGGCATGGCCGCGCTGCTGCTGGGCACCGCGTTCCTGCGACACGGACGGCCGCTCGTAGTCGCCGAGCGTGCCGCCCTCTACCTCACGGGCAGCATCGTGGTGTTCCTGCTGCAGAACGACGCGGACCTGCCGGTGCGGTTGCGCTGGGTCGTCGACGGCCTGTTCATCGCCGTGGTGCTCGCACTCGCCGCGGCGTTCCGCTTCGGCCGCAACCGGGTCTTCCGGGCGACGCCGCTCGATTTCCTGATCGTGTTCGTCGCGCTCGCGCTGCCGGCCCTGCCCGACATCGGCGGGCACGGGCCGCTGGCCGGCGACACGGTCGCCAGGCTGATCGTGATGTTCTACGCCTGCGAGTACCTGCTCAGCCGGAACGAGGGCGGGGCGGACCGGTTCCGGTTCGCACTGCTCGTCACGCTCGGGCTCATCGCGCTGCACGGGTGGTCGTGAGGCAGCGCCGGTTCAGTTCGACTATCGAGGCGGCCGCGCGAGCGCGGCGCGCGTCTGGAGATTGGCATCGATGATCGCGTCATTTCCGCGCCCGGCCCGCGTGGCGCTGCTCGCACTGGTGATTGCCGGTCTCGCCGCCTGCGGCGGCGCCGAGGGGCGCAAGGCGAAGTACCTGGAGAAGGGTCGCGAACAGTTCGCCGCGGGCAACTTCGAGAAGGCGCGGGTCGAGTTCCAGAACGTGCTGCAGATCGATCCGAAGCACGTGGAGGGCCGGTTCCGGCTGGCGCAGACGCTGGAGCGGCTGGCGGAATGGCGTGGTGCCGCGCAGAACTACCTGGCGACGGTGGAGCTCGATCCGGCACACGTGGAGGCGCGGGTCGCCGCCGCGCAACTCATGCTGATCGGCAACGCCGACGAGCAGGCGAAGGAGCAGGTCGCCAGGGCGCTCGAACTGCAGCCGGACAATGCCGGCGCGCTCGCGGTCCGCGGGGCGCTGCGCGCGCGGGCGGGCGATGTCGCCGCCGCGCGGGCCGATGCCGAGGCGGCGCTGGCCCTCGCGCCGGGCAATGCGCGGGCGGTTGCGCTGCTGGCGTCGCTGCAGGTGCGGGAAGGCGAGGGCGAGGGCGAGCAGGCCCTGGCGGTGCTGAGGGCCGGCATCGAACGCCAGCCCGACGACGATTCGCTGCGGGTCATACTCGCCCAGCTGCTGCATGACCGCGGGGAACGGGACGCGGCCGCGGCCGAGCTCGCCGAACTGGCGCGCCGGCACCCGGCGTCGGTCACCCACACGCTGCGGCTGGCGGCGTACTACCTGCAGATGGACCGCCACGACGAGGCCGAGCGGCTGTACCGGGAGGCGACGGCGAAGCACCCCGAGTCCGCCGAGGCCGGGCTGGCGCTGGTGCGGTTCCTCGTCTCCCGGCAGCGCAACGACGAAGCCGGGCGACTGCTCCAAGGCTACCTCGCGCATGACGAGCGCGATCACCAGAGCCGCTTCGCGCTCGCCGAACTGCACGCGCTGGAGGGACGCACGGCGCAGGCGGAAGAGCAGTACCGGCGCATCATCGCGCTGGACGAGACGGGGCCGAGCGGCCTCACTGCCCGCACCCGGCTGGCGGCCCTCGCCGCCCGCCAGGGCCGCCCCGAGGAGGCGGCTGCGCTGCTCGAGGAGGTGCTGGCGGCCAACAGCCGCGATGTCGAGGCTCTCACGCTGCGGGCGGGCCTGGCCCTGGGCCGCCGCGATCCGGCCGCGGCGATCGCGGATCTGCGCACGGCCCTGCGGGACGAGCCGCGCTCGGCGCGGCTGCTGCAGTTGCTGGCGCGGGCCCACCTGGCCGCGGGCGAAACCGAGCTCGCCCGCGACGCCCTGCAGCGGGCGGTGGATGCGAACCCCGGCGACGCCGACGTGCGGACCGCGCTGCTGCAGTTGCTGCTGGCGCAGGGCAATCCGGACGGCGCGGTGGGCCTGCTCGAAGCGGCACTCGAGCGGACCCCGGACGACTTCCGCTCGCAGCAGGCGCTGGTCGAACTGTACGCGCGCAGCGGGCGCTGGGACGCCGCAGAGGCGACCGCGCGGCGGCTGCGGGACGGCTACCCCGACCACGCGATGGGGTACTACCTGCAGGGCCTGATCGAGCAGGCGCGCGAGCGCTACGCGCAGAGCATCGCGGCTTTCGAAGCGGCACTCGAGCGGGCGCCGGCCGCCGTCGAGCCGCTGTCCGGCATCGTGCGCAGCCAGCTCGCCCTGCAGCAGCCCGACGCCGCGGCGGCGCGCGTCGACGCGGCGCTCGCCGCCAATCCCGCGAACGTCGCGGCGATGAACCTCAAGGGCGAACTGCTGCTGCTCGCGCGCCGCACGCCGGAGGCGCGCGCGCAGTTCGCCTCGGCGCTGGCGCTGGAGCCGGCGTCGGCCGTCCTGCACCGTAACATCGCGCAGTCCTGGCTGGTCGACGAGCGGCACGCCGAGGCGGTCGCGGCCTTCCGCCGCGGCATCGAGGCGACCGACGGCGCACCGGCGCTGGTCACCGAGCTGGCGCTCGTGCTGGAGCAGCGCGGGCAGCACGAGGCCGCCATCGAGCTGTACGAAACCGTCCTGCGCGACGCTCCCGAGACGCCGTACGCGATCAACAACCTCGCCATGCTGCTGGCGGAATACCGGGCCGATCCCGCCAGCCTCGAGCGGGCCGGCGAACTGGCGGCACGACTGGCGGGAACGACGAGCGCCGCGCAGCTGGACACCATCGGCTGGGTTGCGTACCGGCGCGGCGACCATGCCGCGGCAGTCGCGGCGCTGGAGCAGGCGCACGCGACGGCGCCGGCCGCGGTGGAGGTCCGGTACCACCTCGGCATGGCGCTGCTGGGGGCGGGTCGCAGGGACGAGGCCGGCGACCACCTGCGGCGCGCGGTCGACAGCGGCCAGACGTTCCGCGGCATCGAGCAGGCGCGCACGGCGCTCGCCAGTCTGGACGGGGCCGCTGGCGGTTGAGCAGCGCACTGCCGCGCGCGGAACCCCTCACGCGGGGAGCGGTTCCGCGCCAGCGTAATGTGCCCGGGGGCGCTGAATAGCAGAGCAAGAATGTCGATTACTCCGGCCGGTGCCGATGCCGGGCGGGGCCGCCGCGACTCGCTCGAGTACGTCCATGTATCGCTCGGTCGCGCGCGTCCTGC